>RFQA01000067.1 GCA_009925925.1 Betaproteobacteria bacterium
TCTTTTTTAAAATTGTCAATGAGCTGAATCGCCAGAACAATTCCTTATCAAACTTAAGTGATTCTCAGTTGGCGCCTCAAGAGGTCAAACCAGTGTTGCAACAAAATGGGCTGCTGCCGGTCTCGTAGACACCGACCTAAGCTTTTAAAGCTTCCTCAAACTGTATCGGACTTACGTACCCCAGCGTGGAATGCCGACGCGTAGAGTTGTAGAACCGTTCAATGTAATCAAACACATCGGCACGTGCCTGCTCTCGGGTTCGATAGACCTTCCGGGCTGTGCGTTCGGTCTTGAGCGAACTGAAGAAGCTCTCCATAGCGGAGTTGTCCCAGACCTCGCCAGCCCGGCTCATGCTGCATGTAATGCCTTGTTCCTTGAGCAGTTGCTGGAAGTGCTCGCTGGTGTATTGGCTACCCTGGTCCGAGTGATGCAGCAGCGCCACCAGCTTACCCCGGCGCCACACCGCCATCATCAGCGCGTCGGCCACCAATTGCGAGGTCATGCTGTCGTGCATTGACCAGCCAACAATCCGACGCGAGTACAGGTCCAGCACCGCAGCTGCGTATAGCCAGCCCTCAGCCGTCCAGATGTAGGTGAAGTCAGCAACCCATTTCTGGTTGGGTGCATCAGCCTGGAATTGGCGGTCCAGAACGTTGTCAGCAATCGCACTGCGCTGGCCTCGGTCTTGTGGGAGTCCACGGCGTCTGGGGCGTGCCCGCAAAGCCTGCTCACGCATGAGACGTTCAATCCGATGCAGGCCACAGGGGTGTCCCAATGCCAGCACGTCATGCCATACGCGACGGGCACCATAGGTCCTGTCGCTGCCAATGAAGCTTTGGCGCACCAGGATGCCCATCACTTCATCGGCTTGGCTGCGTTGGCTTCTGGGGCGGTTTAGCCACGCATAGAAGCCACTACGTGAGACACCGAGCGCCCCACATATCAGTCTCACCGGCCAGGCCACTCGGTGTTTCGCCACAAAGTCGAATCTCACATCGATTCCCTGGCGAAGTAGGCCGCGGCTTTTTTTAATATGTCGCGTTCCATCTTGAGCTTGGCTACTTCCTTGCGAAGTCGCTCAATCTCGGCTTGTTCGGGCTTCATGACACCCTTGCCAGGAAATGCCTGCTGCGGGTCTTGCGTCAGCTCTCGCATCCAACGGCGTAGAACCGTTTCCCCCACATCCAAATCCCGTGCTGCTTGGCTCACGCCAACCCCGCGTTCAGTTACAAGCTTTACAGCTTCAACCTTGAACTCCCGGCTGAATTGCCTTCTCGTTGCCATTTGCAATCTCCTGTTTCATCGACCACCTTAACAAAGTGTCTTTGAAACCGGCAGCAGCCCAGAATGACCATCGGCTAATCCGGATGGAAAGAGGCGCCTTCTCACCGGCAGACGCATTGACGATTCATTCGCAGTCGTGTCAATGGCTCAAGGATGAGCTTGCGAAGCCATTTGATGGAAAGACCGTGGTCGTGACGCATCACGGACCTCATCCGAACTCAGTCCATGAGAAGTACCAAGGCGACCTATTAAGCGCCGCCTTTGTCAGTGACCTTGGTGACCTTCTGCAGGGTGCAGACCTCTGGATTCATGGTCATGTCCACGATAGTTTCGATTACCAGATTGGCCGATGCAGAGTACTAGCGAATCCGGCTGGGTATGTGTTGAATCGTCGTTCTATCAAGAGGATGGAAGAGGCAAAATTCGAGAACCCAAAGTTTGATCGAAGTTTAGTTTTGGAGATATAGGTCTTACGTATCTCACTGCATATTCCGGTTGACTTGACGATCTGTTCCGGAATTTGCTGACCACCAACAGCTGATTTTCTTGTGCTGATCAGAGTGAGTTGCACCGGAGGCAATCAATGCCATCTGTGGGCCAGCAGCAGTTGTTGGGCAATGTCTGCATTGAGGTTCGGACTTCGGCACTGCGAGTTGGAAGTAGGCGTTAAAAGATTCACCCAAATGGGGGATGTTCAGAGCGTGGCCAAATCGACAGAATGCGGGCTGGCAGACCGCAAAGCTTCGCGGTACAAGTTAACTTAGGTACGCGCACACTGTAATTTTTAAATCACAAAGGAGAGCATTCATGGCACTTAAACCAGGACCCAAGCCTATAGCACAATCAACAGGGAAGCCGGATCAGCGCCGTCGTGACAACAAAATCACACCAGGTAATACACCGTCCCTCAAACCCAGCAAATCTAGCAATCCCCCAAAAAGTAAATGACAGGGGGCGCATTGATTTGCCCTTTTAACCCGGCAGTCGAACGGACCTGCGTGAAATGCTGCGCAAGCCGCTCACTTCTACGTTAGCCATCACAAGAACTGAGAATCGAGGCTATGTCGAAGCAAACGCGAATCAATCGTTGCAAGGCTCTATACGAGCAGTTTCTGACCCTCAATCCCCGAGAGTTCGAAACGTGGCCTATCGCTATTGCTGACTTTGATGGCCTTAGCTTCGACGAGTCGAAGAAGAGTATGCGGTTCATCCTCGACACCATGGACGGCCTGACAGCCAACGACGCATGGGACGATCTGAGCTGGCACGCTTACAACAGCATAGAGAATGTGCTGCAAGCCGTTTACAACTCGTACGCAGCTCTCAAGAGTTCGCGCGATCAGTCCACGTTCCAGAACTTCGCGCCGCAGCTCGATTCCCTCGCTTACCACTTGCGGATGTTCGGCGCCACGTCGCTCGCACTCGGTGGCGCAACTCTTGAGCGCACATCGGCGGCCGTGACCTCGGAACTGGAGCGTCTTACACAGGCCCGAGTCGAGGTCGAACGACTACGTGATGAAGTAAAAACGCTCATCGCGCCGGCGGTGGCGGGCTCGCTATCCGAAGCATTCACTGCCCGCAAGTCAGTGCTCCTAGCGGGCCGGATAGTTTGGGGCGTGCTAGCGCTCCTAGTCGGCGGCTACTGCGTTCATGCCACCTACGGGTTCGCGTCCGCCGTAGGCGACGCACTCATTGCCGCCAAGCAACCGACTGCCTCCACCGACGTAATGTGGGCCTCGGTCCTGCTTCGGTCTGTTGTTCTACTGCCACTGTACGCGGCCTTTGGATTCTCTTTCTCGCAGTACAAGAAGGAACGAGACTTCGAGGAGGAGTATGCGCACAAGGCAGCAGTAGCCACATCACTGCCCAACTATGGGGACTTGACGCGTGAACCAGCTGTGCGCGACCAGATCGTCACCGGCGCGACGAACGTCATCTTCAGCGCCCCAACAACTCGTAGAGCCGATCCAGAACGGTCTGACAAAGTCATCGGCTCAATGAAGGAGTTGCTCGACTCAGTGGGCAAGTTGCTGCCGAAGCGCAGTGACGGCTAACCCTTCGCTCGAGCGGACCTCCACCGGCAAGCCGCTTGGCCTGCGAAACGGCCAGTGCCATCTTCCTCCGCGCTAGCTAAGCGCCTTCCCGGGGGTGTCCGCTCAGCTCAAACGTCGAACACGATTCCTGTGCAAGCTAAACGACGTCCTTTCAATTCGGGTTAATCCAGCTTTTGCTGTATTGCAACTTGTTGAATGTCTGCTCACTGGCATCGAATTAGACGGCGCGGAAGTAGGCTTTGGGTCGACTGCTGCTTCATTCAGGCGCGCATGTTTATCTGAACAAGCGTCCCGCAGGAAAAGTTTTTCCCCTGGCGCTCTCGTCCCTGAAAATAAGCAACCTATCAGAAGCAATTCCGTGCCGCAGTTTTCATAAGCGTGCCATTTCAAAAACTGCGTTTAGAAGAATCTGCGTCCAAACCGCCAATTCGAGGAGACTACTGCCCCGTTCGCTGGCGAAACGAAGAAGATTTCACTGTCGGGCTTATGAAGGATATGCGTGCCGCCCAATTTTGGAAGCAATTGCATGCCGAAGCGGCACACTTATGGGTGCAGTGACACCGCTGGGTACTTAAACTCGCACGGTGGCGTGCCCGGAGGGGATCGAACCCCCGACCCACAGCTTAGAAGGCTGTTGCTCTATCCAACTGAGCTACGGGCACAAAGAACAAAGGCCCCAAAGCAGTAAAACTTCAGAGCCTTTGATTTTGAAAGAATGGTCGGGGCGGCGGGATTCGAACTCGCGACCCTCTGCTCCCAAAGCAGATGCGCTACCAGGCTGCGCTACACCCCGACAGCTGGTATTCTAACCCGATTTGAGGGCTGTTTTGGCCACGACGCTGATTTTTTGGAAACCACTTGAATGCCTGTTTCCCCCCCTCCCTTGCCTTGGCTGCAGCCGGCTGATCCGTTTCCCTCCATTTTCGAGGCGTGGGGGGACGATACGCCCGCGCCCGGCCTATTGGCCGCCGGTGGCTCACTGGACGCGGGTACCTTGTTGGATGCGTATAGACAGGGAATCTTTCCCTGGTTCAGCGATGGACAACCGACTCTATGGTGGAGCACCAATCCACGCATGACGCTGCGCACCCGCGAATTCCGGCTGCACCGGTCGCTGCGAAAAGTCATCAAAAAGTTCCGTAACACGCCAGGCGCGGAGATCCGGGTGGATCACGACTTTGGAGCGGTCATCGAGGCGTGCTCTGGCAGCGAGCGAGCCGGTCAAAGCGGGACTTGGATCGTTCCAGAGATAAAAGCTGCCTATTTGGAGCTGCACAAACGCGGGCACGCTCATAGTGTGGAGACATGGCAGGACGGTGTCTTGCTAGGAGGGCTGTATTGCGTTTCCATAGGTCGTGCGGTTTTCGGAGAGTCTATGTTTGCGCGACAGACAGATGCATCCAAGATCGCACTGACAGCTTTGGTGAGCCTGTCGAAGGCACAAGGTATTGATTGGATCGACTGCCAGCAGGTGACTGACCATTTGGCATTCATGGGAGCCCGACCGATTGACCGGAGCATTTTCTCGAACCACTTATCGGATGCAACGGCCCAACCCGGAATCGAATGGAAGTTTCAGCCCCTATACTGGGATCAGCTGTTGCCAGCCTGCGCAAACCCCACATGACGGATCTGACCGACCTTCCTCTCCAGACGCTGCAGTTTTACGCTACCGCGCCTTACGACTGCAGCTATCTGCCCGATCGTCAGGCACGATCCCAAGTGGCGACGCCCAGCCACATCATCGACACGGCAACGTATTCGAGCTTGGTTGCGAAGGGCTTCCGTCGTAGTGGCATGTTCACTTACCGCCCTTATTGCGATGGCTGCCAAGCCTGCACGCCTCTGCGGATTCCCGTGAACGAGTTCAAGCCAGACAAAAGCCAACGTCGTGCATGGAAGCAGCACGCTGATTTGCAGGTTCGCGTATTGAATCTAGGGTTCTCCGTTGAGCATTACGACCTCTATCTGAAATACCAGGTGACCCGGCATACAGGCGGCGGCATGGACGAAGACAGTATCGACCAATACGTGCAGTTCTTGCTCCACAGCCGAGTGAACTCCCGTTTGGTGGAGTTCCGGAAAGCACCTGCTACTCCTGACGCGGTCGGCGAACTCAAGATGGTCTCCATACTCGATGTTCTAGACAACGGCATCTCGGCTGTTTACACTTTTTTCGCGCCGGAACCCCAGACCAGCTACGGCACCTTCAACGTGCTCTGGCAAATTGAGCAGGCGCGGCAATTGGGCTTGCAATATGTTTACCTCGGCTATTGGATCACTGAGAGCCCGAAAATGGATTACAAGGCACGGTTTCGCCCTCACGAACTACTGGTAAACGGTAGTTGGAAAACACTCGCCGAGCCTGAGGAACCATGAATGATCCTTTGACGGGTTAACATCCAGCAAAGCACCACCATGACAAAAAAAGAACACGACCCACAATCCGCGCCGGCTGTCCAGGTTCTGGAACGCATGTTCACCTTGATCGATGTGCTGGCGTCACGCGAAGATGCAATTCCGCTGAAAGAAATCAGCGAAAAGGCAGGCCTGCATCCTTCAACGACCCACCGCATCCTCAACGACTTGGTGTCCGGTCGTTTTGTGGATCGCCCTCAGTCGGGTAGCTACCGCTTGGGCATGCGACTTTTGGAATTGGGTAACCTGGTCAAAGCCCGACTCAACGTACGGGACGCCGCCCTAGGGCCGATGCGGGAACTCCATAAGCTGACACAGCAGCCCGTCAATCTGAGCATGCGCCAAGGAGACGAAATCATTTATGTGGAACGCGCCTACAGTGAGCGCAGTGGCATGCAAGTGGTGCGTGCTATCGGTGGCAGAGCACCACTCCACTTGACCTCCGTGGGCAAACTGTTTTTGGCAGCCGATGACCCGCTACGTATCCGCTCCTACGCCAGCAGGACGGGCCTGCAAGGGCACACCAAAAACAGTATTACCGAACTGGATTCATTAGAGCGTGAGCTTGCGAAGGTCCGCCAATATGGCCAAGCCAGTGACAATGAGGAACTCGAATTAGGTGTCCGTTGCATGGCCGCAGGTATCTACGACGACCAAGGCAAATTGGTCGCAGGCCTGTCGATTTCAGCACCTTCCGGGCGATTGGAAGACGACTGGCTGCCCAAGCTGAAAGAAACCGCCCGCCATATCTCCGAGACATTGGGCTTCCGGCCGAATTTGCGCTGACCCAGAAAGAAAAAAGGGCCTGTATGTACAGGCCCTTTTTTAGTTCGTCGCTATGCGACTGTCGAAGCCGCGTAGGGCCAAGGGTGAAGACCTCGTGGCAGTGGCAGGATGCCCCGTTTCGACCCACTTGCGTACCCGTTCAGCGTCTGCAATACGGGTCAGTTTGCCTGCGGAGTCCAGGAAGACCATGATCAGCTTTCGGCCTGCAATTTTGGCTTGCATAACCAAACATTGTCCGGCTTCTGTAATGTAGCCCGTCTTCTGCAAGCCAATTTCCCAAGCGGGATTTTTCACCAAGCGATTGGTGTTGTTGTATTGAAGAGTACGGTTCCCCACTTCCACCTGGTAGCCGGTGGATGTCGACAACTCACGCAATGTGGCATCGCTGTAGGCGTAGTTGACCAAAGTAGCCAAGTCCTTGGCGCTGGACTGATTACGGCTGTTCAATCCCGTGGGTTCTACGTACTGGGTATCGGCCATACCCAGAACTCTGGCTTTCTGATTCATCAGACCTACGAAATGCTGCAGTCCACCGGGGAATGTACGACCCAAAGCATGAGCGGCTCGGTTTTCGCTGGCCATGAGAGCCAAGTGAAGCAATTCACCACGGGACAACTCGGTCCCCACACGCAAGCGTGAAGAGCTGCCTTTTTCCGTATCTACGTCTGCCTGTGTGATTTCGATGGTCTCGTCCATGGACAATCTTGCCTCGCTCACTACGACACCCGTCATCAATTTGGTGATGGAAGCGATGGGCAACACGGCGTTTTCATTTTTGCTGAACAGAACCTCTTTGGTGTCCTGGTCAACTACGAATGCCACACTGGACTTCAAGTCCAACGGATCCTGCTTGCCGTGCAATCCTGCGAGTTGCCCATAAGAAGGCTTGGGCACGGCAGCAACGATCTTGGAAGGCTTGCTGCTTTTGGCGACATGCTTTTTGATGTGGTCTGCCTTGACCTTTGCCTGCACTTTGGTTGGCGTAGCCTTGGCAACCACTTTTTTGTGCTTTGTCGTTGCGGATGCATCTTGAGGCAGCAACAGCGCCGACACCAAAAAGCCAGCCACGCCCAGTTGAGTAAATATGCGTTTCAACGTATTTCCTTTGAAAAAGGTGCTTCTATGCGAAATGGAACCACCTTTTGTTTGGTTGGCGTCAGTTTAATCAAAAAACTCCAAATAGATCAACTACTTGCAGGCCAAACCTCAACTATTTTTCAAAAGACGGCGCTCAACCTTGAGCGGCGACCCTGTCAGCTTTGTTCTGAAGCTTGTTCAGGGCACTCAAATAAGCCTTCGCAGAGGCCACCACAATGTCGGGATCAGCACCGACTCCGTTAACGACCCGGCCACTATTTTGCAAACGTACCGTCACTTCGCCTTGGCTTTCAGTTGAACCACTAATGGCATTCACGGAGTACAAGACCATCTCGGCACCACTCTTGACGAGCGACTCAATGGCTTTGAGAGAGGCGTCCACAGGACCATTTCCATCGGACTCGCCCTTCATTTCCTTGCCACCAGCAGTAAAGACGATCGCCGCACGTGGACGTTCGCCGGTTTCACTGTGCTGGGACAGAGACACGAAGCCATATTGCTCGCTCTCCAAGGACACGCTTTCGTCGCCGACAAGAGCCAAGATATCTTCGTCAAAAATCTCGCTCTTGCGATCAGCCAGCTCTTTGAATCGCGCAAACGCTGCATTGATTTCCGACTCGCTGTCGAGCTGAACGCCCAGCTCCTGCAAACGCTGCTTGAACGCATTGCGACCACTGAGCTTGCCAAGCACCAGCTTGTTGGCAGTCCAGCCCACGTCTTCCGCGCGCATGATTTCGTAGGTATCCCGCGCTTTGAGGACACCATCCTGATGAATGCCCGAAGCGTGGGCGAAAGCGTTGGCTCCAACGACTGCCTTGTTGGGTTGGACCACAAAACCGGTAGTCTGGCTGACCATACGACTTGCAGCCAAGATGTGCTTGGCATCGATACCCAGCTCCAAACCAAAATAGTCCTTGCGGGTTTTGACCGCCATGACGATTTCTTCCAAGCTGCAATTGCCGGCCCGTTCGCCCAAACCATTCACGGTGCATTCGACCTGGCGTGCACCACCGATCTTGACACCTGCCAAGGAGTTGGCGACAGCCATGCCGAGGTCGTTATGGCAGTGCACCGACCAGATCGCTTTATCCGAATTAGGAATGCGTTCCCGCAAATTCTTGATGAAGTTGCCGTACAGTTCTGGCACGGCATAACCCACGGTATCCGGCACATTGATGGTGCTCGCCCCTTCGGCAATCACCGCTTCCAGAACACGGCAGAGAAAGTCCGGGTCACTACGGTAACCGTCCTCAGGACTGAACTCGATATCTCCCACCAAGTTGCGCGCAAACCGCACGGACTGCTTGGCCTGCTCCAACACCTGTTCAGGGGTCATGCGCAGCTTCTTTTCCATGTGCAAGGCAGACGTTGCAATGAAAGTGTGAATACGTGCGCTATTGGCGCCCTTGAGGGCCTCTGCTGCACGAGCGATGTCACGGTCATTGGCCCGCGACAGCGAACACACGGTCGAATCTTTGATGGAGTTGGCGATCAGTTGAACAGCCTCAAAATCGCCGTTCGAGCTGGCTGCAAAACCAGCCTCAATCACATCCACTCGCAAGCGCTCCAACTGGCGCGCGATACGCAACTTCTCATCGCGCGTCATGGATGCACCGGGCGACTGCTCGCCGTCACGCAAGGTCGTGTCAAAAATGATCAACTTGTCTGTCATCGCTTCTTCTCCAATACAGATTTACATGTGCAAGCCGCGTTTCACGGCGAATGGCACGCTCTTCTTCATGCTGACATCTTTGAAGCTGTAGAAAGGCACGTTGGTCACCATCGTGAGCCCTGCATACAACGCGAAGCAGAACGTGATCCAGGCAATCGAAATACCCCATACCGCCTCAGTGCCTTTGAATCCGAACTCCGTCATCAACCAGATGAAACCCACCACCAGCGCCGCCGCAGCAGGAGAAGGCAAGCCCTGGAAATAACGCTTGTCCACGACTGCCGTATTGACGTTAAAACGCGCCAATCGCAGTGCCGCGCAGGCGCAGTACACAAATGCAGCAATCCAGCCCCATCGTCCCAGCTCCTTGAGCGCCCAGATGTACGAAATCAACGCAGGAGCCGCACCAAACGACACCATGTCGGAAAGTGAATCCATCTGCTCACCGAAGGCACTTTGGGTATTGGTCATGCGCGCTACGCGGCCATCGAGACTATCCAGGACCATGGCCAAAAAGATACCGACACAGGCCAGATCGTATCGGCCGTTCATCGCCATCACAATGCCGTAAAACCCGCCAAACAATGCTGCCAGGGTGAACAGATTGGGCAGAACATAAATGCCCTTGCGCCGCTTCACCATGACCACGGCTTCAGCACTTGCGACTTTTGATTCAGAACCATCATGCATAAATTCTCCTTGCCAGCCACACACGACCAAGCGATCCACACTGGAACACTCCGTGCCGGCACGATTGGGGTGCAGTGTAAAGCAGTGCAATGCCGCCATTCAGAAGAACACCCACCAATACAAAAGGCCACCGAGGTGGCCTTTTGCGTTAAGCCACAGCGGCTTAGTTGCGGGTCTGGTCCACCAGCTTGTTCTTGGCAATCCAAGGCATCATGGCGCGGAGCTGAGCACCCACCACTTCGATCTGGTGATCCGCAGTGTTGCGACGGCGTGCGGTCATGCTTGGGTAGTTCAAACGGCCTTCTTGGATGAACATCTTGGCGTAGTCACCGTTCTGGATGCGCTTCAATGCGTTGCGCATGGCTTTGCGGGACTCTTCGTTGATGACTTCAGGGCCTGTCACGTACTCGCCGAACTCCGCGTTGTTGGAGATGGAGTAGTTCATGTTGGCGATACCGCCTTCGTAGATCAGGTCCACGATCAGCTTCAGCTCGTGCAAGCACTCGAAATACGCCATTTCAGGTGCGTAACCGGCTTCCACCAAGGTTTCGTAACCCATCTTGATCAGCTCGACAGCGCCACCGCACAAAACAGCCTGCTCACCGAACAAGTCGGTTTCTGTTTCTTCCTTGAAGTTGGTTTCAATGATGCCGGCCTTGCCGCCACCGTTGGCCATGGCGTAGCTCAGAGCCAGGTCACGGGCTTTGCCGGACTTGTCCTGGTGCACAGCGACCAAGTGAGGCACTCCGCCACCTTGGGTGTAGGTGTTGCGCACCGTGTGACCGGGCGCCTTGGGAGCGACCATCCAGACATCCAGATCTGCGCGAGGCACGACTTGGTTGTAATGCACGTTAAAGCCGTGCGCAAATGCCAAAGAAGCGCCTTGCTTGATGTTGGGAGCCACGTTGTTGGTGTACACCTCGGCGATTTGCTCGTCGGGCAACAGGATCATGACCACGTCCGCAGCCTTCACTGCATCGTTCACTTCCATCACGGTCAGGCCGGCTTTGCTAACTTTGTCCCAGGAAGCTCCGCCCTTGCGCAGGCCGACGACGACCTTCACGCCGCTGTCGTTCAAGTTTTGCGCGTGTGCGTGGCCTTGGCTGCCGTAACCGATGATGGCAACTGTCTTGCCCTTGATCAGGCTCAGGTCACAATCCTTGTCGTAAAAAACTTTCATTTTTCTCTCCGAAATAAATATTGGCGAAAAGCGCCCTGTTGCAAAAACTACCTAAGCTCGGGGCGAACGGTAAACACTGTCGCCAAACAATCCCTGTGTGTTGAGCCAGCCGAAGCGCACACAGGAAAACCTTCATCAAACCCGCAGAATGCGCTCGCCGCGACCGATGCCGCTGGAGCCGGTTCGCACCGTTTCCAGAATGGCAGTACGCTCGATGGCTTCCAGGAACGCATCGTTCTTGGACTGGTCACCGGTGAGTTCGATGGTGTAACTTTTTTCAGTCACATCGATGATGCGGCCACGGAAGATGTCGGCCATACGCTTCATCTCTTCGCGCTCCTTACCCACCGCACGAACCTTCACCATCATGAGCTCGCGCTCAATGTAGGCACCTTCCGTAAGGTCCACCACTTTCACCACCTCAATCAAGCGGTTCAGGTGCTTGGTGATTTGTTCGATCACGTCATCCGAGCCATGGGTTTGGATGGTCATGCGCGACAAACTCGGATCTTCCGTGGGGGCCACGGTCAGGGACTCGATGTTGTATCCGCGGGCCGAAAACAAGCCCACCACACGCGACAAGGCGCCAGGCTCGTTTTCCAGCAAAACTGCAATGATGTGTTTCATAAAAACCGATTCCTCTTTTCGCTGCCATCCCTGTGCGGCGGTAACCGCAAAGCTCGGCAGACAATAGATTCTTCAAAAATGATAGCAGCTAGCGCACAAAAGACGTGGGCTAGAGCACGATTTGATGCAAAACTGTTTAGAGATCCTCCGAGCCGAGCAGCATCTCAGTGATGCCCTTGCCGGCCTGAACCATAGGGAACACGTTTTCAGTCGGGTCCGTGCGGAAGTCCATGAACACCGTGCGGTCCTTCAGCTTGCGGGCCTCGCGCAAGGCGGGTTCCACATCCTGGGGGCGCTCAATCAGCATGCCAACGTGGCCGTAGGCTTCCGCCAGCTTCACGAAGTTCGGCAATGCGTCCATGTAGCTGTGGCTGTAGCGGCCTTCGTACTCCACCTCTTGCCACTGACGCACCATCCCGAGAAAACGGTTGTTCAAAGAACAGATCTTGATCGGCGTGTTGTACTGCAGGCAAGTGGAAAGCTCCTGGATGTTCATCTGCACCGAGCCTTCGCCCGTGATGCAGAACACCTCGCTTTGCGGCTTAGCCAGCTTGATGCCCATGGCGTAGGGAATGCCCACGCCCATGGTTCCCAAACCACCGGAGTTGATCCAGCGACGGGGCTCGTCAAACTTGTAGTACTGCGCTGCCCACATCTGGTGCTGGCCCACATCGGACGTGATGTAAGTGTCGGCGTCTTTGGTCATGTTCCAAAGTGTTTCCACCACAAACTGCGGCTTGATCACATCGCCATTGCCGGGGTTGTATTTCATGCAATCGCGCTTGCGCCAGCCTTCAATCGTGTCCCACCAAGCGCCCAGTGCATTCGCGTCGGGCTTGGTCGAACCTTCACGGATCATCGCGATCATTTCGTTGAGCACGTCTTTCACGTCGCCCACGATCGGGATATCCACCTTCACCCGTTTGGAGATGCTGGATGGGTCGATGTCGATGTGAATGATCTTGCGCTCGTTCTGTGCAAAATGCTTGGGATTGCCGATCACGCGGTCGTCAAATCGTGCACCGACGGCCAGCAGCACATCGCAGTTCTGCATGGCGTTGTTGGCTTCGACGGTACCGTGCATGCCCAGCATGCCGAGGAACTTGCGGTCGCTCGCGGGGTACGCGCCCAAGCCCATCAAAGTGTTGGTGCAGGGGTAGCCCAGCATGTCCACCAAGGTGCGAAGTTCGTTGGAGGCGTTGCTCAACAACACGCCACCACCGGTGTAGATGTAGGGACGCTTGGCCGTCAACAGCAGTTGCAAGGCCTTGCGGATTTGTCCGCCATGGCCCTTGCGCACCGGGTTGTAAGAGCGCATTTCCACGCTCTCAGGGTAGCCGTGATAAGGCACCTTTTTGAAAGAGACATCCTTGGGAATATCCACCACCACAGGGCCCGGGCGGCCGCTGCGCGCGATGTGGAAGGCCTTCTTCATCACGTCAGCCATATCCTTGGCATCTTTTACCAAGAAGTTGTGCTTCACGATGGGGCGCGTGATACCAACCGTGTCGCACTCCTGGAAAGCGTCCAGTCCGATCGCGTGCGTAGGCACCTGACCGGAAATGATCACCATGGGGATGCTGTCCATGTAGGCCGTCGCAATGCCGGTCACGGCGTTGGTCAGACCCGGCCCGGATGTTACGAGGGCTACGCCAACATCACCGGTGGCACGGGCATAGCCGTCCGCAGCATGCACAGCGGCCTGCTCGTGGCGCACCAAAACGTGCTGGATGGTGTCTTGCTTGTAGAAAGCGTCGTAAATGTGCAGAACTGCACCACCGGGGTAACCCCAGATGTATTTGACGTTTTCGGCTTGTAGAGCTTTGACAAGGACTTCCGCGCCCCTCAATTCGGGAACAGCGGCGGATTTAGATGCAGATGCGGCCGAAGCGATTTCGGCTTTAGAAATTTCCATGATGAACCTTTGTGAATTTCTCTGACGAAAAACCTTGGGTGCCCCTTCGCAAACACTTGTGGAGTCGCGTCGGGACTTAAGGTCAAAGCCATGGACGCATTGAATATTGCGCCGGACCAGGACCCGTTTGCCTTTTAATTGCAACGGTATTATGGCATTTGTTTAGACACGCCCTTTCGAACAACAGTTTGCAGTCCTTGCCGGAATGCAATAATCACGAGCTACTCCGCCAGAAATGGCGTTGAGACTGTCTGTCAGACTTTTGTTTATGCCTTCAATGGCCCCGTCACTTGGCAACCGAAAAAGAACTCTCTGATTTCCTGAAAAGTGTCGAAAGACGGGCCTTCAAACGGGCGGCATACCATGTCCGCAACGATGAATCCGCTTTGGATATCGTTCAGGACAGCATGATGAAACTGGCCGAACACTACGGCCACAAGCCGGTCGAAGAGCTCCCCATGCTGTTTCAGCGGATTTTGTCCAACAGCACCCTGGACTGGTTTCGCCGGCAAAAAACTTACAGCGCTCTGTTCTCAACATTGAGTGATTTCGAGTCGGGAACTGAGGACGAAGACTTCAATCTATTGGAGTCCTTGGTGACAGACCAAGGCGGAGAGCAATCGGAAAGTGCGGAAACACAAACCGAGCGCGCACAAACCTTGCTTTCTATTGAAGAAGAAATTTTGCGGTTGCCGCCACGTCAACGGGAAGCTTTCCTGATGCGTTACTGGGAGGATATGGATGTTGCGGAAACGGCTGCTGCAATGGGTTGCTCACAAGGCAGCGTCAAGACACACTGCTCCAGAGCGGTGCAGGCCCTGGGAAATGCGTTGAAAGGAAAGGGAATTCGGCTATGACAACAAGAAAATCGCACCATTCCGGTGCCGCCATACAAGAAACTGTTGCACGCGCGATTACCTCACGCTTGAACGAGAGCGCCAACGCTTTACCACACGACATCTCGGAGCGGCTGAAGGTGGCCCGCATGCAGGCCCTTGCCAAGCGGAAGTGGGTTGATGAAACTGCACCAGCCAACGTCGTGGTCGGCCAAAACGGTCAAGGCGCCTTGCAAATGGGCTCCGGCTTGCGCCATTGGATGACCCAGCTGGGCTCTTGGTTACCTTTATTGCTGCTGGTCACGGGCATGGTCGTTATTGGGCTGGCCCAGGATGACTGGACTGCCCAAGAAATTGCGGATGTGGATACCGAGTTACTCACCAATGCGCTTCCTCCCGCTGCCTACACAGACCCCGGCTTTGCACAATTTTTACGCAACAACCAGGAAAAGTAAGCCCCTGAGTCCTTACATTCCTCATGATTGAACGCCATGCAACGCCCGCCCATTCACGTTAGCGCCAGTTACTCGGTGATCGCTGCCTTTTGCGCAGTGGTACTCTTCGGCGCATCAAATATCTCTTTGGCCCAGACCAGCGCTGTGCAGCCGATGCAGACAGCCAGCACTGCCCCGGCCATCACCTGGGTGAGTTTGACATCGGCCCAAAAATCTGCACTTGCTCCCCTGCAATCGTCTTGGGAGTCGCTTTCGGCGGGCCATCAGCGCAAGTGGATAGCCCTATCCCAAAACTTTGCCAGCATGTCCGTAGAGGACAAAGAAAGACTACACAGCCGGATGGGTGAATGGGCTGCCCTCAAACCCAAAGAGCGACAACAAGCGCGACTGAATTTCGCTGAAACCAAAAAAACGCCTGCTTCGGAACTGGCCGCCAATTGGGAGGCCTACCAGGCGCTGAGCCTCGAAGAGAAAGAAGCGCTTGCCAAAAAAGCGGCTGCCAAGCCGGCCGGTGCAGCGATCGCTGCCAAAGCGCCTTCACCTCAAAAAATCACGCCCGTTCCGTTGACGCGCAACTCTCCCGAAACCCAGAGAGAAAAACTTGCCGCACAACAGCCGGTAGACCGGAATACCTTGCTGCCTTTGGCACCTGCGGGAAAACCGACCGGCACGAACTGAAAATCTGTTTTGTCCCGGGTCAATCTCCGGGACATGCAGCGTGCCTACAATCTGGCCTTCATTTCTACGAAGGTCGCTACTTTGATGACAATCGCGTTGGACACGCCCGGTCTGTGGCGCCGCATGGCGTGCTGGGTTTACGAAGGCATTCTGCTTTTCGGGGTTGTATTCCTGGCCGGATACCTCTTTGGCACCCTTAGCCAGACGCGTTATGCACTGGACAACCGGCACGCCCTGCAAGCCTTCTTGTTTGTGGTGCTCGGCATTTACTTCGTCTGGTTTTGGGCCCACGGGCAGACACTGGCCATGAAAACATGGAATATCCGGGTCGTCGGCCGTGACAGCAAAAAGATTACACAACTGCGCGCTTTGGGACGCTACGTGTTGAGCTGGGTATGGTTCCTCCCGCCCTTACTGGCGGTATCGCCCTTTCACCTGTCGGGTGGTGAGATTGTCGTCATCTGCCTGGGCTGGTTTGCTGTCTGGGCCATCTTGAGCCGCTTTCACCCTCAACAGCAGTTCTGGCACGACGCATGGGCTGGCACCCGTCTCGTCACCTCAGCCCCCCTCAGCCGCTGAATGGCGACCCAAAGGCCTCATGGAATCCACGCCCGAAAATCACACTGATCCCGCGGTCAACCCGCAAAAACAACGCCGAGGCTTGAGCCGCATTCTGCATGCGACGCGCTACTCATGGGCTGGCTTGCAAGCCGGGTGGAACGAGCCCGCATTCCGGCAGGAATGTGTTCTGGCGTTGGTGCTGCTACCGGCATCCCTTTTTGTGGGCCAAAGCTGGGTAGAGAGCGCCGTCCTCGCGGCAAGCGTCATTGCAGTAATGGTGGTGGAGTTTCAGGAACATCAAGAGC
>RFQA01000068.1 GCA_009925925.1 Betaproteobacteria bacterium
TGCCTGTTTTTCCACGCTTGGCGTCCAGTACGTTGGGATAACTGATAGGCAAAGCCCCAGAACCGTAAAAATCTTTCAGCGACTTTGGGTCGAGGTTGCTGGTGATGTAGTACACGCCCAATGGTGTTCTTTGGTCACCCTCCACGGTTTTGGAGGTGCCGGCCTTGCCTACAGAAATGTAGTAATCGGCCATCAGCGCCAAGCCGGTTGGAGTGTTCTCAAACAGATACAAACGCGAGCGGGAGGCGTCGACTGCAATCGCATGGCGCGTGCTGGGAGCAAGTTGCAGGAACTGAACAGGAATGGTCCCGGGCACGGGGCGCTCTTTGAGTGCCTTGACGCGTTTCAGCGATTCTTCGCGGAGTTCCTTCAGCGTATTACTGCCATCTTTGGCCATCGCAGCAGGTACATCGCCCAGGGTGCTGACAGGGCGTGTTCTTGCAACCAATAAATCGCCGTATACCAACTGTGCCAACTGGAAGTTCGGCAAATCGGTGGCCAGCTGTTCAGCCTTCAAGAAAGCATCTTTGCCTGCTCCCTGGCCAATCAGGTTGTAGATTTCAATGAGTCTGGCTTCGGCTACACCACCCGCGTCCAACGATTGGGGCGCCTGCTTGACCACGGTTGCCTTGGCTTCCCTTTTGTCGTTGCGGCCGTTGGCCGCTGCCATGTCAGCGGAAAGCCCGAAGAGCGCCATCGTCGCCAGCACCAAGGCCAGACGCGACAAGCAGCTGCTGCGCAGCGCGAGAAAAGGACTCATGAACACCTTGGTCAGGGAAATCTGGACTTCAGTTCACGGATTCACGCACGATGACCCAGCGGTCACCGGCCTTGACCAGATCCAGGGATTTGCGGCTGGACACCGCCAATTCGTTGGCCTTGTAATCCTGACGGAACTTGGCGGTCGCTTTGTTCCCGCTTACGCTAACACTCAGGTTTTCCAGCTTCACGCTAATTTTTGATTTGCTGGTGATTCGTTGGCGGCGCTCGTCTTCCCAGGCAGCGCGGCTGGTACCGGACGGTGTGGCGAAGTCTTTGCCATAGGCAGCAAGATAGCCTTTGACATCACGTGCAGCCCATGCTTTGGCCCAATTCCGGACCGCATTTTCCACGTCCTTTTGGGCGTTTGCATTGCTGTTGGATTCTGCTGGAGCAGGTTTGGCCGGTGCTGGCGCAGCAGGTGCAACCGCGGGTGCAGGCGTGGAGGAGACAACAGGAGCCGGTGCAGCCGCGGGTGGTGGTGCGGGAGCTTGCACAGTCGCCGCCGGTTTGCTGTTGGTCACTGTCGCAGGCAAAGTCGGAGGCGCCTTGGCGACCGGGGGTTCAGGCAGAGAAGGAGCCGGTTTGGTCACAGCGGGAGCAGAAGGCACGTTGCCGGTGGCAGCTGGCGTGGCTGGCAAGGTCGCTGCAGTAGTAGGGCGCTGGCCTTTGGCTGCTGCGGGATTAAAGAGCTCGCGTATCAAGGCTAACTTGGGGCCTACCGCCGAGTTGCTGCCGTCTAGTTGCAGCGCTTTGCCATAGGCTTGGCTTGCCAGCTTGGCGTACACGTCACCCAGGTTTTCGTGGGCAGTGGTGTAGCTGGGGTTGGTGCGGATAGCCATTTCCAAGGCTGTACGTGCCTTGTCGTACTGACTCTGGCCGGCGTAAAGCACAGCCAGATTGTTGTAGGGCTCAGGCAGCTCAGGGTAGTCTTCGGTCAGGCGGGTGAATGTTGCAATCGCCTCCGATGTCTTGCCCGAATCGCGCTGGATGACGCCCTTGAGAAAGCGCATTTGGGGATCCCTTGGCTTTGCGACCAAAAACTGGTCCACCTTGGTCATGGCTTCCGGCAACTTTCCGTTTCGGACCAGTTGCGCTACGTCAGAATAGTCGTCAGCGTGTGCAATGCCGAAAGAAAGTGTGGCAGCCAGTGCGATCCAACGGATTGCGGTAAAAACCTTCGTGGGGGCGTGCTTCATATTGCCTTTGAATTCTTGCGCTTGGAGAAGCCCTCGTCGTGGGGCTTTATACTGCGCTGCATTGTAGCTGAGGGGTTTGCGTCCCGCCCCGCGGCAACCCCCCGTTTAGATTTCTAACGAGCCCCTATATGACCCTTGGTGTTGTAGCGGGCTCGCTGTTTTTGTGTTCAGGTCTTTGAAGCCCATGAGTTTGCGCATTTTCAACACGCTGACGCGTTCGTTGCAGCCATTTACCCCGATTGAGCCCGGCCATGTGCGGATGTATGTCTGCGGCATGACCATTTACGACCTCTGTCATATTGGCCACGCCCGCATGATGATGGCGTTTGACGTGGTGCAGCGGTGGCTGAAGGCCAGTGGCATGCAAGTGACCTACGTGCGCAATATCACTGATATTGACGACAAAATCATCCGGCGCGCGGTGGAGCGCGGCATCACCATCCGGCAACTGACGGACGAGATGATTGCCGCCATGCACGCGGATATCGGAGCCTTGCACATTGAACCGCCGTCGGTAGAGCCCCGTGCCACTGAATATGTGCCTCAAATGTTGGCCTTGATCGGCGAACTGGAAGCCAAAGGGCTTGCTTATCGAGCCAGTAATGGCGACGTCAATTATTCGGTCCGCAAGTTCGCAGGTTACGGGAAGCTTTCCGGCAAGTCGCTGGACGAACTTCGTGCGGGCGAGCGTGTGGCCGTGCTGGATGGCAAGGAAGATCCGCTGGACTTTGTGTTGTGGAAGTCGGCCAAGGCGGAAGAGCCTCCAGAAGCCAAGTGGGAGAGTGCGTTCGGCACAGGTCGTCCGGGCTGGCACATTGAATGCTCAGCCATGAGCTGCGCCACCTTGGGCACGACTTTTGATATTCATGGTGGTGGGGCAGACTTGCAGTTCCCGCACCACGAGAACGAAATTGCGCAGAGCGAAGGTGCTCACGGACAAGCCTTGGCGAACGTCTGGATGCACAACGGGTTTGTGCGGGTCGACAACGAGAAGATGAGCAAGTCGCTGGGGAATTTCTTTACCATCCGCGATGTGCTTAGCCAATACGACGCAGAAACTGTGCGCTTTTTTATTGTGCGGGCCCATTACCGTAGCGCTTTGAATTACAGCGACACTCATCTGGATGACGCACGTCAGGCCCTAAAGCGCCTGTACACAGCGCTGTCGCAAGTACAGGCAAAAGATATCAGCATTGATTGGAGTAATCCGTTCGCCGCCCGTTTCAAAGCCGCCATGGATGAGGATTTCGGCACCCCTGAGGCGGTGGCTGTGTTGTTTGACCTTGCAGGGGAGGTCAACCGCTCCAAGTCTGTGGAAGCAGCGTCCCTGTTAAAGGCATTGGGCGCTTGTCTCGGGCTACTGCAGGCTGATGCCGGTGCCTATTTGCAATCGGGTGCGGGCTTGGATGAGGCCACGATTCAGCAGCGTATTGCTGACCGTGCTGCAGCCAAAGCGGCCAAGGATTTTGCCCAAGCGGACGCGATCCGCAAAGACTTGCTTGCTCAGGGCATTGTGTTGAAGGATTCTGCGGCCGGCACGACTTGGGAGGTAGCGCAGTAATGGCCGTTGCTCCCACAGCCGCTGCTGAGGTGGTTACTACGCCCTATTTCTGGGAAGAGGCCTGCAAGCACCTGATGAAAAAAGACCGGGTGATGAAGCGCTTGATCCCCCAGTTTGGGGACGCGTGTTTGCAGACCCGCGGTGATGCATTCGTGACTTTGGCACGCAGCATCATCGGGCAGCAGATTTCCGTGAAGGCGGCCCAAACCGTGTGGGATCGCTTCGCCGTTCTCTGGTGGATCTGGCTCTGCATTTCGACAATGGGGCTTTGCACGTCAGAGACTGGGACAGCATGGAGGACGACGAAATCATCGCCGAGCTGGTGTCCATTCGCGGTATCGGCCGCTGGACGGCGGAGATGTTTTTGATCTTCCATTTGATGCGTCCGAATGTGCTGCCTCTGGACGATGATGGTTTGATCACCGGCATCAGCCAAAACTACTTTTCGGGCGATGTGGTGAGCCGCAGCGATGCGCGCGAGGTCGCCGCCGCCTGGGCGCCATATTGCAGCGTTGCAACTTGGTATATTTGGCGGTCTCTCGACCCGCTACCGGTCGCGTATTAGTAGGAGAAAAACGTTGGCAAAAAAGACTTTCCTCGATTTCGAGCAGCCCATTGCGGAGCTTGAAGGCAAGATTGAAGAATTGCGCTACGTCCAGAATGAATCGGCAGTGGATATTTCTGCCGAGATTGACCAGCTGAGCAAGAAAAGCCAGCAGCTCACCAAAGACATCTACAGTGATCTGACCCCGTGGCAGATCACCAAAATCGCCCGCCATGCCGAGCGCCCCTACACCCTCGACTACGTCAACGAAATCTTCACCCATTTCGTCGAACTGCATGGGGACCGCCACTTTGCAGACGATTTGAGCATCGTGGGTGGCTTGGCCCGTTTCAATGGCACGCCTTGCATGGTCATCGGCCAACAAAAAGGCCGTGACACCAAAGAGCGCGGTCTGCGTAACTTCGGCATGAGCAAGCCCGAGGGATACCGCAAGGCTCTGCGCCTGATGAAGCTGGCCGAAAAATTCAAGTTGCCAGTGTTCACTTTTGTGGATACTCCCGGCGCGTACCCCGGCATTGACGCCGAAGAGCGCGGTCAGTCCGAAGCCATCGGCCGTAATATTTTCGAGATGGCCCAGCTGGAAGTGCCCATCATCACCACCATCATCGGTGAAGGTGGTTCCGGTGGTGCATTGGCGATTTCGGTGGCCGATCAGGTTATCATGTTGCAGTACTCGGTCTACTCGGTGATCAGCCCGGAAGGATGTGCCTCTATCCTCTGGAAAACCTCCGACAAAGCGCAGGAAGCTGCCGATGCATTGGGTATCACTGCCCACCGCTTGAAAGCTTTGGGGCTGGTCGACAAGATCGTGAACGAGCCTGTAGGTGGCGCACACCGTGATACCAAGCAAGCTGCTGCGTTCCTCAAGCGCGCGTTGTCGGATGCTTATCGCCAGATTAGCGATCTCAAGGTCAAAGAACTGGTCGATCGTCGCTACGAGCGTTTACAGAGTTACGGTCGGTTTACAGATACCAAGGCTGCCGGGAAGTAATTCCAGACCGTGTTGCATGACACAGTCATTTGATCAAGCTATGCGGGCCTTTGAGCCCGCTTTGCCTTTGGGGGTTGCCTACAGCGGCGGTGCAGATTCGTCGGCTTTGCTGGTGGCTTGTGCCCGCCAATGGCCGGGGCAGGTGGTGGCCATTCACGTCAATCATGGACTGCAAGCGGCTGCTACTGACTTTGAAGCCCATTGCCGAAGCGTGTGCAGTCGTCTCGGCATTCCGCTGCATGTGGAGGCGGTACATGCCCATGCCGTTCCCGGGCAAAGCCCTGAGGATGCTGCACGTATTGCACGTTACAAGGCATTTGATACTCTGGCCCTCACAGAGTGTGCGGGGGTAGCTATCAAATCTATAGCAATTGCCCAGCATGCTGGTGATCAGGTAGAGACCGTGTTGCTGGCTCTTGGCAGAGGCGCAGGCCTGGCGGGCCTTAGCGGTATGCCCGCTCAATGGCAGCGCGGAAACGTCCAGTTCCACCGCCCGCTACTGCAAGTCGCCGGTGAAGCGCTCAAACAGTGGCTGGTAGCCAACCATGAGCCCTGGGTGTTGGACCCCACTAACGCAGACTATCGCTACACCCGCAACCACATCCGCTCCGAGCTGTTACCTGCATTGCAGGGGGTCTTTCCGCAGTTTCTGGACACTTTTGCCCGCAGTGCCCGCCACGCTGCGGAGGCGGAGTCCCTTTTGGCAGAAATGGCCGATGAGGATTGGGGAATCGTTGAACGTGAAGCGACGGGCCGGCCTGACATTCGCCGGCTGCAAGCGCTTTCACCTGCGCGGCAGTCGAATGTATTACGGCGCTGGTTGAAACAAGGGCATGGTGTTATCCCCCGGGCTTCCCAATTGTTGGAGTTGCGCAAGCAGGTCCAGGCGTGCACGACGCGGGGTCACCGCATCTACCTTAAAGTGGGACATGGATTTGTGACGCTGCGAGGCTCTACGCTCGAATGGCAAGTGTCTTGATGGCAGACCGAGCCGCAAAAACCACCGCCAGATATTGATTTAGGGGGCGACTTTGCAGTGGCTGCATTGCTTTCAGCCCTGAGTTTGAAAAAACGGGTCTGAGTCGTGAGATAATACTGGCTGTCAGGAAACGTGACCGAGTGGCCGAAGGTGCTCCCCTGCTAAGGGAGTATGGGGTGTAGAGCCTCATCGAGGGTTCGAATCCCTCCGTTTCCGCCAAGTCAGAGCCCCAAGCAGTTCGCTGCTTGGGGCTTTTTCTTTGCCTGCGATCCGGGGCAGCTTTGCTCACAAAAAAGCCCGATCGGTATCGGGCTTTTTGGGGTAGTTTCTTGCCTAAAACGTAATCCCGGCCGGATTGGACGGTGATGGTGCGGGTGACGAGGGGAGGGGGCCTGCTTCGACTTCAGCAGGTTTGACCACCGGTTCCGCCTTGGGTGGTGCGGCTTTCTGTGCGGCGACCAAGGGAGTGGCTGCCGGATAGCGGTAGGACTTGGGCAGCATCGGGTTCTTGGGGTAGCCAGCCGCATCCAGGTACTGGGTCCACTCTGTATCGGAGAATCCTTTGAGTTTTTGTGCGCCTATGGTGGCATAAGGCAAGGTGGACTCGCCAGAAAGGCGTTGCAGGGCCTCGCTGTCCTCTGCGGTTGCAATTGTCTTTTCGCTAAAGGGCACACCGCGGGATTTCAGCAACGTGCGTGCTGAGTCGCAGGGGGCGCACTGGGCCGATGTGTACAAAGTGAACGGGTATTTGGCGACGACCTGCCGCAATTCAAATGGCAGATCTGCACCTGCGGCATTGCCACCCGGCGTGACTGGTGTTGCAGTGCCGGCTGCGCTTTGGGCCGCGGTGGGAGGTTTGTCGGAAAACGTGACTTTTCCATCCGGTCCTACGATTTTGTAAACGCCTTGAGCCTGCGTGACACCTGCCATCACCAGCAGTGCCAAGCCCAGTGCCATTGAAGTGCGTGAAGCCATGGTCGTGATCCTTAAGGTTTGAAGCGATGGAGTCGGTTGCATCAGCCCGATTATTGGACAGACATGCCTTGGTGGCGCAACAGGGCGTCCAAAGAGGGTTCGCGGCCGCGGAATGCCTTGAAGGACTCCATGGCGGGCCGGCTGCCCCCGGCTTCGAGAATGGCTGTGCGGTAGCGTTTACCGGTTTCCGGATTCGCGCTGCCATCAGCCCCCACGGTCTCTTCAAAGGCCGCGTAGGCATCTGCGCTCAAAACTTCTGCCCACTTGTAACTGTAGTAGCCCGCCGCATAGCCTCCGGCAAAGATGTGACTGAACGTATGCGCGGTGCGGCTCCAAGCCGGTGACTGCAGCACGGCTACTTCATCTCTCACTTGTTTCAGCAGCGGCATGATGTCGTGGCCGGGCGTGTGCTGGGAGTGCAACAGCATGTCAAACAAAGCAAACTCAATTTGGCGCAGGGTTTGCATGCCGCTCTGGAAGTTCTTGGCGGCCAGCATCTTGTCGAACAGTGCGCGTGGCAAGGGTTCACCGTTATCCACGTGGGCGGTCATATGCTGGAGCACATTCCACTCCCAGCAGAAGTTTTCCATGAACTGGCTGGGCAGCTCTACGGCGTCCCACTCCACACCGCTGATGCCAGATACATCCCGCTCGTTCACCTGGGTAAGCATGTGGTGCAGGCCGTGGCCGAATTCATGGAACAGCGTCGTCACATCATCGTGAGAGAGCAGGGCCGGTTTTTTGACGCCGTTGACTTCGACGCCATCGGCAAAGTTGCAGACCAAGTGGGCGACCGGAGTTTGCAGGGTGCCGGTGTCTGGACGCAGCCAACGGGTTCGCACATCGTCCATCCAGGCACCACCACGCTTGCCGCTGCGGGCAGTCGGATCCAGGTAAAACTGGCCGATCAGGTTGCGGCCTTGAGGGCCGACCCGCTCAATCCGGTAGAACGACACCCCGGGCTTCCAGACCGGTGCGGAGTCCAGGCTGATTTCCACATCGAACAGGGTCTCGATGATTTTGAACAAGCCCGCCAACACCTTGGGGGCGGTGAAGTACTGTTTGACCTCTTGCTCGCTGAAGGCGTAACGGGCCTCTTTGAGTTTTTCAGAGATGTAGGGCCAGTCCCATGGTTGCGGATCGTTGAGTTGCAATTCATCTTTGGCAAAAGCGCGCAGGTCGGCCACGTCTTTCTCCGCAAAGGGGCGTGCTTTGCGGGCCAGGTCCCGCAGGAAGCGGATGACGGTGTCAGGAGAGTCTGCCATCTTGGGCACCACCGACAGCGTGGCGAAGTCGGGGTAACCGAGAAGCTGGGCTTCTTCTTTACGCAGGGCCAGAATGCCGTTGATGACCTCGGTGTTGTCGAATTTACGGAACTCTTCGGCAGCTTCTTGGGATGCGCGGGTCGCATAGGCCCTGTAGAGCATGCCGCGCAGGGTGCTGCTGGTAGCGAACTGCATCACCGGCAGGTAGCACGGCATTTTGAGCGTGAGTTTGTAGCCTTCTTTACCCTCAGCTTCAGCCGCACTGCGGGCAGCTTGCACCACATCAGCGGGTACACCGTCCAGCTCGGCCAAAGTGGCGTAGTAGCTGAAAGCATCGGTCGCGTCGAGCGTGTTTTCGCTGAATTTCTGGCCCAGTTCGGCCTGCTTTTCCTGGATCTCAGCAAAGCGTTCCCGGGCTGTGCCTTGCAAGTCGGCACCGCCCAATACGAAATTGCGTACCGCATTTTTGTGCGCCTGCAACTGCTCGGGGTTCAGCCGGGCTGTGTCAATGGCTTTGTACTTGGCAAACAGGCGTTCGTCGGCACCGAGACGGGTCCAGAACTCTGTCACCTTGGGCAGGGCCGCGTTGTACGCGGCACGCAGCTCGGGGCTGTCTGCCACGCTGTTCAAGTGACTTACGGCACCCCACGCTAACCCTAGGCGTTCAGTGGCCACATCCAGCACCGACGCGATGGCCGTCCACTCTGCCGGAAAAGATGCTGCCGTTACTTGCTCCAGAGCAGCATCGGCTTTGGCAAGGAGTTCGTCTACCGCCGGGCCGACGTCAGCTGGTGTGATGCGGTCGAAAAGAGGGAGCGGGGCGTTTTGGAGCAGTGGATTCATGGTGCCGGAGGTGTGCGATTCAGAGCTATGCAGATGCGGGCGAAGCGTGATTAAACAAGGCCACGCGCGGCAGCGTCGCGCTCTGCGGATTCCATGGTGTTGACCAGCAGCATGGTGATGGTCATGGGGCCCACACCGCCGGGCACCGGGGTGATGTACCCGGCCACCTGGCTGACGCCCGCGTAGTCCACATCGCCGCAAAGCTTGCCCTCGTCGTTGCGGTTCATGCCCACATCGATGACCACGGCACCTGGCTTGACCATGTCGGCTGTCAGCACATTGCGCTTGCCCACCGCCGCCACAATCACATCGGCCTGCAAAGTCATCGCTTTGAGGTCGGATGTTGCGCTGTGGCACATGGTGACCGTGGCGCTCTTTTGAAGCAACATCATGGCCATGGGTTTGCCCACGATGTTGGAGCGGCCGATCACCACGGCATGCTTGCCACGCAAGTCATAACCGATGCTCTCCAGCATCTTCATGCAGCCGTAAGGGGTGCAGGGCCAGAAACCGGGTTGTCCGACCATCAGCGCGCCGGCGCTGGCGATGTGAAAGCCGTCCACGTCTTTGGTTGGGGCGATGGATTCGATGACTTTGTTGGCATCAATGTGTGCGGGCAAGGGCAGCTGGACCAGGATGCCATGGATAGACGGGTCGTTGTTGAGTGCCTCTACCCGGGCGAGCAACTCAGCTTCGGTCAAGCTGGCGTCGTACTTTTCCAGCACCGAATGCAAGCCCGCATCCGAGCAAGCCCTCACCTTGTTGCGCACATAGACCTGAGAAGCAGGGTTGTCGCCAACCAGAACCACAGCCAGACCCGGCGTGAGGCCGCGGGCCTTGAGTGCTTCGGTGCGGCGGGCAACGTCGGAGCGGAGTTGGGCAGCGAGGGCATTGCCGTCGATGATCTGGGCAGTAGTGGAAGCAGTCATTCTTGATCTTGAAGTAAAAACGCCCGCAGCGGAGGCAGAGCGGGCGCGGGTAGCTATAAAGTTTGTAGCGTCAGGTTTTCGGGGCGTTCTGGCCGAGTGCAATTTTCAGCAGGTCAGCCACCGTATTGGCACTGAGCTTTTCCATGATGTTGGCGCGGTGCGCTTCCACCGTCTTGATGCTGATGCCCAGGTCATCTGCAATTTGCTTGTTCAGGCGGCCCGCGACGATGCGCTCCAGCACTTGGCTTTCACGCAGCGTCAATTTGGAGAGCAAGGCGTCACGGTTGACGGCCAACTGGTAGTCGGCAAAAGTGTCCTTGGCGTGGTCGAGCATGCGCTCCACAAGGCTGACCAGTTGGTCTTCCTTGAAGGGCTTCTGGATGAAGTCCATGGCGCCTTTTTTCATGCTGTCCACAGCCATAGGCACGTCGCCGTGGCCGGTGATGAAGACAATAGGCAGGGGAGACTTGGCTTCGATCAGGCGAGTCTGCAGTTCCAAGCCCGTCATGCCCCCCATACGGATGTCGACGATCAAGCAGGCAACCTCACGCGCGTCATAGCGACTCAGGAAAGACTCCGCAGAATCAAAACACCGAACCCGGTACCCCTTGCCCTCCAGCAACCATTGCAACGAATCGCGCACTGCTTCGTCATCATCTACAACGTAAACCGTTCCTTTTTTGGGGATCAAGCTCATTCAGTTATCCGAGGTTGGGTTGGGGGGGCGGTGGCTCTGAGTAGGTCAGCGTACCGGTGTCGTTCAAGGGCACCCAGAATGAAAACCGGCAGCCCACAACGTCGTCTCCATTGTAGATGTTCTCAGCGGTCATCCGCCCCAGGTGGGACTCGACGATGGATCGGCATAGGGATAGTCCTATGCCCATCCCATCTGCCTTGGTGGAATAGAACGCTTCATACAGGCGGGCCATGACTTCTGGCGCCAGTCCCTTGCCCGTATCCTGCACCGAAAATTCCACAACAGGTTTATCGTCTATGCGCTTTGGCAATACGCGCAGCTCCACGATGCGGTCCGAGGTTTGACGCAGCGCAGAGTCTATGGATTCTGCCGCGTTGCGCAGCAGGTTGACCAGCACCTGTTCAATCAGGATAGGGTCCACCATGACCTGCGGAATGCGGGCCGCGACGTAGTGGTTCAGGCGCACGTTGAAGCGCCGCAACTCGATTTCAGCTAACTCTACTGCTTCGGCCACCATGGTGGATACCTCAGACAGCGTGCGGTTGGGCTCGCTGCGTTTTACGAAGCTGCGGATGCGCTGAATGATCTGACCCGCGCGCTGTGCCTGCTTCGCTGTCTTTTCCAGCGCGACCAGCAAGTCCGGCTCGGTGATCTGCTTGTCTTTGATGCGAGACACCATGCCGTTGCAATAGTTGTTGATAGCGGTGAGAGGTTGGTTCAACTCATGCGCCACGCTGGAGGCCATTTCGCCCATGGTAATGAGGCGGCTAGCGTTTTGGGCGCGCTCCGCCTGGGTGGCGGCCTGCTCTTCGGCAAGACGACGGGTGGTGATGTCGGTGGCAATCACCATCTGGGCTAGGCGGCCGTCCACCCAGCTCAGATAGCGGCTGCGCACTTCGAGCCACTTGCCTAACGCCGAGATAAAGATTTCAGCGCTCTCCGAGTCACTCTCCGGGAGGGTGGTTGTGGGTAGGCCGGCGAAGGAGTCGACGCTGTCGTCTGAGTCGTCGTTGGTGGGGCTGCTGGGCATGCCGGCCTCAGCCACTAGCTGCAAGTGGCCGCCAGCCTGTACGCCGAACCACTGCCGGTAGAGTTTGTTGGCAAACAGGAGCTCGTCGCTCCCCAAGGGTGCTACGGAGATGGACGCATCCAAGGCCTCTAGCACGGTCGTGAAGCGCTGGTGGGAGGCCGTGAGTTGCTCGCGCACCCGATTGGGCTCGGTGATGTCCGTCATGGACGTCACCCAGCCTGTCTGGGTGCCCATGGCGTCAATCAGGGGCGACACGTACAAGCGGGCGTCGAACAGGCTGCCGTCTTTGCGCTTTACGCGCACCTGAATTCCGCCCGGGGTGGCATTGCCCGTCAGCTCCTCCTCCAGTCTGGCAGCCACGTGCTCCCGCTCGCTGTCAGGCCAGTAGGGGAAAGGCGCCGTGCGGCCTACCAGGTCGGATTCTGTCCAGCCTGTCATCTGACAAAAAGCTGCGTTCACATAGGTGATGCGGCCCTGCAAGTCCATGGCCCGCATGCCAGTGAGCATGGAATTCTCCATGGCACGGCGGAAGTTGGTTTCCGACATGAGCGCCTGCTGAGCCTGCAAACGCCTGCGGGTATGCCGCCAGTTGGCAATCAGCATCCAGGCCGTCATCACACTCAAGGCACTTACCAGCCAGAACAAGCCACTGCCAATGACGCCAAGTGATGCCCGGTAGGTCTGGGCACGAATGACCAAGCCTGAGCCGACGGGCGACACCGGCATGGAGTATTCATTGCCGGGGCTTGCCCAGGGCAAAAAGCGACTGACCAGTTTGCGGCCGGGGATGCTGGTGCCCGCCAACAGTCGGCCCGCTCCGTCCTGCAGCGACACCGCATAGCGGGCCGACACCTCCGACGGCACGCCATAGCGGTAGAGACCGTCAATCGAAAACTCGGTGATCAGCGCGCCGGAGAAGCGTCCTTTGGTGTTCAAGGGGATGAACATTTGCAAGAGCGGCGCTTCATCTTTGGCCACGGGCGGCTGGATGTACAGCAGTTGGTTGAGCTGACGGGTCAAGGTGTAGCCGGCATCGCGCTCCTCTTTCAGCAGCACGTCACCCGGAATGAGATAAGGCCCGATCACGTTGGCACCCATGCCCTGGCTGGCGCGAGTGCGCTTTTTCTCATCGACCCATGCCATGGCCTGGACCTCGGGGTACTGGTCCAGCAGGTTGGCAGCGCGCAATTTGAAGTCGTTGGCATCGATTTCCCGGTTGGCGAGTTCGCGGGCGATGCGGGTGATCTGCTCTTGGCGCTCAAGGAGGCGCAGGCGAAGGCGTTGCTGGGTGTATTCGACGTCGCGTTGCACCGCCTCCTGCTCGCGGTCCATTTCCTCCAGCCGGAGGTAACCCAAGGCGGCCACGATGGCCGCAAAAAACAACAAGACCGCGGCCAGTGGAGCCAACATGGCAACCCGGTCCTGGCGGTGCGGGGTCAGTCGGTGCCACCAGCGTTTGGCGCCATCCACCGTTGGAATTGCCAGCGGCTTGGGCAATGCGATCACTTTGTAAAAAGGCATGACCCGAGTGTAGAGGAGGGGCTTGGGTTGCACTGTTCCCAAGTGCTGCAAAGCAGCATAAATATTTCAATATATGAAATGAATAAGCATGATTTGAAATTTCAAAACAAATATGAGAAACTAGGCATACCGCACTAAATTACGCCAAAGTAAATAGGAGACTTCGATGGCAGCAGTTCCCCAGAATCCCTTGGGCACGTCCGACATGGACAGCCAGGAAACCCGCGAATGGATGGACGCGCTCAGCGCCGTGATCGAGGCCGAAGGCCCCGAGCGCGCGCACTTTCTGCTGGAGCAACTGCTCGAGCACGCACGCCAGAAGAGCATCGACATGCCTTTCTCGGCCACCACCGGCTACGTGAACACCATTGAGCCAGAGGACGAAGAGCGCTCCCCCGGTAACCTGGAAATTGAAGAGCGCCTGCGCGCTTACATGCGCTGGAATGCCATGGCCATGGTCGTGAAGGCCAACCGCCACAACCCCGCAGATGGTGGGGACTTGGGCGGTCACATCGGCTCTTTTGCCTCGCTGGCCAGCCTGTTCGGCGCCGGCTTTAACCACTTCTGGCACGCAGAAAGCGAAAACCACGGTGGCGACTGCCTCTACATTCAGGGGCACGTGTCCCCTGGCGTGTATGCCCGCGCCTACCTGGAAGGCCGCCTGACCGAAGAGCAGTTGCTGCACTTCCGCCAGGAAGTAGACGGCAAGGGTCTGTCGAGCTACCCGCACCCCAAGTTGATGCCTGAGTTCTGGCAGTTCCCCACGGTGTCCATGGGCTTGGGCCCGTTGATGGCGATTTACCAAGCGCGCTTTCTGAAATACCTGCACGCCCGCGGCATTGCCAACACGGAAAACCGCAAGGTCTGGGTGTTCTGCGGCGACGGCGAAATGGACGAAGTGGAATCCCTGGGCGCCATCGGCCTGGCTGCCCGTGAAGGCTTGGACAACCTGGTCTTTGTGATCAACTGCAACTTGCAGCGCTTGGACGGCCCGGTGCGCGGCAACGGCAAGATAGTTCAAGAACTCGAAGGCGAGTTCCGCGGTGCCGGTTGGAACGTGATCAAGCTCTTGTGGGGCTCCGGTTGGGATGCCCTGCTGGCGCGCGACAAGGAAGGCGCCCTGAAGAAAATCATGATGGACACGCTGGACGGCGACTATCAGGCTATGAAGGCCAACGACGGCGCCTACGTCCGCAAGCATTTCTTCGGCAAGGACCCCCGCACCTTGGAAATGGTGTCTAAGATGTCAGACGAAGAAATCTTCGATCTGCGTCGTGGCGGCCACGACTCCAAGAAGGTGTACGCGGCCTTCCACAAGGCCGTGAACCACAAGGGCGAGCCGACTGTTTTGTTGATCAAGACCGTCAAGGGCTTCGGCATGGGCAAAGCTGGTGAAGGCAAGAACACCGTGCACCAAACCAAGAAGCTGACTGACGAAGACATCAAGGCCTTCCGCGACCGCTTCAACATCCCTGTGCCAGACAGCGAGTTGCCCAAAGTGCCGTTCTACAAGCCTGCAGACGACACCCCTGAAATGAAGTACCTGCACGAGCGCCGCAAAGCCTTGGGTGGCTACTTGCCGCACCGTCGTACCAAGGCGGACGAGAGCTTCACCGTGCCGTCCCTGGAAACCTTCAAGGCTGTGATCGAACCCACTGCCGAAGGCCGTGAGATTTCCACCACCCAAGCCTATGTGCGTTTCCTGACCCAGTTGCTGCGCGACCAGGCTTTGGGCCCCCGCGTGGTGCCGATTCTGGTGGATGAGGCTCGTACCTTCGGTATGGAAGGCTTGTTCCGTCAAGTGGGTATCTACAACCCCGCGGGCCAGCAATACACCCCGGTCGACAAAGACCAGGTCATGTACTACAAGGAAGACAAGGCCGGCCAGATCTTGCAGGAAGGCATCAACGAAGCCGGCGGCATGAGCAGCTGGATTGCCGCTGCCACCAGCTACTCCACCAGCAACCGCATCATGGTGCCGTTCTACGTGTACTACTCGATGTTCGGCTTCCAGCGCATTGGTGACTTGGCTTGGGCGGCTGGCGACATGCAAGCCCGTGGCTTCCTGTTGGGCGGCACTTCCGGCCGTACCACCCTGAACGGTGAAGGTTTGCAGCACGAAGACGGCCACAGCCACATCATGGCCGGCACGATTCCGAACTGCATCTCCTACGACCCGACTTTCGCCCACGAAGTCGGCGTGATCCTGCACCACGGTCTGAAGCGCATGGTCGAGAAGCAAGACAATGTCTTTTACTACCTGACCCTGTTGAACGAAAACTACCCGATGCCCGGCCTGCAGCCGGGCACGGAAGAGCAGATCATCAAGGGCATGTACCAGTGCAAGGCGGGTCCCGCGCTCACCAAAAAGGCACCCCGCGTGCAACTCTTGGGCTCCGGCACCATCCTGCGCGAAAGCATTGCGGCACAAGAACTGCTGGAAAAAGACTGGGGCATTGGCGCCGACGTTTGGAGCTGCCCAAGCTTCAATGAACTGACCCGCGACGGCCAGGACGCAGACCGCTGGAACCTGCTGCACCCGCTGGAAACACCACGTGTGCCTTTTGTGGCCGAGCAGCTGAACAAGTCCACCGGCCCCGTGATCGCGTCGACCGACTACATGAAGGCCTATGCAGAGCAAATCCGTCCGTTCGTGCCCAAGGGCCGAAACTACAAGGTGCTGGGCACCGACGGCTTCGGCCGCTCCGACTTCCGCAGCAAGCTGCGTGAGCACTTCGAGGTGAACCGCCACTACATCGTGGTCGCCGCTCTGAAGGCCCTGAGCGAAGACGGTACCGTGCCTGTGGCCAAGGTGGCAGAAGCCATTGCCAAGTACGGCATCAACACCGACAAGGTCAACCCCCTGTACGCCTAAGAACTCCGGAGACAACAACATGGCATTGGTAGAAGTAAAAGTCCCGGATATCGGTGACTTCGACGAAGTCGCGGTCATTGAACTGCTGGTCAAAGTGGGCGACACCGTGAAGGTGGAGCAAAGCCTGATTACTGTGGAGTCTGATAAAGCTTCCATGGAAATTCCTTCCAGCACCGCCGGTGTGGTCAAGGAAATCAAAGTCGCCTTGGGAGACAAGGTCAAGGAAGGCTCCGTGGTCGTGATGGTGGAAGCCGCTGGTGCTGCTGCAGCGCCCGCAGCAGA
>RFQA01000069.1 GCA_009925925.1 Betaproteobacteria bacterium
CAAAACGATGGCAATCAAGCCGGAACCCGCAAAACCCATCCAGCGCACGCTCCACGGGCCCAGCAACTGCCCCAAGGCACCACCGCTGGCGCCAGGCAACATCAGTTCCAAGCGATAGAGGCGCGCCCATTCCAGGGAGGTACTGGCGTACATGAGCAATAACAAGCCACCCCAGAACATCCAGCGCCGCTGACGATGATTGACCACAGAAGCCGCCTCCACGTCTTCGTCTCCGCGAAGCCGGTCTGCCAGTAAAGACAACCAGACTCGACCTGCAGCAGCCACACACCACCACACCGAAAAGCCGAACAGGAAATAGCTCAGGTCCGACCACAGCGCACCCAAACGGCCTACATGGTTGTGCGTAGGCGCACCGGAGCCAGATGTCGACCAGGCGGCATCTTGGACGGAGTGGCTCAACAGTGCGATCAGCCACAAAGCCAGCAAAACAAAGCCGACCACCAAGGCAATCTCGTTCGCAAATCGGCTAAGGCCCGGGGCGGCAGGTTCTGGCGCCTTCTTGCGGGTCGGTGAATGGAGGGTGTGGAGTGAATAGGTCATGTCATGGTGCGCAACGGCTTAGCGTTGCGCAAACGGAATCAACGTGGCTTGGAGCGTCGCTCCCAGACACGTATACCGCCATCTTTGTTGGTTTTGATGAAGCCCTGGTCTTCGAAGTCCTTCATCACACGGCTCACCATTTCACGTGAGGCACCAACCATCTTGGACAAATCAGAACGGGACACTTTTTCACGGATCAGCATTTCACCTTTGTCGATGGGCTCTGCCATGTCCAACAGCACATTCGCCACACGCCCATAAACGCCCATGAGGGCAAGCGACACAATTTTTTGATCCGCCGTGCGCAGTCGTTGCACCAGCCCGCGCATCACCGCGGCCGCAATGGCCGCGTTATTGCTGACACAGCGGGTGAAATCATCACGTCCCAGCACCAGTACATCCATCTGCGTTTCCGCTTGAACCGTAGCCGAGTGGGCCTCATTGTCGATCAGGCTCATCTCGCCGATATAGTCACCCGCTTTCAGCGTAGCAAGAATCACCTCCTTGCCCTTGCTATCTGTCATGACAACGTGAGAACGCCCGGACAAAATGAGAAAAAGCGCATTGGCGTTGTGTCCTTGACGGACTACATCCTCGCCCTTTTTTATTTTGCGTTTGGTGACATTCGCCGCCAGATCGTCAATCTGCTCTTGGGTCAAATTGGCGAAAAGGGGCACCCGTCGAATCAAATCTTGGTTGCTCAACATTGCCATTGGTTGGGGTTCCTGCTTGCTTGTGTGCTGCTTCTTACAATCAGGGGTTCGGGTGCTAGCAGCCTTGCAGATCCCGCAACAGCATCCATATGGAAAGCTGTCTCTCCGAACTGTACACGGCTCGGTCCACGATTTTCGTTGAAGAAGGTTACATCATGTCTAACTCCAAACACGCCAAGGTAATGATCCTTGGCTCCGGTCCTGCCGGTTACACCGCCGCCGTCTACGCTGCGCGTGCCAATTTGAATCCGGTCTTGGTCACCGGCATTGCCCAAGGCGGCCAACTCATGACCACTACCGAGGTGGACAACTGGCCGGCCGATGTGAACGGTGTGCAAGGCCCCGAGCTGATGCAGCGCTTTCAAGAGCACGCTGAGCGTTTCAAAACCGAGATCATCTTTGATCATATCAATGCAGTCGACCTCTCCAAGCGCCCTTTCACCCTCAAGGGCGACACGGACTCTTACACCTGCGACTCTTTGATCATCGCCACCGGCGCCTCCGCCAAATACCTCGGCCTGCCCTCTGAGTCCGCGTTTATGGGACGAGGTGTTTCCGGCTGTGCCACCTGCGACGGCTTTTTCTACCGCAATGAAGTCTGTTGCGTGGTGGGTGGTGGCAATACAGCAGTGGAAGAAGCACTCTACCTTTCTAACATCGCGAGCAAAGTGTACTTGGTGCACCGCCGAGACAAGTTCAAGGCCGAACCTATTCTGGTGGACAAGCTGATGGACAAAGTTGCCGCAGGCAAAATTGAGCTGAAAACCTTCAAGACCCTGGAAGAAGTATTGGGCGACGCGTCCGGCGTTACCGGAATCCGCCTCAAGAGCGTACATGACGGTTCCACTGAAGACGTGACACTCAAGGGCTGCTTCATTGCCATCGGCCATGCACCGAACACAGAGATTTTCCAAGGGCAACTGGAACTGGAAAATGGCTACATCGTGACCCAGGGCGGCCTCAAGGGCTTTGCCACCCAAACGAGCATTCCGGGCGTCTTCGCCGCAGGCGATGTGCAGGATCACGTCTACCGCCAGGCGATCACCAGTGCGGGAACCGGCTGTATGGCCGCGCTCGACGCACAACGTTTTCTAGAACAGCATGAATAAGAAAACTGGCTGGATTCGGCAGGAACCGCTATAATTTGAGGCTTTGCTGAATTCGCCCCGTGAGGGGCCGCCCTTGACTCAAGGGGTTTAGCAAGTTCCGCTGGGGCAACCGGCGGGGGGTTACCGCCACCCTTTTTCTTGGCGAGGTGAGGCCGGTGCACTTTTGCTCCGGCCGTATCAATCGGAGTGTCCACATGGCACGCGTATGTGAAGTCACGGGCAAAGGCCCCATGGTCGGAAACAATGTTTCCCACGCCAACAACAAAACCAAGCGCCGGTTCCTGCCGAACCTGCAATACCGCCGTTTCTGGGTCGAGTCCGAAAACCGCTGGGTGCGTCTGCGCATTTCCAACGCCGGTTTGCGTCTGATCGACAAGAACGGTATTGATTCTGTGCTCGCCGATCTGCGCGCACGTGGCCAAGCTTAAGGAGTAGCACCATGGCAACCAAAGGCGGACGCGAAAAAATCAAGCTGGAATCTACAGCTGGTACCGGTCACTTCTACACGACCGACAAGAACAAGAAGACCATGCCCGAGAAGATGTTGATCAAGAAATTTGATCCCGTTGCTCGCAAGCACGTCGACTACAAGGAAATCAAGCTGAAGTAATTCGCGCTTGCCTTGATGAAAAGCCCGCCTTGTGCGGGCTTTTTTACGCCCATTGCTTTTGCGCTCGTTCGCTCCGAACGAGGTGGTGAGTGCGCCGGCTTTGCTTCGTGTCCCCCGCCCTGCGGGCTCCTCCTTGACCTACGCAAAGCCGGCACACTCACCACCTCTCGTAATATAGAAATATCCAAGCGTAAAAAAGCCCGCTCTTGGCGGGCTTCAGATCAGAGAGGTGAACTCTTAGACGCGTGCAGCGCGCAGCTTCATGGAGAAGTCACGCAAAGCAGCAATGCCGCTTTCTTCCGCACGGTGGCACCAGCCTTGCAAGTCCTTAGTCAACTGTTCGCGGGACACGCTGGTGTTGAGCCACATCTGACGCAGCTCTTCACGCATGGTGACCATCTTGTCGAGCACAGGAGACGCGGCACGGGCCTGAGCCAGTTGTGGCGCAGCAGCGGCAGGCACTTTCTCCACATCACGGTGCATCCAACGCTTGGCGGCTTGAATCATGGCGGCATCCGCACTGCGTGCCTTCATGGCTTCCAGCTCGTCACGGGCAGCTTGGCGAACGCCCTTGGCGTAGGTCGCCATGATTTCATAGCGGTTCGCAATGAGCGCTTCGAGAGTCTTCTCGTCTGCCACAGGTCGGACGTCGCCGTAGGCAGCTTTGGGAGGCGTCTTTTTGACCTTGGCGAGACCCAAGGCACTCATGATGGAGATGTACATCCAGCCGATGTCGAACTCGTACGGCTTCACCGACAACTTGGCGGATGTGGGATAAGTGTGGTGGTTGTTGTGCAACTCTTCACCGGCAATGATGATGCCCCAAGGAGAAATATTGGTCGAGGCATCAGGTGCTTCGAAGTTGCGGTAACCCCAGTAGTGAGCCGCACCGTTGATGATGCCGGCCGCAGTGATGGGCGTCCACGCCATTTGCACCGCCCACACGGCCAAGCCTGCAGCGCCGAACATGAACAGGTCAATGATCATCATCAAGCCCACGCCCTGCCAAGAGTAGCGGGTGTACAAGTTGCGCTCGATCCAGTCATCCGGGGTACCGTGGCCGAAACGGGCCATGGTTTCCTTGTTTTTGGACTCGGCACGGTACAGCTCAGCACCCTGGAACAACACCGTCTTGATGCCATGGACGTGAGGGCTGTGTGGATCTTCCGCCTGCTCGCACTTGGCGTGGTGCTTGCGGTGGATGGCAGCCCACTCTTTGGTGACCTGACCGGTGGTCAGCCACAGCCAGAAACGGAAAAAATGAGAGGCAATGGGGTGCAGGTCCAGCGAGCGGTGCGCTTGGTGGCGGTGCAAAAACACGGTCACGCTGATCATGGTCACGTGGGTCAATGCCAGGGTAAACAGCACCATCTGCCACCAGGCGATATTCCAGGCACCGTGGGCCAGCCAATCAATTGCTGCGTTCAGCACAGCCCAGTCAGGTAAGAACATAGTTCGCTCAATCTCTCAACGAGGTTTGGTTATGTATGACAAGGGGACGACGCACGCCCCCTTGTGAAGCCGCTATTTTAGATGCAGCAGTCAGTTTTAGCCAGATAAATCAACGTGAAGTTAAAAAACATTAACTTTCGTCAAAAGATTCACTTCTTTTGCCAAACCGCTGCGAAAAATCCGTCGGTTTGATGCAAATGTGGCCACAAACGCAGGTACAACTGTCCGTTATCGCCGCCACTGCACAGACTTGGTGCATTTTCAACCTTGAGGTTGGAAAGGACTTCGCCCGCCGACAAAGGTACAAATTCCGGGTTAACCGCAGAAAACGCATCCGCAATCGCCTCGTTCTCTTGCGGCAAGACGCTACAAGTCGCATAAACCAGTCGACCACCGGACTTCACCATACGGGCAGCGCTTTGCAAGATGGCAGCTTGCTTCACCGCCATTTCTTCCACGCCCGCCATGGTCTGGCGCCATTTGAGGTCCGGATTGCGGCGCAAAGTTCCCAGTCCGGTACACGGCGCATCGACCAACACGCGATCCAGCTTGCCGGAGAGGCGCTTCACGCGGTCGTCGCGCTCATGGGCAATCGCGGCGGGATGTACGTTGGACAAGCCGCTGCGAGCCATACGGGGCTTGAGCGCATCCAAGCGGTGCGCTGATGTGTCGAAGGCGTACAGGCGCCCGGTGCTGCGCATGGCGGCGCCCAGCGCCAATGTCTTGCCACCAGCACCGGCGCAGAAGTCCACCACCATTTCACCTCGCTTGGCGTCGACCAGCATGGCCAAGAGCTGAGAGCCTTCGTCCTGCACTTCAAAGTCGCCGCGCAGGAAGGCTTCGTTCTTGTTCAGAGCCGGCTTGCCGGCAATGCGCAGCCCCAAGGGGGAGAACGGCGTGGGCACAGCCTTGATACCGGCTTGCTGCAGTTCTTTTTGTACTTCTGCACGCTTGGCCTTGAGGGCGTTCACGCGCAAATCCAAGCCAGCGCCCAGGTTCAGGTTTTCGACCAGAGGCCAAAAGCCATCTCCCAACTGATCTTTCAGGGGTTGCACCAGCCACTCCGGCAGGTTGTGGCGATGGCGCTCCATCAGGTCGTCGGGCTTGACGGCTTCGCACTGGTCCAGCCAGCGCTTTTCCTGGTCCGTCAATGCGCTGCGCAGGAAGTCGCCGGGGCCATAAAAGCCCAGAATGGCCAGGCGGCGCTCTTTGGGGCCGCTCCCGGAAGGAGCAAGGTGGTCAAACAGCAGTTTTTTGCGGAGGACGGTGTATACCGTTTCAGCCAACGTGGCACGTTCACGCGGCCCCAAGCCGCGGTTGTCACGGAAGAATCGGGAGACGATAGCGTCTGCAGGGTGGTCGAATTTGAGGGTGAGCCGGACCAGTTCGGTACAGGCTTCAAGCAGGGCTTTTGGATGCATAACCTAGTATTGTCCCATGTTCGATGAAAAACTACCCCCTCTCGTCATCACTCCGCCCGGCCGCTACCGCCATTACAAGGGCATGGAATACCAGGTGCTGGACACGGTGCGCCACAGCGAAACCTGTGAACCCATGACGCTGTACCGCGCCTTGTACGGCGAACAAGGCCTCTGGGTCCGACCCGCAGCGATGTTTCGGGAAACGGTGGTGATTGAAGGAGTAGCGCAGCCCCGCTTCACTAGGATTGATGAATAAATCGGCATCTAGCGCCCGCGGGATATGCGCAAGCAGCTCCTGATTTGATAGCGTCTTCAGATGACTGGCAAGGCCAATTCGGCCTCCAAGCCACCATGCGGGAGGTTTCGCAGTAGCAGGCTACCACCGTGCTGCCGGGCAATGTCATGGGCTGCGGCCAGGCCCAAGCCAACCCCGCCGGTATGCCTATTGCGCGAGCTTTCCACCCGGTAGAAAGGCTGCAAGACCTTGGTGAGTTCGCCTTCGGGAATGCCGGGGCCCCGGTCCCGCACCAGCACCCGCAGAGTTTTGTCTGCTAGTTCCAATTGCACCTTGGCCCCACCGCCGTAGCGCACGGCGTTGTCCAGCAGGTTGTTGAGACATCGCCGCAGTGCGCTGGCCTGGGAACGCACGGGAGGAAACCCCTGCGAAGTAGTGGCCTCCACGGCTACGTCGTGACCACAGCCCTGCTGGTCATGCGCGAGACTGCTGACCAGCGAAGCCATGTCCATGGGCATCCAGGGTTCAGCATCCGCTGCCCCGCGCAGATAGTCCAGGGTCGCGCGGATCATCGCGTCCATCTCCGTAATGTCTTTGGCGAAGCGTTGACGTTCCGGCTCGTCTTTCAATGACTCTGCCCGCAGCGCCAATCGGGTGAGCGGCGTGCGCAAATCGTGCGAAACCGCAGCTACGAACTGGTCGCGCTGCTCGAGTTGCGCACGGATGTGCTGCTGCATCTGGTTGAACACCTGCGTGGCCTCGCGGCACTCCAGGGTACCTGTCTCAGGCAAGGGCGCTCGGTGGATGTTATGGCCCAACTCACGGGCAGCACCGGCAAGCCGGCGCACCGGGTCGGAGAGCCAGCGCGCCCCCACCCACGCCGCCAAGAGCAAGGCCCCCAAACGTACCCCGATATCCAGCAGAAGTCCGGCAGGCGGCGGACCACCGTGGGGCCCCGGGCCGGAATGAGTAGGAGGCTCCGGCAGTGCTTGACCCTGCAATCCCGTGCCAGCATCCGAAATAGGTGTGGCAAATGGCATCAGCTCACCGGGTGCGCCACGCGGAGGAAAACCCGGCTTGAAATCGGGCCGCATTTCAAACAGCAGGGTCAATGCCAGCACATGGCTACTGAGCACCGCCACAGCCAATAGCAACGCGAGACGTCCGAACAAGGTATCCGGCACGCAACGCGCAGCCATCCCCTTCCAGCGTGCCCGCCATACCGTCGAGGCCCTCATACCCGCCAACCCATACGCCCTTGCACCGACTGCACGTTGAACATATAACCCGATCCGCGCACGGTTTTGATCATGGAAGGCTCGTCGGGGTCATCCGCCAGCTTCTGCCTCAGGCGGGACACCAGCAAGTCGATGCTGCGTTCAAACGCGTCCATGGCGCGGCCGCGTGCCTGTTCCATCAGCTGGTCACGGCTGAATAAGCGACGCGGCGTCTGCAAAAACGTATTAAGAAGCCTGAATTCGGCGTTTGACAAGGCCACCACCAAGCCGGTTGGCGACACCAGCGTACGTTCCTCGCGGTGCAGCTCCCAACCGTCAAAGCAGACCACATCGCTGCGTGCCACATTCGGGGCGGCCTCTTTGGCGCCTTGCGAGCGGCGCAGCACGGTGTGGATACGGGCGACCAGCTCACGCGGCTCAAAGGGCTTGCCCATGTAATCGTCCGCCCCATTTTCCAGCCCCATGATGCGGTCAAACGTGGTGGTCCGGGCGGTGAGCATGATCACCGGGATCTGGGAACGTTCACGGATTTCGCGGGACAAGGTAAGACCATCCGTACCGGGCAGCATCACATCCAGCACCACCAGATTCACCGCATGGCGGGCCAACTGGGCGCGCATGCTGTCTGCGTCACAAGCCGTGTGCACCACGAAGTTGAATCGACTGAGGTATTCGCCCAGCAGCTCAGTGATTTCGGCGTCGTCGTCAACGATGAGGATGGATATCTTGGTATGCATGGACAGTCCCTTCGGCCTGCTCAGTGTAAAAAACCACCCGCCTCGCAAAGTCCTGAATTGGCAGGTGTGAGGCCCGCTTCTCAACGCTTGATACCGCCTTTTGTATCAAGCCCGGTACAAAGCCGACAAACCGGCGATACCTCCGCTTTCAAGAATCATGCTGTCGCTCGGCTTTTTGGATTCCGGGTGGCACTTCACCCACCTACCGAGAAAGGAAATGACCATGAGCACCATCAGCGGGGTCAGCGGTTCCAGCAATGCCTGGGCGGCAGTCAGTGCACAACGGGCCCAGCACCAGGCGAAGATGTTCGCCAAGGTCGACACCGACAGCAGTGGCAGCGTCGACCAGACCGAACTCAGCAGCATGTTGAGCGATATCGCCAGCAAAACAGGCACCAGCCTGGGCGACAGCAAAGAACTGTTCACGAAAATGGACAGCAACTCCGACGGCAGCCTCTCCAGCGATGAGCTGGACAAGGGCATGAAAGACCTGATGCCGCCTCCGCCCTCGACCATGGACTTCGCCCAGTCGCGCGGCATGGGTGGCAGCAATGGCAGCCAGGACGACTTGTTCGCCAAGGTCGATACCGATGGCGACGGCTCTGTCAGCAAGGAGGAGCTGCAAGTGCTGACCGACAAAATCAAGTCGGACACGGGCCAGGATGTCAGCCAGGACTTCAGCCAGCTCGACACCGACGGCAGTGGCTCCTTGTCGCAAACCGAGTTCGATGCCGGCCGGCCCCAGCCACCTGAGGGTTCCCAAGGCAGCAGTGGCACACAAGGTGCGCAGGGCCCCGGTGGACCGGGCGGACCGCTCCCCGGTGGCGGGCATGGCGGTGCCGGGAAATCAGAGTCCAGCAGAAGTGCGACCTACGACCCCTTGGACACCAACCAGGACGGCACGGTGTCAGAGATTGAGCGCTTGGTGGGAGAAATCAAGAACGCGGTGGCTTCGCTGTCGGGAAGTGACAGCGATTCAGGGTCAGACAGCACGTCGTCTGCATCTGCCACTGGCACGGATGACAGCAAAACCAGTGCGGTGATTGCCAACTTGGCCAAGCAGATCTATGCCCAAGTCGCGCAGGGTCTGGGCGGAAGCACAAGCAGCCTGCTCAGCGCTTCAGCATAAAAAGTGCTGCTAGCGCAAACGGAATGTGCGCTGGCAGCTACTTTTTTGATAGCAGCGTCGCAACCGCCCGGGGGTAAATGCGGTGCTCCTGCGTGAGTACCCGGGCGGCCAGTGCGTCTGCTGTATCGCCAGGCAACACGGGCACCACGGCCTGCTCCAGAATCGGCCCATGGTCCAGCTCAGGCGTCACCAGGTGCACGGTGGCACCGGCAAATTTGCAGCCGGCATCCAGCGCCCGTTGGTGCGTGTTCAAGCCGCCAAAAGCCGGCAACAGCGAGGGGTGAATGTTCACCAGACGCCCGGCATACTTCTCCACAAAGCCCGCGGTGAGGATGCGCATGAACCCGGCCAGCACCACCAGGACGGGTGCCTGCGGCGTGTCATAGCGGTTGATCACCTCAGCCAGGGCGGCATCAAACGCTTCGCGGTCGGCATAGGTTTTGTGGTCCAGCACATGGGTATCCAAGCCCTGCTCTTTGCCGAACACCAAGCCATCGGCGGTACCCTTGTTGCTGATGACGGCAGCCACCCGGGCGCCGTACCGGCTTGCCCAGTCTTCTTTTTGGGATGCGCGCACGATGGCTGCCATGTTGGAGCCACCGCCAGAGATCAAAATCACGATGTTTTTCATAACTGGCTGAATTATGACCACCCCCCTCCTGCTCTCCCCTGTCGAAGCCCGCGTGCTGGCCACCCTGATGGAAAAAGCCCGCACGGTGCCCGACAGCTATCCGCTCACCCTGAACAGTCTGCTGCTGGGCTGCAACCAAAAGACCAGCCGGGAGCCGCTGATGGAGCTGAGCGAATCCGAAGTCAGCAGCGCCGTCGACAGCCTGCGCGAGGCCGGCCTGGTGTATGAAACCAGCGGCGGACGCGCCGTCAAGTTCACCCACAACGCCCAGCGTGGCATCGGTGTACCTGAACAAAGTGCTGTGTTGCTGGGCCTCTTGATTTTGCGCGGCCCGCAGACGGCCGCCGAGCTGCGTCTGAATGCGGAGCGCTGGTACCGTTTTGCCGACACCTCGTCGGTCGAAGCTTTTCTGGACGAGCTGCAGGAACGCAGTGAAGAAAAAGGTGGTCCCCTGGTCATCAAGCTGGACCGCGCACCCGGGGCCCGCGAACAACGCTGGGCCCACCTGCTGTGCGGACCGGTGGATGCCAGTGCGGCGGTGGGTAGCCGGTCCGGCGCTGCAACGGGCCCGGCAAGCGCTGAGCTTCAGGCCCGCGTCACGCAACTGGAAGCGGAGGTTGCCGACCTGCGCGCCACGGTGCAAAAACTGTGCGCCGAAATTGGAATGTCACAACCCGGACAAGAATAAAAGAACGACCGTGCTAAAACCCGGGATAACGTTCAGCTGAACCGGATATCTAGACTGAGGAGACTGCAATGGACTTGGCTTTCACGCCTGAAGAACAGGCTTTTCGCGAAGAGGTGCGCACTTGGGTACACGCCCATTTGCCCGCTGACATCGCCCACAAAGTGCACAACGCCCTAGAGCTGACCCGCGAAGACCACCAGCGATGGGCCAAAATTTTGGGCGCCAAGGGCTGGCTGGGTTTCGGCTGGCCCAAGGAATTTGGCGGCCCCGGCTGGACGGCCATCCAAAAGCATTTGTTTGAGGAAGAATGCGCGCTTGCAGGCGCGCCGCGGGTCATCCCCTTCGGCCCGGTGATGGTGGCGCCGGTCATCATGGCATTTGGCAATGCTGAGCAGCAGCAGCGCTTTTTGCCCGGCATTGCCAGCGGTGAAGTCTGGTGGAGCCAGGGCTACAGCGAACCAGGGTCCGGCTCGGACCTGGCCTCGGTCAAGACGCGCGCTGAGCGCCAGGGCAACCAATACATCGTGAACGGCCAGAAGACATGGACCACATTGGGCCAGTACGGCGAGTGGATCTTCTGTCTGGTGCGCACCAGCAATGAAAGCAAGCCCCAGACCGGCATCAGCTTCCTGCTCATCGACATGAAGAGCCCCGGCGTGACGGTGCGCCCCATCATCATGCTCGACGGCGGCCACGAGGTGAACGAAGTCTTTTTCGACAACGTGGAAGTGCCAGTGGAGAACCTGATTGGCGAAGAAAACAAGGGCTGGACCTACGCCAAACACCTGCTCAGTCACGAGCGCACCAATATTGCCGATATCAACCGATCCAAGCGAGAGTTGGAGCGCCTCAAACGCATCGCCAGGCGCGAAGGCGTGTGGGAAGACACCCGCTTTCGCGATGAAATCGCCAAGCTGGAAGTGGATGTCGTTGCGCTCGAGATGATGGTGCTGCGCGTGCTGTCCGCTGAGAAGAGCGGCAAAAACTCGCTGGACATTGCAGGCCTGTTGAAGATCCGTGGCAGTGAGATTCAGCAGCGCTATAGCGAATTGATGATGCTGGCCGCCGGCCCGTTTGCCCTGCCGCTCATCCGCGAAGCCATGGAAGCCGGTTGGCAAGGCGACGCTGCTGCTGGCACCCTGGGTGGCTTCCCCGGTGGTGAAGTGGGCAATGCGCCCTTGGCCTCCGCTTACTTCAACCTGCGCAAGACCACCATCTATGGCGGCAGCAACGAAGTGCAACGAAACATTGTGGCCCAAGTTGTCCTTGGCTAGCGCCATAGGACAACCCGGGCCCAGCCGACAAGACGAGCACCCCCAAGCCCCCTCTCAGAAGGGGGCTCCAGAAAGAGCTTCGCTCACTATTGGAGAGAGTTATGGACTTTGATTTTTCTGACGACCAGGAACAACTGCGCGACGCGGTGCGCAAGTACGTTGACAAGGGCTACACCTTCGATCGCCGCCGCGCGGCCGAAAAAGCCGGTGGCTTTGATGCCGCCGCCTATGCCGAGCTGGCAGAGCTGGGGCTTACCGGCCTCTATGTGCCGGAAGACGATGGCGGCATGGGCATGGGGCCCATTGAAGGCATGGTGGTGATGGAAGAGCTGGGCCGCGGCATGGTGATGGAGCCTCTGGCGCAGAGCCTGATCGCAGGTGCAATGTTGGCAGGCTATGCGGATGGCTCCACCCGTGCCGCCTGGCTGCCCGGTGTGGCCAGTGGCGAAAAGCTGGTGACACTGGCCTACCAGGAGCGCGGCAGCCGCTACGCGCTGGACGCTATTGCAGGAAAAGCGCACCAGGCGCCCGGCGGCTATGTGCTGAACGCTACAAAAAGCATAGTAGCTGCCGGCGACAAAGCCGATGCGTACATCGTCTCAGCCAAGGTCAACAGCGTGATGGGCCTGTTTTTGGTGGAGCGCGAATCTGCGGGCGTCAGCACCCGGGGCTACAACACTCAGGGCGGTGGCCGCGCGGCAGAAGTCGCCTTCAAAAACGCCCCTGCTACCCTGATCACAACCCAAGGCCAAGCTGCCCTTGATCACGCGGTGGACATCGGCATTGCCGCCACTTGTGCAGAGGCCGTGGGTGTGATGGACAAGACGCTGGACATCACCGCCGAGTACATGAACACCCGCAAGCAGTTCGGTGTGGCGATCAGCAGCTTCCAGGCACTGCGCCATCGCATGGCCGACATGAAGATGCACCTGGAATTGGCCCGCTCCATGAGTTTTTATGCCAGCCTCAAGCTCAATGCCCCCGCACCCGAACGCCGCGCAGCCATGGCCCGTGCCAAGTACCAGCTGGGCACCAGCATGCGCTTCATCAGCCAGCAGGCGGTGCAGCTGCATGGCGGCATTGGCGTGACGGACGAGTACATCGTGAGCCACTACTTCCGCAAACTCACCGAACTGGAGATGAGCTTCGGCGACACCCTGCACCATCTGGGTGAAGTGTCAGCCCGCATGCAGGACACGGCTGGAGTTTTCGCCTGATCTGCGGCGGCGTCCGACAGGCCCGGTTGCTGCGAAGCACCGGGCTTTTTTTCGCCTTGGAAAGCAGAGTCACGGTGTAGGATGTGTATGAACATTTCTGCGGAACTCGTGTAACCCCACCCCAGCCCAGCACCATGAAAGGCAACGCCACCCGCCCTGCTACCGGTTTCCGCGCCGGCTTGGTAGACATGTACAGCGCCGCGACTCCGCAAGCCGGCAAGCTACGTGCTGCGCATCTGTCTGCCGTCGTCCGGCTGACACCGGAAACCATGCTGGCCAACATCGCCAGCGCCGGACTGATATTGTGGACATTTTCTCCAGACATCAGTTGGGAACTGTTGCTTTGGTTTGCCGGCATCCTGACCGTGTGTTTGTTTGCGTTACGCAGCTGGCGCCGGAGTTTGGGTCGGCAATTCACCCAAGCTTCACCTGGCACCATCCACAAAGCCACTTGGCACGCCATCGTGCTCGGTAGCGTATGGGCCTTTATTCCGGTCTTCTGGTTTCCGGGCGCCTCTGACAGCCAACAATTGACCATCGCCACCCTGCTGACCGGGATGATCGGTGCCGGCGGTTTTGTACTGAACCCGCTTCCACTGGCCAGCGTGGCCTATGTCACGGTGTTCAGCGCCTCCGCCCTTGCAGCTCTGTGGCGTAGCGGTAACCCGGCGTATTCAGGTGTTGCGGCGCTGGTCAGTGTGTATGCACCCTTGGTAACGCTCGCCGCCCTGACCGCCTGGCGCAAGTCCATGGCCTTGATCAATGCGGAGAGCCAATCGCAACAGCAGGAACAGACGATCTCTGTGCTTCTCTCGGACTTTGAACAAAACGCCGGCGATGCACTGTGGGAAACCGATGCTGCCGGTCGTCTAGTGCACATCTCACCCAAGTTGTGCGAGCTGCTCCAAGTCGGTGAGGATAAAGTGGCTGGCAACACATGGATGAGCATCTTGTTGCCGATCGATGCAACCGGTGCTGTCGCGCTGTCTCAGGCATTAGCCAGTGGCAAGCCCTTCAAAGATCTGCAGATCTACTTCAAAAGCCCGAGCGGGAACCGACACATCCAGCTGAATGGCAAAGCGCTGCAGAACGATGAAGGCACCTTCTCCGGATGGCGTGGCGTGGTGTCCGACGTCACGGAAAGAGTCCAAAGCACCAACCTTCTGCGGCAACTGGCCCACACGGACTCTTTGACTGGACTGACTAATCGATTCAAGCTCCGGGAATTTCTGACGGAGAAGGTAGCCGGAAAGCACCCCTTGGCTCTGCTGTCCATCGATCTGGACCGCTTCAAAGCCATCAACGATCGCCATGGCCACAGCGTAGGGGACGATGTGCTGCGTTTGATCGCCCAGCGACTGAGGCAGCAACTAGGCCCACAAACCATGATTGCCCGTTTGGGCGGCGATGAATTTGCAGTCGTTTTGGTAGAACCGGGCGACATCCAGCAAGCACCCACACTGGGTCGCCGGGTGGTGCACCTGCTTCAAGAGCCTTTGGACCTGAGCGTGCGCCGTCTGACCGTGGGCGGCAGCGTGGGCTTGACCATCAGCCATGGTGAAGCCGTTACGCTGGATGAATTGATGGTTCAGGCCGACATTGCGCTTTATGCTGCCAAAGACGCCGGACGCGGGCAATGCGTGGCCTACACCCCTGAACTGGGGGCCGTCAACCAGCGACGGGCTACCTTGGAGCACGGACTCCGGCAAGCCCTGCACAAGCAGGAGCTGCAGCTCTATTGGCAACCCAAGGTCGATCTCACAACTTGGAAAATTGTGGGTGCAGAAACCCTCATGCGTTGGCGGCACCCGGTGCTGGGTTGGATCAGTCCTGGTGAATTCATCCCCATCGCCGAGCAAAGTGGAATGATTGCTGCGCTGGGAAGCTGGGCCCTGCTGGAGGCCTGCCGCATGCACTCGAGCGCTTTGGCAGGGCTGAAGGTATCCGTCAATGTGTCATCGATGCAGTTGCGCGATGAAAGCTTTTTGTCGGTGTTGCAAGACGCCATGGATGAATTCCAGGTCAACCCCGGCCAGCTTGAGTTGGAACTCACCGAATCCGTATTCTTGGAGAGCGCCGACCACGCCTTGGCGATGCTGCATGCCATCAGGAAAACTGGCGTCAAGTTGGCGATGGACGACTTCGGTACGGGCTACTCATCGTTGTCTTACCTGCGCAGCTTCCCGTTTGACACGCTCAAGATAGACCGGGCTTTTGTGATTGAACTGGTCGAGAAAAAGGATGCAGAAGCCGTTGTCCACATGATCACCGGCCTGGCCCAGACATTGGGCATGCGGACGGTCTGCGAAGGGGTGGAAACACCACAACAGCTCGAGGCCATCCAGCGTGCCGGTTGTGATGAGGTACAGGGCTATATCGTCGCCAAACCCATGCCCTTGCAGGAGTTCGTGGTCTTCCGGGAGAGCTGGGACAAAGCCAAGTCCACTGGCTTGCGATAACTAGTCAACGCTGAGAAGGGGCTCTGCCGCGTGGCAAGCCACACACAGCAGACACTGCCATCCGGACGTTATCAGCCACCACACAAACCCGCAGTCAGACCAGCCCGACTTCCAAAAGTTCGCGCTTGATGTAGGCGTAGTACAGGGGCGCGGCCACCAGGCCGGCGACGCCAAAGATGGCCTCGCCCACAAACATCACCGTCAACAACTCCCACGCGGAGGTGCCGGTGCGCTTGCCCACGACCTTGGCGTTGATCACGTACTCGAACTTGTGGATAGCGATCAAAAACATCAGGCAAGCCAGGCCCACCATGGGGGCCACTGACACACCTGCCAGGGTCAGTACCCCGTTGCACAACAGGTTCCCGACAATCGGGATCAGTCCGGCAAAAAAAGTCAGCGCCACCAACATGCCCGAGTAGGGAATGTGCACGTCAAACAAGGGCAAGGCGCCGAACAAAAAGAGCGCCGTACAAACAGCATTGAAAGTAGCGATCCAAAACTGGGCCACCACAATCTGCCGGAAGGCGCTGATGAAATATCGGGCACGGGCTCGTGCAGCGGCGCGCAGAGGCGCCGGATGCTCTACCCCGGGCGAGCCCACAATCAACGCACCAATGACCAAGCCCACATAGGCCAAGAGCCCGCCCTGCAGGCCGGCAGAGCCGAAACCCGTCAGGGCATGGGCCTGGCTTTGCAGGTACGCCGCCAGCCAGGCTTGTGCTGCAACCAACTCATCAGGAAGGTGGGCGGCCAGGTTGGGCGGCAACTTTTGGCGGATTTCCAGCACCGTACCAGCCAAGTGGTGGAGCAAGGCTTCGTACTGCGCACCCGCGCTGAACACCATGCCTTTGGCGTTGGACAACACCAAAGCCAACAGCACCAGCGGAACCACAATGACCCACG
>RFQA01000070.1 GCA_009925925.1 Betaproteobacteria bacterium
AGCCCAGCGTGCGCTGGATCAAGGGCGACATCATCAAGCCCATGAAGAAGGTGAATCCCAGCAGGACGGGAACGCCAGCCGCGGAGTTCTTGGTCTTTTCGATGGCGAAAATGAATCCGAAGGCCACCGCCATAAACAAGACAAAGCCCAGCATGCCGCTGAACAGGGATGCAAGGTTCAACTCCACACCTGCCCAAGCGCCCAGCACAGTGGGGATCAGGCTCAGCGAGAGCAGCCAGTAAGTGTTGCGCAGCACCTTGTTGCGTTGCGCGGTCGATGCGCCATAGCCCAGGCTCTGGCCGAAGGTAGTAGTGCGATCTGTCATGGTGATACTCCAGTTAAAAAACTGCGGTGTACGCGCGGCAAGTGCTCGCGCATTCGGCAGGTGAGGACATTTTAGGGTTTTGCAAGGGCAGCCCCGTGCTTTGTGTGTCTATTCATGCGATTTCGGGTGGGGCTGATCTGCGTCGGGAGGGGGAAAAAAGGTGGTTTGTTTAGGTATGCTCAGGGTTTTCACCCACCAATACCCTGCACACCATGAAATCTAAAGCCGTACTCGAATTCTCTGATGTCGCCGCCATTGCGGCTGCCGCCCAAGCCGAAGCGGTTAAACACAACTGGGCGGTGAGTATCGCCATCGTGGACGACGGCGGCCACCTGTTGTCATTCCAGCGCCTGGACGGTGCGGCTCCCATTTCCTCTCACATCGCACCCGGCAAGGCCCGCACCGCTGCCTTGGGCCGCCGCGAGAGCAAAGTCTATGAAGACATGATCAACGGTGGACGTGTGTCCTTCCTGAGCGCGCCCAACCTGGATGCCTTGCTGGAAGGCGGCGTTCCAATCATGAAAGACGGTCAGTGCCTGGGCGCCGTGGGCGTGAGTGGTGTCAAGTCCAACGAAGACGCGCAAATCGCAAAAGCCGGCATCGCTGCCATCGGCCTGTAAGCCGCGCTCAGTTGCTATCAAAAAAATAGCTGCTCGCGCACATCTACTGTGCGCGAGCAGCTATTTTCATAACAAATCCCCTTTATTTGGTGAGGATGAGCTTGCCTGCCTTGGTGGTTTGCAAGCGGTAGCGTTGGCCTTTGTATTCAATCTCCACGCTCTGGCGGCTGCCCAGCAAGGTGCTGGCCTGCACCACCGGCGTAGCGGCCTTGGCGGGACTGGAGACCAAGCCCGCAGCACGGGCATTCAGCTCGGGCATGGGCGCGAGGGTGCGCAGACCGGGTAGGGGGCTGTAGGCCATGGTTTAAGGCTTGGGCTCGGTGATAAAGCCGATTTTCCGGAGTCCCGCTGTTTGCGCTGCTGCCATGGCCTGGGCCACGAACTCATAGCGTGCAGCCTTGTCGCCGCGGATGTGCAGCTCAGGCTGCGGCTCTTTGGCAGACTCAGCTTGTAACGCGGCGCCCAGCGCATCGCCGGCAACCGGTGTCTGGTTCAGGAAGTAGGCGCCTTGCGCATCCACACTGAGTTGCAGGGTTTCGGGCTTGGTCTGCTGGGGCTGGCTGGTCGCAGTGGGCAGCTCCACATTCACCGCGTGTTTCATGACCGGCACCGTGATGATGAAGATGATGAGTAGTACCAGCATCACGTCCACCAAGGGCGTCATGTTGATCTCGTTCATCACCTCGTTGTCGCTCTCAGAACCGGCGTCGTGCATTCCAAATGACATGGGGAACCTTTCGCCGATCAGGCTTTTTTCATGGCGACGACCTTGCCGTCAGTGCCAAGCGTGTTGCTCACACGGGCCCCGGTCACAAAGTAGGCATGCAAGTCGTGCGCAAAGCGGTTGAGCTTGGTCAGGATGGACTTGTTACCCCGCACCAGCGCGTTGTAGCCCAGCACTGCGGGAATGGCCACAGCCAGACCGAGCGCCGTCATGATCAGTGCTTCGCCGATAGGGCCCGCTACCTTGTCGATGGTGGCTTGCCCGGAGGCACCAATGCCCATGAGCGCGTGGTAAATGCCCCAAACGGTGCCGAACAGACCCACGAACGGAGCCGTGGAGCCGACCGAGGCCAACACAGCCAGGCCGCTTTGGAAGCGGGCGGTGCTGTCGTCAATGCTGTTGCGCAGGGAACGGCTGATCCAGTCGCTGATGTCCAGTGCGTCGTGCAGCTGGGTTTGCGTGTTCCGGTGGTGGGCGGTGGCTTCTTGCCCAGCGCGTGCCAGCTGCACAAAGGGGTTGTCAGTAGGCGCGCCCAGCGAATCAATGCCCTCTTCAAACTCAGCGCTATGCCAGAAGTTCTCCGTACGTGCTGCCAGTGATTTGAACTTGAGGATGTCCAAGGCTTTGATCAGGATGACGATCCAGGAGGCCAGTGACATGCCCAGCAGCAGCACGGCGACGGATTTGGTGACCCAGTCGCCTTGGGTCCAGAGGGTAATGAGTCCGAGTTGAGATTCCATGAAAATACTCCGCTAATAGGTTCAAAAAAGTGAATGGATGGCGGCGCTTCAGCGCGTCAACTGCCAGTTGAAGGGGACGTCAAACCACATGCCTTGGGGCACGCCGGCTTTTTTGCCCGGCACATAGCGCCACTTGAGGGCCGTCTCCACAGAGGTTTGGTCCAAGCGGTCAAATCCGCTGCTTTGCTTTACGCTGGCCTGGCTGGCTTGACCGTCGGTATCGATGAAAACCCGGACGACCACGATGCCTGTTTCCCGCAGGCGTTTGCTGGTGGTAGGGTAGGCAGGTCTGACGTTGTTGAGGTAGTCCGCATCACTGGACGGGAGCTCCAGTTTCGGTGGGGCGGGTGGAGCCGGCGGCGCGGCGGGTGCATTGCTGCTGCCGTTAGCACTTTGGTTGCTGCCTGCATTGGCCACTGCTGTCGGAGCCGCAGCGGAGGGAGCCGGGGCATTGGTACTGGGGGCTACTGCCAGTGGTGTCGGCACTGGCTGGGGCGTTGCCACCGGTGTCGGGGTGGTTGGCGCGGGTTGTTTGTTGGTAGCGGTTTTGTTAACAGATTTGGGTTGTTGCGTGGGCTGGGGTGTCGGGGCCGGTGCCTTCGACGGAGCGGCTGGCGCCATGATTTCCACCAGAATTTCGGCGGGAATCACGACTTCCGCGACGCGTCGCATGAGGCCACTTTGCACCGCCCAGAGGACGGCGCCGTGCAACAGCACGACGCCCAGCACGATCGCGGTGTTGCGGCTCATGCCAGGCCGTGAGCGGATGGGGTGAGAAGGTTGCTTTGACATGGGTAAGGGTACGAAATGACAGAGACCAGTGGCCCTCAGGTGTCTGCCCACATGCGCAGCATGTTGTGGTACACGCCGGTCAGTGCGGTGGTCTCTGCCGAGTCGCCGTGGCGGCGGCGCATGGCGAGCAAGTTCATGTCGAGCTCATACAGCATGCGGCGCTGTTCATCGCTGCGCACCAGGCTCTCGATCCAGAAAAAGCAGGCGACGCGTTGGCCCCGCGTGACGGGCTTGACCTGGTGCAGACTGGTACCGGGGTAGAGCACGGCATGGCCTGCAGGCAATTTGACGGATTGTTCTCCATAGGTGTCGTCTATGGTCAGCTCGCCGCCGTCATAGTCCTCCGGGTTGGAGAGAAAAACGGTGCAAGACACATCGGTGCGCAGACGCTGACCGCTACCTGGGATATAGCGCACCGAGCCATCGATGTGGTTGCCGTAGTAATTGGTGTCGCCTCCGTAGCGGTTCACGCGGGGAGGGAACACTTTCTTTGGCAATGCGGCCGAAAAGAAGGTGGGGCTGCGGTCCAGACCGCGCAGCACCATGTCGCGGATGCTGCGCGCCTCCTCGCCCTCATGGTCGAGCTGCTCGTTGTTCTTGACCTGTTTGGCCAGCTCACCAGTGCCCTTGCGCCCGTCCACCCACGGCGCCTCTTTCAGGAGTTGCTGTGCTTGGGCGACTTCTTGCGGAGTCAACAGGTCGGGCAGGTGCAAAAGCATGGCGGTAGCTGGCAGCGAGGTGGGTAGTTTAGAACTTGAGGTTCAAAGTGGCCTGGATGTTGCGTCCGGGCCCGGGGGTGTAAAACGTGGTGTACAGGCCATCGGCGTACAGCTTGTTCAGCGCATTGGTGACATTGACCTTGAGCGCGGTTTTTTCGCTGAACTTGTATTCACCCATCAGATCCCACGTGGCGTAAGCAGGGGCCACGACGCCAGGGTTGGTTGCCGGGGTTTGCTCACCACGGAAATTGATGCCGGTGCCCAAGCGGAGCTCTGGAGTGAATTGATAGGTAGTCCACACCGTACCACTGTGAATGGGCGTCAAACCTGGACGCTCGCCCTCGCGCGCGCCGTTGGCCGTGGAGTTCGAGATGTCGATCATCGCGTCAGGCATCCACATGTAGGAGCCATAGATCTCCCACTTGCTGGTCAACATGCCGCTGAAATCCACTTCCAAGCCACTGGCATGGCGCTTGCCGGAGAGCAGCATCTGGGTTGCTGCAGAGTCCGGGTCGGTATTACGCTCGTTGAACTTGGTGGAGTGGAAGATCGCCAGACGCGTGGTGTAGCGATGGTCTGCCGAGTCCAGTTTGGCCCCGATTTCAAAGTTGCGGCTTTGCTCGGGCGGCGTGTTTTGGCTGGTGGTGGTGTAGGAATAGGTATCCGCAGAGGTATTGAAGGACGTCCCCCACGACACGTGATAGGAACTCAGCTCGTTAGGCTGATACAGCGCACCCACACGTTGACTCCAGTCGCCCACTGTTTGTTCATAAGCACCGGTTTTTTGGCCTGCGGCGTTCTCGGTGATGTAGTTGCCACGCATGCGGTCAAAGCGCAGGCCACCCAGCACTTTCCAGTGCTCGGCCAATTGGACGAGGTCCATGGCGTACAGCCCCAAATTGTCCGCTTGGAAGGCGCTGGAGCGCGAAACGATACGTGCGCTTTCATCCACGGAGGCTCCGTCATTCGGTGTACCGACGGTGGTCGATGGGCGGCTAGCGCCACCGGTGACGCGGAACACATTTTTGTTTTCCTGCGCGACGTCGACGCCGGCGAACACTTCGTGATTGACTCCCCACGCTTTGAACTTTTTGCTGTAGTCGCTTTGGAGGTAGACCGAGTTCAAATCCTGGATCTTATTTTGGGCTCCACGGGTAAGCACAGTCGCATCCGAGAAATTGTTCAGCCCAGTTCCTGTCGCATAGTTCCACAGTGTTGCGCGCTGGTCGCGGGTGTACACGCCACGTCTGACGCTGGTTTTTAGCTCGCTATCGTCATCAAATCGGTGGATGTGACTCGCGGTGATGTAGTCCGCTGTTCCCTTGTTGTAGTCACTGGCCATACCGTAATAGGTTTGCGGAGCAATTGCCTCGTTCAGGCCTGCAGTGTTGGCAGCTGCGGTGGAAGTCGGGCGTATCCAACGAACGCCATAGTTAATGCCGTTGTCGTTGTCGAGGGAGTACAAGCCTACGGAGAACTCGTCTTTGGTGCCGATACCCCAACGATAGTTGGCTGCGATGCCGCGCTTGTCGATACTGCTTCCGGCGCCGTTGTTGTCGGCCTTGGTCACCATGGCATTGATGCGCAGCCCGGAGTCCTCGCCTGTTTTAATGTTGAAGTCACCTGTGACCCGGCGGTAGTTGTAACTGCCCAACGTGGTGGTGACTTCATGGTCATCCATAGCCCTTCCTTGTTTGCTGGCTTGGTTGACTGCACCGCCCGTGGAGCCCCGACCAAAAAGCATGGATGCAGAACCGCGCAGGAGTTCAATTTTGTCGCTATTGAAGGTGTCGCGGTCGTAAAACGCCGGGTCACGCATGCCGTCAACATAGATGTCGCCCGTTTGCGCCAAGGAAAAACCGCGTAGCCGAATGTCTTCCTCACCACCTTCAGCAGCCAGAAAAGTCACGCCTGCCGTGTTGTGCAGCACGTCTTTGAGGGTATCCAGGTTACGGTCATCCACCAGTTTCTCGGTCACCACAGTGATGGATTGAGGTACGTCTCTGAGGTCTTGTTTACCTTTGCCGATGCTCGTAGTTGTGGCGCGAACAGAGTCTTTGCCTTGTTCCTCTTCGAGCTGCTCGGTGATGGTGATTTGCTTAAGTGACTTTACCGGCTCGCCAGTACTCTGTTGCGCGACTGCGGAGAACGAACCTGCAAGCAATATGGCTCCCAGGGGGAGGAGGGTGGTGGCAGCCACTTGAGGTGGGGCGGTAACAAGGAGGGGTTTGGATATTGGCATAGCGCTCAAAACGTTCGATTGAAAGAATTTGCTGGCTATGTCCTGAGCACTGCGATACGGCTCCGACTTGGCTTGCTGATCGGGTAGATAAACAAGAAGCATTCTTGTTTATTTCGAAAAAAATGAACTACAAGGTGCGCGTGATCATCATGGTCTTCCACGCACCATGGACCATGGCCGCATTGGCGTGGCATTGTTCCACCACGTCACGCGCACAGTCCTCACAGCGACCACATTGCGTTGCGACGCCGAGGTCAATCTGGATGTCCTCGAAACTTTTCCCTTCACTGGCGTGTTGGTGAATTTCCTTGTCGGAGACACGGCGGCAGACGCAAACAATCATGAGACGCTCTTGGTGCTAATTGATGGACGTATTCTAAATAAGAATTCGTCGCATTTGCATTGATTGTAAAAAAATGTGTAGCTTCTGTAGGGTTGAACCCACACCAGCCGGACTCCGTGTCACTTTGCGTGCTTATACGGCCTGGCTATTGATAATATTGAGAACCATTCGTATTTGTATGTTTATCAATGACACATTCCCAAAAACCATCAAGCCTCGACGAGATTGCGGCCTTGAGTCCTGCTGCGTGGAGGGCGGTGATCGATTCAGATCCTCCGGGTGCTGTGGAGTGGATGCGGCACGCGTCAGATCTTGGCAGTGCAGATGCACAGGCCGTCTTGGGGCAATGGCTTCTGGATGGCCATGGCGTAGAAGCCAATCCCGCAGAGGCGCTATCCCAGTTTATGAAAGCCGGGAGGCAGGGACATGTTATGGGCATGAACATGTGCGGCAGGTGCTTTGAAAACTGCTGGGGTACTGCCGTGGACATGTTCGCGGCAGCAAACTGGTTTCGGCAGGCTGCCCACAAAGGCCTGGATGCCGGTATGTACAACTATGCCAATTTGTTGGCCACCGGTAAGGGTGTCAAGAAGTGTGATGAAGAGGCATTGCAGTGGTATATGACCGCAGCCAAGTCAGGCCATGTGAAGTCCATGACCAAGATCGGACACTTCTTTGAAGACGGGCGCGCGGTAGCTAAAGACCCAGAGGCTGCGTTGGATTGGTTCAAGAAAGGTGCCGAAGGGGGGGATTTCCGCGGGCAGTTTAACTATGCCAGTATGCTGGCCGAGCGGGGCAGGGCGGAAGAGGCCTTGCTTTGGCTAGAAAAAGTTCCGCTAACCGCCACCGCGGCCTATAAGCGCTTGGTTGGGGAAAAGCTTCTCAGCTCACCCCACACTGCATTTCAAGCCGTGGGGCGAGCCATGCTGACAGGAGCATCCCCTGCCTGAGCTTGTAAGAGGGCTAAGAAACTTCGCCCATTTGGCTTTGCAGGTAGTTCTGCAATCCGACTTTGGAGATCAGGTCGATCTGGGTTTCCAGAAAGTCGATGTGTTCCTCGGTGTCATCCAGAATTTTTTGCAGCAGATCGCGCGATACGTAATCGCGCACCGACTCGCAATGCGCAATGCCTGCCTTGATGGTGGACTGCGCTCCCACCTCAGCCTTTAGGTCGCATTCCAGGGCCTCGGGGACCGACTCGCCCACCATGATTTTGGCCATGTCCTGAAGGTTGGGCAGACCGTCCAGCATGAAGATGCGGTCCATCAGCATGTCGGCGTGTTTCATTTCGCCGATGGACTCTTCGTACTCTTTTTTCGCGAGCTTGTCGAAGCCCCAGTGTTTGTACATCCGGTAATGCAGGAAGTACTGGTTGATTGCGGTCAGCTCATTTTTGAGTTGTGCCTGCAAATGAGAAATGACTTGTGCATCGCCTTTCATGGGGACCTCCTGTTTGTTAAAGCGTCAATTATCTGGTCGTCATCCCTTTGCAGTGAGGTAAAGAACTGCAAATATCCCATGCAAGCATGGTGGTTTCAGTGATTTAAATGAGAATGATTCGCATATACTGAGTTTATACAAGCGAATTCACTCACGTAAAAGCAGACCATGCACATTGACACAAACAGCCACTCGCGCACGGGCGTGGGGCATAGCGACCCAGACAAATGGCAATCGCAATCAGGTTCTGCCGCAGGTTTGGCCGAAGGTTCGGCTGTCGCGGCGCTGAAGCACAAGCGCATCCACCTCACTTCTTCGCAGTCGGGGCCTTACCGTGCCTTGTGCCCATGCTGCGCCCCCGAAATGCAAAACTCAGCTGTGAAGCCGACCAAGCGCCCGAAGGCCGCTCCGGCGATCCCGTGGAGAGCCCGCATGCTGCGTGCGGGCAGTATGAATGCCGCCGAAGTTCAAACTGATCTTGGGGGTGGAATATGCCGATAGCTCAGGTAAAACATGCGGAAATAGCTATAAAAAATATAGCAAACTATCAGAATGAATCGGTGACGCCTTCTGGGCCCACGCGGCCATCCTTTGTGCAGCAACCCCCATCAAACACAGGTTCCCGCCGCAAGCGCTTGTGGGAGCTGGAGAGTCACTGCCATTGCCCCTTGGTTGGAGTCTGCTTGCCGATAGACACTCTCAGGCGTCTCGTCAACAAGGCTTTGGGCGCGAGTGCTTTGGCAAATGACTATGAGGTGCATTCCGGTGCTGTCTCTGAAGCAGCGCGGCGTTGCAAGCTGTCCGAGCTGATGCAAGCAGAGTTGGATACTCGATACGTGCGGGAAGTCGGCGCTTTCAAAAGCGCAAAAAACTCTCAAGCGTTGGCAGAGTTGTGGGTTCGATCACTTAAGGCAGGTGATGTCGCAGGTGCGTTTTGGGCAGCATTGACCCACCCACGTTGCGAAGCTGCACTTCGGGATGCAATGTGCAAAGACCTGCACATGTTTCAGCATCAAGCGGGTGCAGGTGTACGTCTGGAAATCGCGCGTTTCAATGCATTGGCGGATGAGAACGCATTGCTCGGCCGCGAATTGGGAAAAATCCAAGAACGCATGACACGTGTGTTGACGGAGAAAAACGCCGAGCTGGAGCAGGCACAGGCTTTGCTGCTGAAAGCACGTGCTGATGCCATTGCCAAGGACACCCGCCTGGCATTAATCGCCGAAGCGTTGGAGAGTCTGCGTAGTTCCATCCCGGACCTTTCAGACAAAGAACGCTTGCAAGCCCGCTTGAGCCGGGCGCTGGATCGTCAGCAGGAGTTGGAGATGCAGAACGCAGAATTGCGGCGACGCGTGAGTCAGGCAGAGCGAGACGCAGTGGAGCTTGCGCAGGGCATCTCGCAAAGTGCACAGCATTTGAAAGAGCCACAAGCTTCAGCAAACGCCCCTGTACCTCTGTTACACAAGCTGGTGCTTTGTGTGGGCGGGCGCATTGGCAACGTGGCCAATTACCGCCAATTGGTGGAACGGGTGGGCGGAAGGTTTGCTCACCATGACGGGGGCGTCGAGGACAACGCCTCTGTGTTGAATGCCAATCTCGCCGCAGCGGACCTGGTGATTTGCCAGACAGGCTGCATCATGCGAGTGTTTCGTCGTTGGAGCGTGAACTACAGGCTATCAGTACACCAATCGTTCAGGATGTATTTCCTGAAGAATCGTCGTAGCAATCTCTTCGATGGATTTGGTGGTGGTGGACAGCCACCGGATGCCGGTACGGCGCATCATGGCTTCCGCCTCACTCACTTCCATGCGGCAGTTCTCCAAAGACGCGTACTTGGAGTTGGGGCGGCGCTCATTGCGGATTTCGGCCAAACGCTCAGGCTGGATCGTGAGGCCGAAAATTTTTCCGCGGTGTGGCACCAGCGCAGGGGGGAGTTGGCGGCGCTCAAAATCCTCAGGTATCAGTGGATAGTTAGACGCCTTCAGGCCGTATTGCATGGCCAGGTACAGTGAGGTGGGAGTCTTCCCGCTGCGGCTTACACCCACCAGAATCACGTCGCTTTGCTCCAGGTCACGGTTGCTTTGACCATCGTCATGTGCCAGAGAGAAGTTGATGGCCTCAATCCGGTCGTGGTATTCCTTGCTTTTGCTCGCATCACTGAAGCGGCCAATGCGGTGGTTGGACTTGAGCCCCAACTCCTGCTCCAAGGGGTGAACAAACATTCCGAACATATCTAGCAACATGCCCTGGCAGCCGTCCTGAATAACTTTGAGCACATCCATGTTCACAAGTGTCGTGAACACAATCGGCTTGTTGCCGTCCACCACGCCCGTATGGTTGATCTGCCGGACCGCTTGGTGAGCCTTGTCGACGGTGTCCACAAAGGGTAGGCGCACATGCCTTGCCTTGGTTTCGAACTGGGCCAGGATGGCATTGCCGAATGTCTCGGCGGTGATGCCGGTGCCGTCAGAGATGAAAAAAACAGAGCGTTGGGGCATGGTGTTCCGGGTAATGGCGTCAGTCAGTTGCAAGCGCACAGGGGTTTTCCGTAATCGGGTTACACGGTGTGCACACCTACAATCACCGCAATTTAGCGCATTTAGGTACCGGTTACGTTTCCCACAACAGCAACAACAGGAAAGTGACAGGCTGCGCGACCCGCGCCCGGCATGGTCCGGCGGGTCATGGAAAGGTTTTAACTTCTGGAGCATCCTATGTCTGAACTTTTCAATGCGACCGACCTGGTCGTGCCTTTCGAGCGCTTGCGCATGACGGACGTTGAGTCCGTCGGCGGCAAGAACGCCAGCTTGGGGGAGATGATTTCCCAGCTACCGCAAGGCGTGCGGGTCCCCACGGGCTTTGCCACGACAGCCCACGCATTCCGCCAGTTTTTGGCCCACGACGGACTGGCTGACAAGATCAGCGCAAAACTGAAAAACCTGGACACTGAAGACGTGCGCGCATTGGCCACGGTGGGCGCAGAAATTCGTGCCATGGTGGAGGTGCAGCCTTTTCCGGCTGATTTGGAGCAAGCGATCCGCGATGCCTTTGCCACCTTGTCGGCCGGCAACGACCAAGCAAGTTTCGCCGTGCGTTCGTCTGCCACTGCGGAAGATCTGCCGGATGCCTCGTTTGCGGGTCAGCAGGAAACCTTTTTGAACGTAGTGGGCATCGAAGATGTGCTCCACAAGATGAAAGAGGTATTTGCTTCTTTGTACAACGACCGCGCTATCAGCTACCGCGTGCACAAAGGTTTCGCGCATGACGTGGTCGCCCTGAGTGCGGGTGTACAGCGCATGGTGCGCTCGGATCTGGGTGCTGCCGGCGTGATGTTCACGATCGATACCGAGTCAGGGTTTGACCAAGTGGTTTTCATCACCTCCAGCTATGGCTTGGGTGAAACTGTGGTGCAGGGTGCGGTGAATCCCGACGAGTTTTACGTGCACAAGCCCACACTCAAGGCGGGCAAGCGCGCAGTTATCCGCCGTAACTTGGGCTCCAAGCTCTTGCAGATGGTCTTCACCACCCTTGAGGAGAAAGCAGCAGGTGGCAAGTTGGTGAAAACCGTCGATGTGCCGACCGAGCTCCGCAACCGCTATTCCCTGACCGATACCGACGTGGAGCAATTGGCCCGATACGCCTTGGTGATTGAAGAGCACTACGGTCGCCCCATGGATATCGAGTGGGGTAAAGATGGCGTTGACGGCCAGCTCTACATCCTTCAAGCCCGCCCTGAGACCGTGAAGAGCCAGGCGGGGGCGACTGCCGAGTACCGCTACAAACTCAAAGGCAAGGGCAATGTGGTGGCCGAAGGTCGCGCTATCGGTCAGAAGATTGGCACAGGCCCGGTGCGCATCGTGCACAACATCAGCGAGATGGACAAAGTGCAGGCCGGCGACGTGTTGGTCACTGACATGACTGACCCCAACTGGGAACCGGTCATGAAGCGCGCCAGCGCCATCGTGACCAACCGGGGCGGCCGGACCTGCCATGCGGCCATCATTGCCCGTGAATTGGGTATTCCTGCTGTGGTTGGATGTGGCAACGCTACGGACCTGTTGAAAGAAGGCATGCTGGTGACGGTGAGCTGCGCCGAGGGCGACACCGGCTTCATTTACGACGGTTTGTTGGAAACCGAGGTGTCTGAAGTGCAGCGCGGCGTGATGCCCGAAATCCCCGTCAAGATCATGATGAACGTCGGCAACCCACAGTTGGCATTCGACTTCTGTCAATTGCCAAACCAGGGTGTGGGCCTGGCCCGGTTGGAGTTCATCATCAACAACAACATTGGCGTGCACCCCAAGGCCATTTTGGACTATCCCAATGTGGATGCGGATCTGAAGAAGGCGGTGGAGTCTGTGGCGCGAGGCCACGCGTCGCCCCGTGCGTTTTATGTCGACCGGGTGGCAGAGGGGGTTGCAACTATCGCGGCAGCTTTCTGGCCCAAGCCAGTCATCGTGCGTTTGAGCGACTTCAAGAGCAACGAGTACCGTAAGTTGATCGGCGGCAGCCGGTATGAACCGGAAGAAGAAAACCCGATGCTCGGTTTCCGTGGCGCCGCCCGATATATCAGCACGGAGTTCGGCGAGGCATTCGCCATGGAATGTGAGGCGCTAAAGCGTGTGCGCAATGAAATGGGGCTGACCAATGTGCAGGTTATGGTGCCGTTTGTACGTACCCTGGGCCAGGCGAAACGGGTGACCGAGTTGCTTGGCCGTCATGGCTTGCGCCGCGGTGAGGCAGACCTCAAGCTCATCATGATGTGCGAGATTCCGAGTAATGCGATTCTGGCTGATCAGTTCCTGGAGTTCTTTGACGGCTTCTCTATCGGCTCCAACGATCTGACCCAACTCTCCTTGGGGCTTGATCGTGATTCAGGTCTGGACCTCCTGGCGGCGGACTTTGACGAGCGCGATCCGGCCGTGAAAGCGCTGATTACCATGGCGATCGATGCTTGCAAGCGTCAGGGCAAGTACGTGGGCATTTGCGGTCAAGGGCCCAGCGATCACCCTGACTTTGCAAAGTGGCTGGAACAGCAGGGGATTTCCTCCATTTCGCTGAATCCTGATTCCGTGATTGCCACCTGGCAGCAACTAGCGGTCTGATGCCAGAGACGACAACCCGGCGTAACTGGCGCTTGCATGCGAGCCTGCTTGCGCTGTGGTTTGTTTTCTCTTTCGGGGTTACTTTTTTTGCACGCGATCTGCCCGGAAATTTTTTTTCCTGGCCGATCGCGTATTGGTTTGCGGCACAGGGATCACTACTGATATTTATTGGCATCGTGGTCGCGTTTGCCATCGTTGCCAACCGGCGCTCCGCGGAAGCCTTTTTGTTTGATGCCACTGAATACCGGCAGTACACGACAAGCCTTCACAAGCGCTTTGCGACTTTTGTAGTTGGCTTGCTTTTCTTTCTTGTGGCGTTGGCGCTGGCTGAACAATGGGGCTTGCCGAAAGCGTGGGTCGCCGGCATTTTTTTGTCGGTGACTTTGGTCTTGTACGCGGTAATCGGGGTATTCGCTCGCACTGCGGATGCGAATGAATACTACGTAGCTGGCCGTCGAATTCCCGGTGTCTATAACGGCATGGCGACTGCTGCAGATTGGATGAGCGCTGCTTCGTTCATCAGCCTGGCCGGAGGCTTGTATTCACAAGGTTTCAGTGGTTCGGGCACGCAGCCGGGCGGTTTGGCTTACGTGCTGGGTTGGACGGGCGGGTTTTGCCTGGTGGCTTTGTTGGTCGCACCGTACTTGCGCAGCATGAATATTTACACCGTACCGGATTTCTTCCGGGTTCGGTTTGGCGGGCACTGGCCGCGGCGAATTGCGGCTTGGTCTGCGGTGTTGTGTTCGTTTACCTATGTGGTTGCGCAGCTTTATGGCGTCGGCTTGATTACGTCCCGTTTGACGGGGGTGCATTTTGAGATCGGCATTCTTCTGGCGCTCGGGGGCGTGCTCGTCTGCTCCTTCTTGGGTGGAATGCGGGCGGTCACTTGGACGCAGGTCACCCAATATGTAGTCATTATTCTGGCGTTTCTCATCCCTGTCTCATGGCTGTCTTACCAGCAGACCGGGAATCCGTTCGCCCCCCTCGCTTATGGGCAGCAGCTGGTGAAAATCACCGATTTGGAAGCCTCGTTTGCGGTTTCGCCCCAAGAGCAGGAAGTTATTGCGATCTATGCACGTCGTGCGGAAGAGTTCCGACGCAAGCTGCTGGATGTTGAGGCTTCTTTGGCGGAAGAGCGCGAGGAGCTGAGGCGTCAACTGAGGATCCTGGGCGATAGCAAGGCACCGGATGCTTTGGTTCAAGCCACTCGGAAGTCTCTGGCTGCACTTCCCAAAGATGCGGTAGCTGCACGAGACATGTGGACTCGCGGGCTTGTTGAAAACACTGAGAGGGCACGAGTACTTGGCGGTATGGCACCGCAAACGCGGGCTTTTGCCGGCAATCCGGATGGCACCGCGGATGAGCAAGCGGAATTCAACACTTCTCGTGCCAACTTCCTGGCGCTGATGTTTTGTCTCATGGTGGGCACGGCCGGTTTGCCTCACCTTTTAACCCGCTACTACACCACTCCGGGCGTTATCCAGACGCGGAGGTCGGTGGCCTGGTCGCTGGTTTTCATCGCGCTCTTGTATCTCTCGGCGCCGGCGTTGGCTGTTCTGGTCAAGTACGAGGTCATGGCGCATCTGGTGGGGCAATCCTTTGATGCACTTCCGGGGTGGATGCTTCAATGGTCCAAAGATCCGAATCTGCTTTCGTTCAGCGATGTGAATAGTGACGGGGTGCTGCAGTTCGCAGAGCTGCGGCTGGGGGCGGATTTGATCATGCTTGCGTCACCGGATATTGGCGGGCTACCTTATGTGGTGTCAGTGCTGGTGGCTGCCGGTGGCTTGGCTGCAGCGCTATCCACGGCAGACGGACTGCTGCTGACCATTGGCAATGCACTTGCACATGATGTGTACTTTGAGGGCAACAGCAACAAAGCGGAGGCCATGCGCAGGGTGATGCTGTCAAAGTTCGCCTTGTTGGTGGTGGCATTGATGGCTGCCTATGCGGCAGCACAGCGACCTGCTGGAATTCTCTACCTGGTGTCTGCGTCGTTTTCGCTTGCAGGTGCGGCCTTTGTGCCTGCCATGGTTCTGGGTATTTTCTGGAAGCGCATGACACGGTCCGGTGCGGTGGCCGGCATGTTGGCCGGGCTGGGTACCACGGTGGTCTACATGGTGCTTAACTTTCCGGTTCTACGGCAGTGTTTCGGATTTTCAGGCGAACATCTCTGGTTTGGAATTCAACCTGTATCGGCTGGAGTTTTTGGAGTTCCTGTCGGGGTACTGGTCGCTGTTATTGTCAGCTTGCTGAGCCCCCCCGACTCGCCGGACGACAGGGATTTGGCTCCTCCCTTGGGTTAGGCTATAATCATGGGCTTCGCCTTGCTGCACCCTGTCTAGACGCCGGGGGCAGCTTTATTTTGACCAGCTCGCAAGTGCTGGGCCCAGTAGCTGGGAAATCCTCAAGGAGTATCAATGCGTCATTACGAAATCATCCTCATGATCCACCCGGATCAGAGCGAACAAGTTCCTGCAATGCTGGAGCGTTACAAGGGCATGATCACCGCTGGCGGTGGCAAGGTGCACCGTGTTGAAGACTGGGGCCGTCGTCAGATGGTTTACATGATCAACAAGCTGGCCAAGGCCCACTATCTGTGCGTCAACATTGAAGCCGACCAGGCTGTAATGTCTGAACTGGAACACGCATTCAAGTTCAACGACGCCGTGTTGCGCCACCTGACTGTGTCCAAGAAGAAAGCCGAAACCGGTCCTTCTTCCATGATGAAGACAGTCGAGCGTGAAGACGCGCGCAAGGCCCAGCAGGCCGAGTACCAAGCGTAATTGAACGGGTCAACGGACCTTTCCCGTTAAGGAGTGCAAGCGAATTCATTGGTTCTAGGTGCTTGTATCGCAGAGGTAGAAACCATGCGCTATACACCGGCAGGCTTACCAGCCTTGAATCTGCGGCTCGAACATGAGTCAGTCGTTCAGGAAGCCGGTAGCAGCAGAACCGTGAAGGTGGTAGTCAAGGCGGTGGCCTTCGGAACTCTGGCAGAGCGGCTTGCCAAGCAAGCCATAGGCAGTGTCTGGAACTTCACCGGTTTTTTGGCTAATGCACGACAGGGAAAGTCAGTCGTATTCCATATTCAAGAATTTTTGCAAGATTAATTTTTTAGGAGTCCATCATGCCCGGACCAAAACGTTTCAACAAAGACAAGCGCCCCAAGCGCAATACC
>RFQA01000008.1 GCA_009925925.1 Betaproteobacteria bacterium
AGTACCAGCAGAGCAACCATGTGCAGCGTGCATCGCTGATGTCCTCGACGCTGGCTGGCATCCGCCTGCGGGCGCTGCAAATCAGCCCTGACACCCTGACGGCCACCCAAAGCATCACCACAGCGCTATTGTTTGTGCTGAACAAGCCAGTGGTCCAGCAGGAGGCATCAGCGCTGTTGAACAGCAAGGTGTGTGACAAGCGGCTTCTGTGGCGTATCGGTCTGTCGGGGGACAGGCCCATTCTGTTGATATCCATTGCCGTGTTGCAGGGCTTGGGGCTGGTGCGCTCCATCACCCAGGCCATGCGCATGTGGGCGTGGTCAGGTGTGGGCTGCGACTTGGTGGTGCTGAACGCTGAACCGGCGTCTTACCACTTGACACTGCAGCGCGAACTCACGGGCCTGTGCGACCGGCTGAACACCGAGCACCCGAGGGATGACGCCGACACCTGCGTTGCCATGTGGGTATTGCGGGATGACACGCTAAGCGACGATGAGCGAAGCACCTTGCATGCCTTGGCGCGCATGCATCTCGATGCAGGTGGCCGTCCGCTGTTGCACCATGTGCAGGCCTGGTCTGCCAGTCACGACCTGGACGCCAAGCAACGCTCTGCGTATCCCCGGCGCAACCCCGGTGGTGCGGGCGACTCCATGCCACTGGACGTGCATGTAACGCAAGGAGCGTTCGGCGCAGATGGCTCTGAGTTTCGCTTCGACGTAGGCCAGGACATGAAGCCCCTGCGGCCTTGGGTCAATGTGTTGGCCAATGAGCAGTTCGGCACCGTGGTGAGTGAGGCGGGTGGTGGCTTCAGCTGGGCGGGCAACAGCCGTCTCAACCAACTGACGCCGTGGTCCAACGACCCGGTGGCAGACCCGCCCGGTGAGTGGCTGTGGCTGCAGGATCTGGACGCATTGCCTCGCTCCGGTTGGTCCCTGAGCCCGGATGCCTGGGCCCTGCCGGACACCCGCTACACGGTCAGCCATACGCAGGGCAAGACTTCCATACGACACCGGCGTGGCGCTCTAGAGGTGGAAGTTGTCTGGTCGGTGGATGTGAGTTTGCAGATTAAGCAAGTGGAAGTGCACCTGCACAACCGCGGCACCATGGATATGCATTTGCGTTGTATCGGCATGGTGGAGTGGGTCATGGGAGCTGCCATGCGTGACAGGGCGAGCACCGTCACTGCGGGGCATTTGTCAACATCGAATGCAGTATTCCTGTGTACCCAGCGTGAGCAGTCAGCGGGGCTTGGAGGTGGAACGGCATTCTGGGCCTGTAATACACCGCCGTTGGCCGGCGCCCAAGGGGCCCGATTGCAATGGACATGCGACCGGCGGGAGTTGTTTGATGGGACGGGTTCGCCCACCATTCCTGATCAACTCGGCGGTGGTGCAGGCACAGGAGCAGACCCCTGTGCGGCCCTGTCAGTGCGCATGGATGTACCGGCCAGGCAGAGCCGCAGCCAGGTGTTTTTGATGGGTTATGCGGCAGATGCCACGGAGGCCTTGGGCTCAGCACAGCGGGCCCTGCAAGAAGTGCCTGCAGAGCGCTTGGAGTCTGTGGCAGTCCATTGGAATGCGCTGCTGGGCAAACTCACGGTACGCACTCCGGATCCGCTGCTGGATGCGCTGGTGAATCGCTGGTTTTTGTACCAAGCGTTCGCGTGCCGCATGGCGGCGAAAGCCGGCTTCTATCAGGCGGGTGGTGCCACAGGTTTCCGGGATCAATTGCAGGATGCCATGGCACTGGTGTGGGTGGAGCCGGGTTTGTTGCGAAACCAGATTGTGTTGTGCGCTTCGCGCCAGTTTGCGGCGGGCGATGTACAGCATTGGTGGCACAGCCCCGGCGGGGCGGGTGTGCGCACCCGCATGTCCGACGATTTGCTCTGGCTGCCGCACGCCCTCACGCGCTATCTCCATGCTACGGCGGACAGTACGGTGCTCGACGAAGCAGTCGCATTCTTAAGCGGCCCCGCGCTGGAGGAAGGGCAAGAAGATGCCTATTTCACACCGGGAACTAGTCCTGAGTCTGCGAGTGTTTATGAGCATGCCGCACGCACCATAGACCACAGCTTGGTTGTGGGTGTGCATGGGCTGCCCTTGATGGGAACCGGCGACTGGAACGATGGCATGAATGCGGTCGGACATCAGGGCAAGGGTGAATCCGTTTGGTTGGGGTGGTTCCTTGTGCAACTGGTGCGCGTTTGGGCACCATTGGCACGCACGCGGGGCGACTGGGAACGTGCGCAGCGCTGGGAGCAAGCTGCTGTGGTGTGGCACGCGGCGCTGGAGGGTCCGGCATGGGATGGCGAGTGGTATGCGCGCGCTTTTTTCGACGATGGCAGCCCCTTGGGCAGCCACACGCTGGTTGAGTGTCGTATTGATTTGATTGCCCAAGCGTGGGGTGTGCTGAGCGAGGCGGCCCCGCCCGGGCGGGCGGCGATGGCCATGGGCGCTGCGCAATCCCAACTCGTGGATGAGCGTATGGGTTTGGTCAAACTCTTGACGCCACCTTTGCAGAACCAACTGCCGCGTGCGGGTTACATCCAGAGTTACCCGCCCGGCGTGCGTGAGAACGGCGGACAGTACAACCATGGCGCTGTATGGGGGCTGATGGCAATGGCGCAATTGCACAGGGCCAGGGGCAGCGATTTGCCCTATGCCTACTTCTGTGGATTGAGCCCGGCGCACCGCAGTGCTGACCCTGCACGCGGAGCGGTGTACGGGCTGGAGCCCTATGCCATGGCCGGTGATATTTATGGTGCGTCACCTTACACAGGCCGCGGCGGTTGGAGCTGGTACACAGGCACTGCCGCCTGGATGTACCGCGCAGCGACCGAGTCACTTTTCGGGCTTGAGTTCGGGCCCCAGCGTGTGTGTTTCAGGCCGTGCTTTCCGGCGCACTGGGAGCATGCCCACATGCACCTGCAATTGCCGGAATGTGTGTTGGAAGTGTCATTCGTGAAAGATCAGCCTGATGCACCGCTCGCTGCGGCTAGGGAGGGGTCGACTGCGCTTGCAGTGGGCGCATGGCTGGAGTACCTGCCGCTCCGAGGTGTTCAGCAGATTCAGGTTGCGATCTGATTCTCTGGTGAGTTCGACAGCGCACCGACGTAGCGCATGCAAGGCCTTACCGTGAAGACGTTCGTTCACTGTTTAGGAGTTCTCCATGAAAAATTCATTCCGCCTTACCTTCATCGTTATTGCATTGGCTGTGGGTGCCATGAGCGGTTGTGCGGTTCAGCGTGGCCAGGAAAGCGTGGGTGCTTATGTGGATGACGCCACGATCACCACGCAGGTGAAGAGCCGCTTTGTGGAAAGCAAAGTGGTGGATGCGGGCGCTATCAGTGTGGAAACCATGACCGGTACCGTCATGCTGTCAGGCTTTGCCAAAAACCAGCTGGAAAAGAACACCGCGGAAAACATTGCCCGCAATGTGAGCGGCGTGCGCTCAGTGAAAAATGAAATCACGGTTCGTCCTTGAATCCTCTGCCAACACGGGGATAAACATGACGCAAATCTTGGTTCAATTTTCACCCCGAGCCCGGTGGGGCTTGGGGATTCCGCTAGCTCTTCTGTCCGGGCTTTGTATGGCCCAGGCACCTGACACCCGCGGCTACCTGCTGGACGGCGCCGGCGCCTTCGTCGGGAGCGGCACTCCGGGCCAATGCTGGCACAACGGTGCTTGGACGCCTGCGTTGGCCGTCGCCCCCTGCGATGCTGTCCTGATGGCAGCTGCGCCGGTGGTGGTTCCACCTGCACCCGCTGCAGAGAAGCCCGTTGCAGCAGTCCCTGTGGTGGTCACGCCAGTGCTCATACCTCTCCCTGCGCAGCGCCTGAACTTTTCTGCGGATGCGCTATTTGCCTTCGACAAGTCAGTATTGAGTCCGACCGGCATGGGCATGCTGGATGACTTGGCCAAAGAAGTGTCCGGCGGCACGTTTGATGCCATTCACGTGCGGGGCTACACAGACCGCATTGGTTCAGCAGCCTATAACCAGAAACTCTCCTTGCGCCGTGCGACTGCGGTGAGCGATTACCTGGTCAGCAAAGGGGTGGCTGCAGGCAGCATAGACGCCTATGGCGAAGGGGAGTCACAACCCCTGACCACGCTGGCTGAGTGCCCCGGTGGAAAACGCGCAGTGCTCATTGAGTGCCTGCGACGCGATCGCCGTGTGGAAGTAGATGTGCAAGGCACCAAGGCCGCAACGCGCTAGCGCGCTGCTCTACATCACCGGAACTGGCTGCATGCGGCATCCAGTCCGGTGGTGATCATGCCCATATTGACGGACTGACTCACCACGCGGAGCATCTTTCAAGCCGGCGAGTTGTCGAACTCCAGCGCTTGCGCCGTTAGTTTCAAGGTGATTGAATGCACCCCCAAAAACGGGTTTGCGGCCCTTGAATGGCTATCGCCCCAAGTGCCCCAGCGGCAACTCGGTGCTGCTCTTGATGCAGTTCAGCACGATGTTGGACCGGATGCTGCCCACACCCTGAATGCGGGTGATGCGGCGCAAGACCTGCTCGGACAACACACTCAAATCCGCACAGACGATGTGCAGTATGTAGTCCGACTCACCGGCCACCGAATAGCATTCCAGCACCTCGGGGATGGAGCCGATTTCTTTCTCGAATGTGGCGCCCTCATCACCCCCGTGGCGGGTCAGCGTGACATAGCTCATGGCACGCACGCCCAGGCCCAGCGCCTGGGGCTCCAGCAGGGCGACATAGCGTCGCACAAAGCCGCCGGCCTGCAGGCGCTGCACCCGTCGGCTCACCTGCGAGGCCGACAGATGCACCTGCTCACCGATCTGTTGGTGGGTGGCATAGGCGTCGCGCTGCAGTGCAGCAAGAAGACTGATGTCGTAGCTATCAAGCAGTGAATCTTCGTAATTTTTTAAATTCATGCACGAATTATGCATAAATCGAGCGTTCGCTGCCAAACTTGCATACCCATTGCAGCGCCATTTGCCCACAATCAAGCTTTTCAAAACACGCTTTCGAGGAGCCTTGCCATGAGCACCACAACCACCGATTTGTTTGAGAACCCCATGGGCCTGATGGGCTTCGAGTTTGTGGAATTTGCGTCGCCTGTAGCGGGAGTCATCGAGCCCGTGTTTGAGCGCATGGGCTTCACGCTGGTGGCCAAGCACCGTTCCAAAAACGTGGTGTTGTATCGCCAGGGCGATATCAATTTCATCGTGAACCGCGAGCCCAAAAGCGTGGCCGGCTACTTTGCCGCTGAGCACGGTCCCAGCGCCTGCGGCATGGCCTTCCGCGTGAAGGACTCGCACAACGCTTACAAGCGCGCGCTCGAGCTGGGTGCTCAGCCGGTGGAACTGCGCCCAGGCCCGATGGAGCTAAACCTGCCCGCCATCAAAGGCATTGGCGGCGCGCCCTTGTATCTGATTGACCGCTTTGAAGACGGCAAGTCGATTTATGACATCGACTTTGAATTCATCGAGGGTGTGGATCGTCACCCGGTGGGCCATGGTTTGAAGCTGATCGACCACTTGACCCACAACGTCTACCGTGGCCGCATGTCCTTTTGGGCCGACTTTTATGAGCGCTTGTTCAATTTCCGCGAAATCCGCTATTTCGACATCAAGGGTGAATACACCGGCCTGACCTCCAAGGCCATGACCGCGCCGGACGGCAAGATCCGCATCCCCTTGAACGAAGAGTCGCGACAGGGCGGCGGCCAGATCGAGGAATACCTGATGCAATTCAACGGCGAGGGCATTCAGCACATCGCGCTGATTTGTGACGACCTGGTGAGCACCGTGGACAAGCTGGCCATGGCTGGTGTGCCCCTGATGACGGCTCCTAACGACGTGTACTACGAGATGCTGGAAGGCCGCCTGCCCGGACACGGCCAGCCGGTGGCAGAGTTACAGAGCCGCGGTATCTTGCTGGATGGCTCCACAGACGCTACCGAAGGGGCTTCCGGTTCTGGTCAACCGCGCCTGCTACTGCAAATCTTTTCTCAGACCCAGCTCGGCCCGGTGTTCTTCGAGTTCATCCAGCGCCAGGGCGACGAGGGCTTTGGTGAGGGTAACTTCAAGGCTCTGTTTGAATCGCTGGAGCGCGACCAGGTACGCCGCGGCGCTTTGGAAACCGCTTGAGCCCGCATAAAGCCCGAGGAGACAACATGAAAATAGAACGCATCCACCATGTGGCCTACCGCTGCAAAGACGCCAAGGAAACTGTGCTCTGGTACCAGAAGATGCTGCACATGGACTTTGTGCTGGCGATTGCCGAAGACCTGGTGCCCAGCACCAAAGCGCCCGACCCCTACATGCACGTCTTTCTGGACGCAGGGCAGGGCAATGTGCTGGCATTCTTTGAGCTGCCTACCCAACCCCCCATGGGCCGCGACCCCAATACGCCCGCCTGGGTGCAGCACATCGCCTTCAAGGTGAAAGACCGGGCCGAATTGTTGGAGTTCAAGTCACACCTCGAAGCCCAAGGGGTGGACGTGTTGGGCGTGACCGACCACGGCATGTTCCACAGCATCTACTTCTTTGACCCCAATGGCCACCGGCTGGAGCTGTCGTGCCCGGACCCCGACGAACAGGCCAAGCTGGCGCAGATGGATAAGGTGAAGTGGGCGATGTTGGAAGAGTGGAGCGTGACCAAGCGCGCGCCCAAACACGCCGCCTTTTTGCACGCCAACGAATTCGGAGCGAAAGCATGAGCGCAGTGCTCCATGGCTTGGATGCCACCCACGCGCCTGACACCCAAAGCTGGGTGGAGTCCGCGAATGCGCGGGACACCGACTTCCCGATCCAGAACCTGCCCTTCGGCCGCTTCCGCCACAACGCGCTAGAGCCTTGGCAAATCGGCGTGGCCATTGGCGACCGCGTGCTGGACCTGCACGCCACCGGCCTGATCGACCACAACGACATGCACCGCCTGATGGCAGCCCCCGTGGCCGAGCGCCGTGCCTTGCGTTTGGCGATTTGGGAAGGCCTGTGCGAAGGCTCGGCCCTGCAAAAAGTCTGGGTCGATGCGCTTTTGCGCCAGACCGAAGTGGAGCTGGGCTTGCCCTGCGAGGTTGGGGACTACACCGACTTCTACACCGGCATCCACCACGCCACCACCGTGGGCAAGCTCTTCCGTCCGGACAACCCGCTCATGCCCAACTACAAATGGGTGCCCATCGGCTACCACGGCCGGGCCAGCAGCATTGGTGCCAGCGGCCAACAGTTTCACCGCCCCCAGGGCCAAACGCTCAAGCCCGGTGCCACGGTGCCGGATTTCGGGCCCAGCGCAAGGCTGGACTATGAGTTAGAAGTTGCGGCCTGGGTCGGCATGGGCAATGCGCTGGGTGCTCCTGTTTCCATTGCGGATGCAGAGGAACACATCTTCGGCCTCACGCTGCTCAACGACTGGAGCGCACGCGATGTGCAGGCCTGGGAATACCAACCCTTGGGCCCGTTTTTGGCCAAAAACTTTGCCAGCACCGTATCGCCCTGGTTGGTGACCATGGAAGCACTGGCACCGTTTCGCGCGCCCTTCGTGCGTGACGCGGCGGACCCGCAACCGCTGCCGTATCTGGATGGCGAGGCCAACCGCGCTAGTGGCGCGCTGGATGTGCAGCTCGAAGTCTGGCTGCAGACCGCTGCCATGCGCACCGCTGGCGTTGCGGGCGTGCGCCTCTCGCAGTCCAACATGCGGGACGCGTACTGGACGCTGGCGCAGCTGGTGGCCCACCACACGGTCAACGGCTGCAACTTGCGCGCGGGCGATGTGCTGGGCACCGGCACCCTGTCCGGCCCCGCGCCGGAGCAGGGCGGCTCACTGCTGGAGCTGACCCTGGGTGGCAAGCAGGCACTGACCTTGCCCAACGGCGAGACGCGCACCTTCTTGCAAGATGGCGACACCATCATCCTGCGTGGCGCGTGCGTGGCGGCGGGTGCGCGCCGCATCGGCTTTGGCGACTGCCGGGGCACATTGCTGGCGGTGCGTTAAGAGGGGTGGCCGGTGGACGACCACACCATCCCCCAACACTGGGCGCACTACAGCGCCGCAGACCATGCCGTCTGGAAAACGCTGTTTGAGCGCCAGACCGCACTGCTGCCGCAACTGGCCTGCCGCGAGTTTGTGGAAGGCATGCACGCCTTGCCGCTCAGCGCGGAGGCTATTCCCGACTTTGCTGCCCTGAACGAAGTGCTGATGCCCCGCACCGGCTGGCAGGTCGTGGCCGTGCCGGGCTTGGTGCCGGATGAGGTGTTTTTCAATCACCTGGCGAACAGGCGCTTCCCCAGTGGCAACTTCATCCGCAGTGCAGACCAGCTGGACTATTTGCAAGAGCCCGACGTGTTTCACGACGTGTTCGGCCATGTGCCCATGCTGATGCACCCGGTCATGGCTGACTTCATCCAGCTCTATGGCCAGGCCGGCCTGCGTGCCCAGCGCATCGGCAAGCTGACCGAGCTGGCGCGGGTGTACTGGTACACGGTGGAGTTCGGGCTGGTGAAAGAGCAAGTGCAGGGCGAGAGCGGTGCGCAGGAGGCGCTGCGCATCTACGGTGCGGGCATTGCGTCCTCATACACCGAGAGCGGCTTCGCGGTACAAAGCCCATCGCCCCACCGCATTGGGTTCGAGCTGGAGCGAGTCATGCGCACCCGCTACCGCATCGACGATTTCCAAGAGTGCTACTTTGTCCTGGACAGCCTGAACGACCTGCTGGCCCTGGCCCGCATCGACTTTGACCCGGTGTACGAACGGCTCAACAGTGGCCCCACATACGCGCCGGGGGATGTGTTGCCAAGCGACAAGGTGTTTCAGCGTGGGGATGGGGCTTACGTGCGGGCGCAGGTGCCTGAGTCGGTCTGATTGATGGGGAAATCGGCCTCTAGCGCACGTATCTATTGTGCGGGCAGCTACGAAAAAAATAGTGTTTCAGTGAAATCGAAGAGCGTTGCGAAGTGTGCGATGGATGCAGTTACTGGCTGTGGGCAACGTTTGAAGTGAGAGACGTTAGGTCTTCGCATGTGGGAACCTCGAATGCCAGCCTGGCTTGACTTGCATGCTCTTAGAAAAATGATCAATTACTGCTTTTGCTGCGAGGTGCGGCGTAGGGCAGAGGATCACAGATTTCCACACTGTGTCGTCTTTGGCTCCAGATGATTTTCGATCTTGGCTTTTCATGTGAACTAGTCGATCTCTAGTTTCCTTCAGCTGTTTGTAGGCTTGCCAGCATCGAGAACCTTTTGGTGATGCGCAGTTCAAAACCTCGGGAAGCACGGACGTAAGCTTCTCGTCGATTGGAATGTGCCGCTCGATAGTTGATTTGTGTGCCGCCTCAAGCACTACTTCGCTCCGTGCATGGTGGGCGTACACGAAGTCTTCCGGAATAGTCTCGTTAACGAAGGCCTCTAGCGCGGTAAATGCCAAGACCACTGCCTCGATCATTCGTTCGATGTAGTCGAACGCGTCTTTGTCAGACCGGAAGGAAATGTCGGCTTGAAGAGACTTGTCAATGCCGCTAGCGTCTCTGATGGAACGAGCCGCGGTAAATGCTATGGCTGAGGAATTGAGCAATAACGCGGTCGCGTTGGGTAGCGGAATAGTTAGCTGCTTTTTCTTCGTCAGTTGTATGACCGAGGAAACGGTGAGGCGGCTTCCCTTCGGCACTATTTGGCTTGACCAAGGATTTGCCCAATCTTCGGCGAGACGTGCAGTGGCATGGAGTCGCCAATCGTCGTCAGCGGGGTCGGTGATTGGGGCGATTAGCACCTTATGGCCTAACGTGGAAGTGAGGGACAGCCGGGTTAGGCTGGTTTTTCATTGCTCAGGATTTGTGCCCCAGCCGTCAAACTCGCAGTCGTGTTTGAAGCCAAGCTCACACATTTCTTTTGTCCATCCCGCAACGTTAGCATCTGACATGCCAATTTTTTCGGTCCAGCCTGTAATGATCTGAATCTTCCCGTTTGATGCAGAAGGGCCGTACTCAACTTCGTATTTCTTGCTTGTGAGACCGGCGGCCAATGCTGCCGCTTTCTCTGGAGTGTTCGTGTAGAAAAAAAACTCAAGTTTGAGTTCCTTTTCAGGCGTGACGTTCAGATTGCGAAGTTGAGCAACTGTCTGCGGTGACATTGCCAACTGACCCGAGAGATTTTTTTCAAACGAGGCTTGCGTGACAAACTTTTTTGGAGCACCAGAAAAAATGCTGAAAATCCCCATGAAGGTTCCTTTGAGTTTTGCCTAACGCAATGGCCAGAGCAAAACCTGCTCTATAAGTTGGCCCTTGCTCCATAAACTGGACATCTGATCTGCCTTGAAAGCCCCACGGGCACTAGATTTTCGGCATGTTTCAATGCCTTCAATCTCGATTAGAAAAACCGCCAAACCCCGCAGCGCTTGGCATTCAGTGTAATTGCGTTGCCAGCCAGCAAACATCCCCCAAGCGGGTGATTCGCTCGCCCCGTTTCAGCAACTTGAGGCATGAAGCCTTCCGATGCAATCAAACAGTTTCTAGAGACAAATAAGCCCCTAGCGCCCATAGACTATGCGCGAAGTGCTATCACAATGGTAGCGCCGTAGTGCTTTTGATTTGCTCCATCGAGAAGGCGGAGGACACACCCGCCAGCTGGGCCAGCTGGATCAGGCGTTTGTAAAAGCGGTCGTAACCGGCGATGTCGGCGGCCACCACCTTGAGCAGGTAGTCCACATCGCCGCTCATGCGGTGGAACTCCATCACCTCCGGCATGCCGGCCACGGCGGCGGCGAATTCGCGCAGCCAGGCTTCGTCGTGCCGGTTGGTGCGCAGGCTCACGAACACGGTGACCGGCAGGCCGGCCTGTTCGCGGTTGACGATGGCAACGCGCTTTTCGATCAGGCCGGACTCTTCCATGCTCTTCACCCGCTTCCAGCATGGGGTGGTGGACAGGCCCACCTTTTCACTGAGTTGGGCTACCGACAAGCTGCCGTCCTGTTGCAGCTCGCTGAGGATGGCGCGATCGGTTCGGTCTAGTTCTTTATAGGCTGGCATTGCTGTGTTTGTCTATTTGATGGAATGAATATTCTATGTTCTGAATAAATGCAGTACGAAATGGAATGTTCGTTTGTGGCGAGGTGCCTACCATCGAGTGCTTCATTGCCACCTTTGTTGAGTCTGCCATGCACGCACCCGCCCACGAGATTTACCTGGACTGCAATGCCACCACCCCCGTGCTGCCAGCCGCCGCTGATGCGGCCATGCGCATGCTCATGGGCCAGTTCGGCAACCCCAGCAGTAGCCACAGCACAGGTTTGCGCGCCAAGGCTTTGCTGGACGGCGTACGCGCCCGAGCCGCACGGGTGCTGGGCACGGGCAGCGGGCAACTGCTGTTTGTGAGCGGCGCGACCGAGGGCATTCAAACTGCGGTGCTCTCCGCCCTGTGCGCAGTGCGGGCGCGACGCGATGCGGGCGAAGTGGTGGATGGGCCTATTCTGCTGGGTGCGACCGAACACAAGGCCGTGCCCCAAGCCGTGGCACATTGGAACCGGCTGCTGGGACTGAACTTGCCGGTGCTGACCGTGCCAGTCAACACACAAGGGTTGCATGACATTGCGTTTTTGGAGCAGCACCTGCCGGGTGCGACCCTGCTGTGCACCATGGCGGCCAATAACGAGACGGGCGTGGTGTCGGATATTGCTGGCATTGAAGCCCTGTTACAAAGCAGCGCATCCCGCGCCTTGTGGCTGGTGGACTGCGTGCAGGCGTTGGGCAAGCTGGACCTGAACCTGGCAGCCACCCGCATTGACTACGCACCGTTCTCCGGCCACAAACTGTATGCCCCCAAGGGCATAGGCATGCTGTATGTGCGCGCCGGCAGCCCTTACACCGCGCTGATGGCCGGTGGGGGGCAGGAGGGCGGAAGCCGGGCAGGCACTGAAAACATGCCCGGCATTGCGGCACTGGGTGCTGTGCTGGAAGTTCTGGAGCAGGGTGGGGAAGGGGTCTTCCGCTCTCACGAACAACTGGCCCGCGACCGGGCTCGCCTGGCGGGTGGGTTGCGAGCCGCTTTTTCGGACGTGGTGTTCAACATGCCGTTTGAGGGCAGTTTGCCCACCACACTCAACTTCTCCGTGCCGGGCCTGTCCAGCAAGACCCTGCTCAACGTGTTTGATGCTGCGGGCATGCGCATCAGCGCCGGTAGTGCCTGCAGCGCGGCCAAGGCCGAGCCCAGCTATGTGTTGCAGGCCATGGGCTTGCCGGAGTGGCAGACTCTGGGCGCAGTGCGCTTGTCCATTGGCGCCACGGTGGATGACGCTTTCATTGAAGAGACCTGCGCCCGCATCGCCCGCTGTGGTCAAGTGCTACGTGCAATGCCTGCACAGGAGATCTCACAGATGAGCGTTCCCGTTGGCCAAAGCCTGACCGACGAAGCCGGTAGAGACGGCGCGCTGTCTTGCGAGGCGCTGTCGGCATTTTTGCAGCTGTACCCGGATGCCCGGCTCGTCGATGTGCGTGATGTGGCAGAGCACGAGGCGGGTCGCCATTTGCTGCCCTCATCGCTGTCGGCGAAAACTGCCACGCTCAACATGCCGCTCGAAACCCTGCGCCACACCATGCCTGCAGAGATGTCTAAGTCACTAGGTCCTTTGGTGATGTTCTGCCGCAGTGGTGCACGCAGCCGGCAGGCCGCGGCTCTGTTGCGTGAGCGTGGGCACACGCAGGTGTGGCATCTGGAGGGTGGCTTGGCGCAGGCCGAAATGGCATGAAAGTAGGTATGCGGAAGCCGGCGTAGCGAATGAGGGAAGCGCATGCCTTGGCGCGGCACAATGGCGGGCATGCAGACACCTCCTTCCCCCCCTGATTTGCCTACCCCTGAACTCGCCGGTCACCTGCTGGTGCAGTGCCTGATTGCACAAGGCGTGACCCACGCATTCGGCGTGCCCGGCGAGAGCTATCTCGCGGTGCTGGACGGGTTTCACCGTTATGGCGAGCACATCCGCTTCATCGTGAACCGGCAGGAGGGTGGTGCTGCTTTCATGGCCGAGGCCCACGGCAAGCTCACCGGGCGCCCCGGCATTTGCTTCGTGACCCGCGGGCCGGGTGCAACGAATGCCAGCATCGGCGTGCACACGGCGTTTCAAGATTCCACACCCATGGTGCTCTTCGTGGGCGATGTGGCCAGCGACCAGCGCGACCGCGAAGCCTTTCAGGAAATGGACTACCGCGTTATGTTCGGCCCCAGCGCACTCGGCATGGCCAAGCGGGTGGAGCGGATTGACGATGCTGCCCGTATCCCCGAATACGTGGCCCGCGCCTTTGCCACTGCCATGAATGGCCGACCCGGCCCCGTGGTGCTGGTGCTACCCGAAGACATGCTGACCCAGACCCTGGTTGCAGATGTAGCTGGCAGGTTACCCCAGCCGCTAGCCCGCGTGGAGCCTGTTGAGGCTTGGAGTGACCCCGGCGCCCTGCGGGACCTGCGCCAGCTGCTCCTGAAAGCAGAGCGCCCCTTCGTCATCGCCGGTGGTGGCGGCTGGACGCCGCAAGCCGCCCAAGCCCTGCAGCGATTTGCCGAAAACTGGCGTCTGCCGGTGGGCAATGCATTCCGCTTTCAGGACACGTTTAACAACCACCACCCGCAGTATGCGGGGGACGTGGGCATAGGCATCAACCCCGCGTTGGCAAGGCGTGTGAGAGAGAGCGACTTGATCATCGCCATCGGCCCCCGCCTGGGTGAAATGACGACCGGCGGCTACACCCTGCTGCAAGCGCCCAAAACTGCGCAAACGCTGGTGCACATCCACGCCAGCGCCGAGGAGCTGAACCGCGTGTACCAGGCCGATTTGGCCATCCACGCCAGCATGCGCGCCGCTGCCCGCTCTCTGGAGGTGCTGACGGCTCCGGTGAATGTGCCTTGGGAAGCGTGGACGCAAAGCTGCAACGCGGATTACCGGGCCAATCTGGTGCCCAGCGTGATCAAAGACTTGCCCACAGATAACGAGCGCGGTCTGGTGGATATGCCCTCGGTGATCGCGACTTTGCAGAAGCACTTGCCAGCTGATGCTGTGCTGACCAATGGCGCTGGCAACTTTGCGAGCTGGCTGCACCGTTTCTACCGCTACACCGGCCTCGCGGCAGGCTTCAAGACGCAACTGGCACCGACCAACGGCGCCATGGGCTATGGCGTGCCGGCTGGCATTGCGGCCGCGATTGTCAGCCAAGGCATGGCCGGTCAAGCCGGCGCGGGCCGGGTAGCGTTCACCATTGCGGGAGATGGCGATTTCTTGATGAACGGGCAGGAGCTGGCCACAGCCGTGCAGTACGGCGCCAAGAGCATCATCCTGCTGCTTAACAACGGCATGTACGGCACTATCCGCATGCACCAGGAGCGCGAGTACCCGCAACATGTGGCAGGCACGGCGCTGGCCAACCCCGACTTTGCCGCTTTGGCCCGTGCTTACGGCTATGCGGGTGTGACTATCCGAAAGAGCACTGACTTTGAGGCCGAGTTGCTGGCGGCGCTAGCCCGGCCCAACGGCACGGTGATAGAGGTGGTCCTGGAGCCCGAGCTGATCAGCACCCGCGGCACCCTGAACGCCATGACCCAAGCTGCCCTGAAGCGATGATCCCGGCTGCCCTGGAGCTACGGGCCGTCCATCATGTGGCCATCATCGCCTCGGACTATGCGCGCTCCAAACGTTTCTATGTGGAGTTGCTAGGCCTGAAAGTGCTGGCAGAAAACTACCGTGCCGCGCGGGACTCCTGGAAACTGGACTTGGCGTTGCCGGACGGCACGCAACTGGAGTTGTTTTCTTTTCCGCAGCCACCAGTGCGTCCCTCCCGCCCCGAAGCCTGTGGTTTGCGACACCTGTGTTTCGCAGTATCCGATGTGGAGCAAGCCAAGGTCGCGCTCGAGGCTAAGGGGGTCGCTGTGGAGCCTGTCCGGGTGGATGAGTACACCGGCAAGTCTTTCACGTTCTTTGCCGACCCCGACGGCCTGCCCCTGGAGCTGTATCAGGCTTGAGGGTACTTTTTGCTACAAAATCAGGAGCTGCTGGCACACATCTGACGAGCGCCAGCGCACCTTCAGGCTGCTTGAACGGTACGGAACATGCGCGCGCCCTGCGACGGGGCGGGTTGCGCAGGCGTTGCTTTTTTGGCACCTAGAGGCGGAAGCAGGATGAAAGGGCCCGGGCCTTTTTCGGTCCACTGAGAGCAGGCCATGACGTAGCTGGAGCCGTGTTCGGCGGTTTCGGTATCCACAATCAGGGCAATGCGCATGCCGCTGAAGTCGTTCTGGGTGTACAACCGGCGTACACCCACTGCCCCAGCAATCATGGGCAGTTGGACCGGTTTGGCGGGTGTCCAACGATTGCTGAGTCCGTCTGCCATGTCCAATGCGGTCAAAGGCGTCTCTGTGCGGTACTGTAGGTGCAAGCCCTTGGCCGCGATGACGACCAAGGCACCTGCTGCATTTCGGCCCACAGTGACGAAATCTGCGGGCATTCCGAGTTCTTCTAGGCGCTGGCCGGTGGCGTCAAAGCGGCTGTCGCCGCTGTCGGCGATGAAGCTCCAGACATTCCCGTCAGGTCCGACGCTGATGGCTTCTTCCTGCCCTTGTGCGTTGCGCAGGACGGTGGTTTGCTTCCAGAGGCTGGTGCTGGTGTCGGCAGGGTGGAGGGGGTTAGGCATGATGTATGGTTTTGTAACAACGACTGGGACTGAGTTTGAAGACCCTGTCCCCAAAAGTCTTAAAGGACTCCTTAAAATTCCTGAATTCATTGGCGAACTATGTTGTTTGCCACTCATAAAAACCAGAAAGCGCACCTTTGTCCGTAAACACTATTTCCGCCGAATCAGACTCTGGAATCAGTGCGTTTGGTAATTTCGTTTTGCAAAGGCATGAGCGTCGCTTGCTGTGCGATGGCCATACAGTCATGGTGGGGGCCCGAGCCTTTGACGTGCTGTGTGTGTTAGTCGATCACGCGGGCGAGCTGGTTACCAAGAAAAAGCTCTTTGACTTGGTGTGGCCCGGTCTGGTGGTCGAAGAAAACAACCTGCAGGTGCACGTGTCCAGTTTGCGCCGCATCCTGGGGGCCGATGCCATCGCCACGGTCCCGGGGCGTGGCTATCGCTTTACCTTACGCCTCGCTGCTGTTCCGTCCGCTGTGGAGACTGCCCAAGCCTCCAAGGGCAAAGGGCGCGCATCTGATCAGCAGGCCTACCGGCGCACCATTGCGGTGTTGCCTTTTGTGAATCTGAATGCAGACCCGGAGCAGGAGTACTTCTCGGACGGTCTGGCGGAAGACATCATCAGTCACCTGACCAAATCTCCGTGGTTGTTGGTTGTGTCCCGAAACTCGTCATTTGCCTACCGCAATACCAAAGAGGGCAACCAGGCGGTCGGCTCGGCGCTTCGGGCCCGCTATCTGGTGCTGGGGAGCGTGCGGCGTGCCGGAAGCATGCTGCGCATGACGGCGGAGCTGGTCGACACGTCCACAGGCGAGACCCTATGGGCTGACCGCTTTGACCGAGCCTTGAGTGACATGTTTGCGGTGCAGGCAGAGATTTCCGGTCAGATCGTGAGCGCGATAGAGCCGGTTTACCTGCACAGTGAGGAGCGGGTTGCCAGTGAAGTGCCGAATCAGAATATGGAGCACTGGGATCTGCTCATGCGGGCGCGTTGGCATTTCTGGCGCACCACGCCCGAGCATGTGACGCAAGCGCAGTCACTCTTGACTCGCGCCTTGGAGATCAAACCCGGCGACTCGGCCAGTTTGTCCCTAATGTCTTTCACCCACATGGCCAAACTGTGGGGCGCATGGGCGGAAGACCCTCGGGCCGCTGTCGCCGAAGCCAACCGGCTGGCCCTGGTGGCCGTACGCAACGATGAGCGCGATGCCTTTGCCCATTTCACCTTGGGCACGGCTTTGTCCTGTGCCGGGCAGATGCAAGCGGCCATTGCCGAGCTGGAGTGCGCCCTCGGTCTCTACCCTCAGGCGGCGGCGGCGGCCGGAGAGCTGGGGCGCCTGCTGGTGTTTTCGGGCCGTACGGAAGAGGCGGAAGAGTTCATCCTGCAGGCGGTGGACGCCAGTCCGCATGACCCGCACCTGAGTCTTTGGATCCGTAGCCGTGCGATCGGTTGTTTCATTGACGGTCGCCACGCGGATGCGGTTCGCTATGCCCGCGAAGCCACTGCCAAGCGGGCAGACTGGTATTTCAATCACCTGTTGCTCGCGGCGTGCCTGTCGGCGGCCGGTGATATGGAGGCGGCACAAGCCAGCTTGCAACAAGCCATGAGCGGTCGGGGCTACAACATGCAGGCCATCATGTTCGGCCATCCCTTCGTCCATGAGCAGCATCGCAACAAGTTTTTGGACGCTCTCAAAGCGGCTGGCTGGCAGGCATAAACTTTGCGGTCGCTGGCCGCGCGGTGCGGCTGCATTTACCTTGAAAGTCTGTCATGTCCGATGTGCTTGAACTCCGGGGCGGTGCTCCAGTCACCCGCAAAAAGGTTGCCATTCTGGGAGGCGGAATTTCCGCCCTCACCACCGCTTTCGAGTTGAGCAGCCAACCGGATTGGCAGCAGTCCATGGACATCACCATCTACCAGATGGGTTGGCGTCTGGGTGGCAAGTGCGCCACGGCACGTGGCGAGCACATGCGTATTGAGGAGCATGGCATTCATGGCTTTCTTGGCAGCTATTACAACGCATTGCCGATCATGCGTCAGTGCTACGAGGCCCTAGCCCGCCAGCCTGGTCAGCCATTGGCCACGTTTGAGGAGGCCTTCAAGCCCGAGAGCTTTGTGCTCATGTGGGAATACATCGACGGCAAGATGTCCCGTTGGCCCTTCACGTCCCCACAAAATGATTTGATTCCAGGGGACTTGAATTCACTCGCCAAGTTGCAAAAGGTAGAGCATTGGGTGGCCGCAACGGCGGATGTGCTGGACGCTTTGCTGGACCACCATGCGAGCAGCCATAGCGAACTCAGCCTGGTGGAGTCGGCAGAGTGGGCTTTGGGCCGTGGCTTGGTGAAAGCCGTGGTGACCGTGCTGCAGGCTGAGTCCGTGGTGCTGCATGGTGTGGACTCTGTGCTGTGGAAGGCGTTGGACGCCGCTTGGGATTGGGTGCGCAACGCAGCTGAGCGATTGGTGGAAGGCAACACCGAATTGCGGCGCCTGCTGATCGTTGCCGAGTTTTTACTGGCCATTCTGCGTGGTTGTATCAAGGACGAAGTCGCCATCAAGGGGTTTGACCAGCTGGATGACGAGAACTTCAGTGACTGGCTGATCCGCCATGGCGCGTCTGTCATGGTGGCTTCCAGCCCGATGGCGTTGAACACGGTCAACCTGTCTTACCAATACCCCAAAGGCGACACGGCACGCACTGCCCTGATGGGCGCCGGCTGCTACCTGCACTGGACCCTGCGCAGCTTTGCCTATGCGGGGGCATTCGCCTGGTTGTTTGAAGCGGGTACGGGGGAAACTGTGATCGCGCCGATCTATGAGGTGCTGAAAAAGCGTGGCGTGAACTTCGAGTTTTTCCACAAGGTAGAGAGCCTGCAACTTAATGCGCAGCGCGATGCAGTGGAGTCGGTGCGCTTCGGTGTGCAGGCCCGACTCAAAAATCCTGAGCGGGGCTATCACCCCCTGATCGACGTCAAGGGGCTGCCGGCCTGGCCCGGTCAACCCAAGTTTGAGCAATTGGAAGAGGGCGAATCCCTGCGCGCGGGCAAGGTCGATCTGGAGTCTTACTGGAACGGCTGGAAGCCGGTGGCGCAACGCGAGCTACAGGCAGGGCGCGATTTCGACCATTTGGTGTTCGCCATCTCCATCGGTGCCGTACCGTACCTCTGCAAAGAGTTAATGGAGGCGAATCCGGCTTGGAAGCACATGGTGGAGAAGGTCACGACCGTCCAGACCCAGACCATGCAACTTTGGATGAACCGCAGCACCACCGACATGGGTTGGGATATTGAGTTCAAGAACCCGACGGATACCGTGATCGGTGCCACCTACCTGAACCCCTTGGATGGGCAGGTGGACTTCACGCACCTGCTGAAGTGGGAGGATTGGCCGGCCGGTTCGGCACCCCAATCCTTGTGGTACTTCAGCGGGGCGATGGCGGAGTACGAGCCTGCGCCGCCTTTTGAAGACACGGGCTACCCGGCCCGTGCGTACGCGCGTGTGCAGGCCCAGTGTGTGCAGTATTTGCAGGCCAGCATGGGCCCCTTGTTACCCAAGGCCACCACCAATGTGATCAGCCCGCCCGGTGACCCTATGGGCCTGGATTTCAGTTTGCTGCGCACCGACCCCTCCCGGCCCGCCGAGGGCGTGCAGCGCTTCAACCAGCAGTTCTGGCGCGCCAACATTGACCCGACCGAGAGTTATGTGACCTCGCCACCCGGCAGCACTGCCGCGCGCCTGAAGGCTTGGGGCACCGGTTTCGCGAACCTGTCGATTGCAGGGGATTGGATTTATACGGGGCTGAACGTTGGCAGTGTCGAGGGTGCGGTCATGGGCGGGCGGCTGGCGTCGTTCGCGGTCAGCGGCTATCCGGCATTGAAGGATATTGTGGGCTTCCCAGCCTCCCAAGCGCCTGTTTGACAGAAATTGCTTTGCTCTGATATTGATAGCTGCTCGCGCATATTTGACGGGCGCTAGCGCTTGGTTTGATATAAAAAAAGGCCGGTGGATACCGGCCCTTTTTCATGGCTGCAACTGCAGTCTTACTTCATGTCCACGCCGTAGAAGGTGTGGCGGCCAAAGGGGCTGAGCTTGAAGTCCACCACTTCTTTGCGCACGGGCTTCAACTGCACTGCGTGGGCAATGGTGAACCAGGGCGCTTGCTCCTTGAAGATCACTTGGGCTTTTTCGTAGAGCTTGGTGCGCTCGGCAGGGTTGGACACGACCTTGGCCTTCTGAACCAGGTCCTCAAACGGCTGATAGCAGAACTTGGCCACGTTGGAGCCGTTGCTCTTGGCAGAGCTGCAACCCAACAAGGTGTTCAGGAAGTTGTCCGGATCTCCGTTGTCACCGGTCCAGCCCAACATGCCCATCTGGTGCTCACCGGCTTGCATGCGCTTGCGGTACTCACCCCACTCGAAGCTCTTGATTTCAGCGGTCACACCCACCTTGGCCAGGTCGGCTTGCATCAACTCCGCAATGCGCTTGGCATTGGGGTTGTAGGGGCGCTGCACGGGCATGGCCCACAGGTCGGTGGTAAAGCCGTTGGGGTAGCCGGCGGCTGCCAACAATTTCTTCGCTTGCTCAGGGTTGTACAGGTCGTCCTTCAGGGCCTTGTTGTAAGACCACTGGCCTGGAGGAATCGGGTTCACGGCGGCAACACCAGTGCTCAGATACACAGCGGACACGATGGCTTTCTTGTCGATGGCCATGTTCAGCGCCTTGCGCACACGGACGTCGTCAAAAGGCTTCTTGGTGGTGTTATAGGCCAGGTATCCGATGTTCAGGCCGGGCTGTTCCATCACGGTGACGTTGGGGTCCTTGCGGATCGCGTCCAAGTCAGCAGGGTTGGGGTAGGGCATGACATGGCACTCACCCTTTTGCAGCTTGGCCCAGCGCACGGAGGCGTCCGGGGTGATGGAGAAGATCAGGTCATCGATCTTGGCTTTGCCGGCCCAGTACTGGGGGTTGGCCTTGAAGCGGATGATGGAATCCTTTTGGTACTGCACCACCTGGTAAGGACCTGTGCCCAGCGGATCCTGGTCGATCTTTTCGGGGCTACCTGCTTTCAACATGGCAATCGCGTATTCCTTGGACTGGATACCGGCGAACTGCATGGCCAGGTTGGCGAGGAAAGGTGCTTCAGGCTGGTTCAGCGTGAGGTGACACGGAAGTACGGGTCGTTTTCTTTCCACTGGCGCTCGAACATGAACAACACGTCATCCGCGTTGAAATCGCGGCTTGGCTTGAAGTTTTTGTTGGACTGGAACTTCACGCCCTTGCGCAGCTTGAAGGTGTATTCCAGGCCGTCTTTGGAAATGGTCCAGCTCTCCGCCAGAGAGGGCTCCACCTTGGTGCCGCCACGCTCGAAGTGCACCAGGTTGTCGTAAATCTGTTCGGTCACGTCGAAGGACGTGCCGGTGGTGTTCACACCGGGGTAGAAGTTCTCAGGGCTGCCTTCCGAGCAGTACACCAGGGTCTTGGCGGCTACCGGCGAAAGTGCCAGAGCAGCGGGCAGGGCCAGAGCACACAACAATGCACTTTTGGTGCGTCGTGCAGCCGTGGCTTTCTTCAGGGTCAGGGTCATTGGAGATACTCCTCTGGGGGTTGATGCTGCCTATGCAGCGGGTTGACTAAATGCAGAAGCTTCATGACAAGCAACTTGCCTGCCAGCCAAGGGCTGCAGGACAGGTCGCTCGGCGTGACAACGCTCGGTAGCGTGCGGGCAGCGTGTTGAAAACACACAGCCCTTGGGCGGATTCAGAGGGGAGGGCAGTTCGCCCTTGAGCACGATGCGCTGGCTCTTGCCACCGGGTGCATGCATGCCCGGTGTGGAGGCCATCAGCGCGCGCGTGTAGGGGTGCAGGGGCTGCTCGAAAATGGTGGTCTTGTCGCCTTGCTCCACCACTTGCCCGAGATACATCACCATCACGTCGTGGGCGATATGGCGGACCACACCCAGGTCGTGCGAGATGAAGAGATAGGCCAGGCCCAGCTCCTCCTGCAGGTCTGCCAGCAGGTTCAGCACCTGGGCCTGAATGGACACATCCAGGGCAGACACGGGTTCATCTGCCACCACCAGGGCCGGGTCCAGCATCAAGGCGCGGGCAATCGCTATACGCTGACGCTGCCCGCCGGAAAACATGTGCGGATAGCGATCGTAGTGCTCAGGGCGCAGCCCCACTTTGGCCAGCATGGCGCGGGCTTTTTCCTGCCGCTGAGCAGCATTCAGGTCCGTGTTGATTTCCAGTGGGGCTTCCAGTATCTGGCCGATACGCTTGCGCGGGTTCAATGATCCATAGGGGTTTTGAAACACCAGCTGCACTTTTTTGCGCAAGGCCGCTTTGCCGCTGCTATCTGCGCTGGTAGCGTCCACGCCTGCGAGTTGCAGGGTCCCTTCGGTGGGCGATTCGATGAGGGAGACCATGCGGGCGAGGGTGGACTTGCCACACCCGGACTCTCCCACCACCGCCAGTGTCCGTCCGGGCATGACCTGGAAGGACACGCCCGCCACCGCTTGCAGATGATCAGGCGCGCGCATGAAGCCGCGGCGGATGGTGTAGACCTGTCGCAGACCACGGGCTTCGACAACGGGTGTCAAGGTGTTTGGGGTGCTCATGCGGCCACCTCCTGTGCGCCTAACGCAAAGTGGCAGCGCACGCTGCCGCCGCTCCACGGGGTGAGTGCAGGGCGCTGGTCGCACGCACCCTGGCGCGCATGGCTGCAGCGCGGCGCGAACAGGCATCCGTCTGGGCGGTCGTACAGACCCGGCACCATGCCGGGAATCGTGTTCAAGCGGCTCTGGTGCATGCTGCGTTCGGGCATGGCAGAGAGCAATGCCTCGGTATAGGGGTGGGCGGGCGCGTCAAACAGGGCGTCTGCCTGCCGTTGCTCCATGACCTGACCCGCGTACATCACAGCCACGCGTTGGGCCATGTCGGACACCACCCCCATGTTGTGGGTGATCAGCACCAAGGCCATGCCACGGTCTTTTTGCAGGCTCTTGAGCAGGTCCAGAATCTGCGCCTGAATGGTTACATCCAATGCCGTGGTGGGTTCATCGGCAATCAACAGTTTGGGGTTGCAGGCAATCGCCATGGCAATCATCACGCGTTGGCTCATGCCACCGGAGAGCTGGTGCGGGTACACCTTGAGACGGCTCTCCGGGGCCGGAATGCCGACTTGCTCCAGCAGCTCGATGGAGCGCTTGTGCGCAGCTTTTTTGTCCAGGCCCAGATGCAGCTTCAGGGTTTCAGCCAACTGGAAGCCCACGGTGAAGCAGGGGTTCAGGCTGGTGGTGGGGTCCTGAAAAATCATGGACATGTCTTTGCCCGTGAAGCGCCGGCGTTCGCGGTCGCTTAAGGCCAGCAGGTCATGCCCATCGAAGCGCAGCTTTTTGGCTTGCACGCGGCCGGGAAAGGCCACCAAGCCCATGAGCGCCATCATGGTGACGCTTTTTCCGGAGCCGGATTCGCCGACCACACCCAGCACTTCACCAGCCTCGAGTGAGAGGCTTACGTCCTGCACCGCATGCATCACGCCGTTGTGCGACGGGAACTCTACCGAGAGGTTTTCAATTTCTAGCAATGCCATTTTGGTTTTCTCTTTGGCTTAGCGTTTGAGCTTGGGGTCCAGCGCGTCGCGCAGGCCATCGCCCAACAGGTTGAACGCCAATACCGTGATCAGAATCGCCAGGCCGGGAAATGTCACCACCCACCAGGCGCGCAGCACGAATTCACGCGCATCGGCCAGCATGGTTCCCCACTCGGGTGAGGGTGGTTGCGCCCCTAGGCCCAGAAAGCCGAGTGCGGCGGCATCCAGAATGGCAGTGGAGATGCCCAAAGACGCTTGCACGATCAGCGGCGCGGTGCAGTTGGGTAGCACCTCGCTGAACATCAGGCGGATATGGCCGGCACCTGTCATCCGGGCAGCAGTCACATAGTCGCGCGAGGTCTCGGCAATCACCGCTGCACGGGTAATGCGCACATAGTGTGGAAGCACCACAATCGCTACCGCCAACATGGCGTTCACCAGGCCCGGGCCGAGGATGGCCACAATCACGATAGCCAGCAGAAGGCTGGGCAGCGTGAGGATGATGTCCATCATCCGCATGATGGCGATTTCCAGAATGCCTTTGAAATACCCTGCGACCAGTCCCAACACGGTGCCGACTACGACCGACAAGGTCACCACGGCAATGCCGATGACCAGCGAGAGACGTGCGCCGTGCATGAGGCGCGACAGAATGTCGCGGCCGATGGCATCGGTGCCCAGTAAGTAAGCGCGTGAGCCGCCTTCCTGCCAGGCGGGGGGCTTCAAAAATGCCGCGTTGTTGGTGAGGTCGGGCGGGTAAGGTGCAATCCAGGGGGCTAACAAGGCCATGAGCAGGACCAAGACCACAATGGCCAAGCCGGCCAGAGCGCCCTTGTTGCCTTTGAAATAGCGCCAGAATTCCTGAATGGGGTGAGTCGGTTGTGACGCCACCGCAGCGTTCATCGTTGAAGTGCTCATTATTTCTGGTGGCGGATACGTGGGTTGATGATGCCGTAGGTGATGTCCACCAACAGATTGACCGTCATGACCATCAGGCCCAGCAGCAGCATGCCGCCTTGCAGGACCGGGTAGTCACGCCGGCTGATGGCCTCGATCAGCCACTTGCCCACACCCGGCCATGAGAAAATGGTTTCGGTCAGGATGGCCCCGGTGAACAACACGCCCACCTGAAGTCCGATCACCGTAATCACGGGAATCATGGCATTGCGCAGCGCATGGACGGCGACCACCCGCAGCCCGGTCAGGCCTTTGGCTCGTGCGGTGCGGATGTAGTCCTCTCCCATCACCTCCAGCATGGCCGAGCGTGTCATGCGCGCGATCACAGCCAGCGGGTTGGTGCCCAGCACGATGGTGGGCAAAATCAGGTGAGACGCTGCGGACCAAAAGGCGGCAGTTTCGCCGGCCAGCAAGGTATCAATAAGCAAAAAGCCGGTGACCGGTTCTATGAAGTACTGCACCGCGATGCGCCCGGACACCGGCGTCAAATCCAGCTGCACGGAAAACAGAAGAATCAGTAGTAAGCCCCACCAGAAAATCGGCATGGAGTAGCCCGTGAGCGATACGCCCATCACGCCATGATCCAGGAACGAATTGCGCTTGACCGCCGCAATGATGCCGGCGGGTATGCCGATCAACAAGGCAAAAATGATGGCGCACACGGCCAGCTCGATGGTGGCAGGAAAGAGGGTGGCGAATTCACGCAGGACGGGTTCCTGGGTGATGATGGATTTTCCTAGATCGCCTTTGAGTACTTTGGCAATGTAGATGCCGTACTGCACCATGACAGGCTGGTCCAGCCCGTACTCCTTGAGGAGTACTGCGTGGCGTGCCGCGTCAATGCCGCGTTCGCCGGCCAGGGTTTCAATGGGGTCGCCGGGGACCAACCGGATCAGGAAGAATGCGAGCAGTGTCATGCCGAAGAATGTCGGAATGATTAGGCTCAGTCGTGTGAAGATGAATCGCAGCATGAGGGGGTGGATTCTAGGCACGCAGTAGAGCGCAGATTCGTTATCTGCACCAATAACGACTAGCGACTTTCCCTTATGAGGATTGGCACCAGTCACCCATGTGACAAATGGATAGAAACAAAAAAAGGCCGGGTCACTCCGGCCTCTTTTTGGATGTGCGCTTGCGCGACTTACTTCAGGTGCTTGCCGATCAAGCCAGCCAATTCAAACATGGTCACTTGGGCCTTGCCGAAGATTTCCTTCAGCTTGGCATCAGCATTGATGTTGCGCTTGTTGACTGCGTCTTGCAAGCCATTCTTTTTGATGTAAGCCCACAGCTTGCTCACGACTTCAGTGCGTGGCAGAGCAGCTGCACCCACCACAGCGGCCAGAGCGGCGCTAGGTGTCAAAGCCTTCATGAATGCCGCGTTTACGGTGCGCTTCTTGGCAGGAGCCTTCTTCGCAGCTACTTTCTTCGCAGGGGCTGCAGCTTTCTTGGCAGGAGCCGCGGCCTTCTTGGCGGGGGCTGCCTTAGCGGCTACTTTCTTTGGCCCCGGCCCATGCACCATTTTCGACCTGTGATTTTTGCGATGTTCACAAGAACGATCAGAGCGGCGATTTCCGTGTTCTTCCGCCCGTATTCAAGGACTTCGGCGGATTGAAAACCTTCATGGGGCCGGTCTATACGGTTCAATGTTTTGAAGACAACACTTTCGTCAAGCAGGCGGTGGACTCGCAGGGCTGGATCGACACGCCCACCGGCCGGATTGCGCAGGTTCTGGTCGTGGACGGTGGTGCTTCTCTGCGCCGCGCGTTATTGGGGGGCAATCTGGCCGCAGCGGCAGCCCGCAATGGTTGGGCCGGCATAGTGATTGACGGCTGTGTTCGGGATCTGGCTGAGCTGGAGCAACAACAGGTGGGTATCCGTGCCTTGGCCCCCATGCCATTGCCCACCGAGAAACGTCAGCAGGGACTGGTGCAGCTGCCTGTACGTATTCAGGGTGTGTGGGTGCGCCCTGGTGATTGGCTCTATGCGGACCGCGACGGGGTGGTGGTCAGCAGCAAGCCATTAATGTGAACCTGTGGTGTCCTTGCCAGGCAGGGTAGCCAGCACCACGCTGAGCAGCGCAATGCCAAAAGCAAGAAGCTGCAAGCCGCCTAATGGCTCGCCCAAGACCACGACGCCTACAACGGCGGCAGAGATCGGCAACATCACGGTGAAAACACCGGCCCGGGATGCGGGTACGTTTTTGAGCCCGCTCATCCACAGCCATACCGTCCACACGCTGGCGGCCAAGGCGTAAAACACCAGCAATAGCCACGACCCCGGGGATACGGCGGCGAAGTTGAACGACCACGCCATATAAAGGCCGAAGGGGGTCATCAGCGCAAAGCCCCACAAGTTGATCAAGGCGGTAATCCGTCGGGGGCTGAGGGCGCCCGTCAGCTTCTTGGCAATCACGGCATACGCAGCTTCGCACAACACGGCAGCAAAGACCAGCGCATTCCCGAGCAAAGGGCTATGCAAGGTCGAATGGGCCTCTGGCGCCGATGGAGTATGCGCGTCCAGCTCATTTTTTGATAGCGCAAGCAAACCGATGCCCAGCGCACTGCACACGACGGCAGCCCAGGTGCGGGTGTTGATTTTTTCCTTCAGGAATACCCAGCTCATCAGCGCCACTACCGCCGGTATGGCCGCCATGATCACGCCGGCCGACACTGCCGTGGTCATGCTGACACCGAACAGCATGCAGATAGAGAACAGGAAATTACCGAAGAAAGATTCGAGAAAAAGAAAATTCCGGGTGGCGGTTGACATGGGCAACTCATCCGCCGGGCGCTTGAGCCAATGCAGGGTGGCCAAGCCTCCGATGCCGAACCGCAGCCACGCCAACAAAAAAACCGGCAGCACCAGCACCAAGGGCTTGGACAGTGCCACATAGCTGCCCACCAGAGCCATGCTCATGGCCAGAAGGGCGTAAGAAAAGAGGCGGGGGCGGGCGTTGTTGGAATGCATGAGGTGGTTTGTCGCGCGGCGGAAGCCACAAAGTGCGGGAGCCTACACCAATCAGCGCGCGCGAAGTGGCACCAGTCCGCAAGAGGCGATCAGTTAACTTCGCTGTTCGATCGAATAACTCTTTCTTGGACAACGACCATGGGTATCGGCCAATTCGCTTACGCCAGCAACAGCAACCGTTTTCTCGCCAGCCAGGCCCTGGCCGGACAGGCCTACGCCCTGGCGGGTATTCCCTTTGACGGTGCAGTGACCAATCGGCCGGGCGCCCGCTTCGGCCCCCAGGAGATCCGTCGCGCGTCCTTGATGCTGTGTGACGGACTGCACCCCGTGTTTGAGGTGTCTCCATTGGCTCATCTGGGTGATGCCGGTGATATGGCGCTGCCGAACGCCTCTCCACTAACGGTGGTGCGTGAAGCTATCGAGACACAAGCGGCGCTATTGATGGACAAGCACCATTGCGTTTTTCTGGGGGGCGACCATTCGGTGACATTGCCTTTGTTGCGTGCACTCAAGCGCCGGCATGGCCAGGTGGCATTGATTCATTTCGATGCACATTGCGACACTTGGGAAGACCACTTTGGTGAACCCTCGGGTCACGGCACCTGGACGTATGAAGCCATTCAGGAAGGACTGGTCGTTCCTGAAAAAACAGTTCAAATCGGACTGCGCTCCAGTGGTGATCGCGCTGCCCGCGAATATGTGAAAGATCAAGGCGGTCTGATATTCACTGCACGAGATTTGCGTGGGCGGGATGGTGCAGGGTTAGCGGGTGTGATCACCCAGATTCGGGAGCGCTTGGGCGATACCCCTTGTTATCTGACTCTGGACATCGATTGCCTGGACCCTGCCTTTGCACCCGGGACCGGCACTCCAGAGCCGGGCGGAATGACCAGTTCCCAGGTGCTGACTCTGCTCGAAGAACTGGCCCCACTGCATTTCGTCGGGATGGACTGTGTGGAGGTTGCACCCGCCTATGACCACGCCGAACTCACCAGCAACGCAGCTGCCACTTTCGTCTGGACCTATTTGAGCGGTCAAATCGCCAAAACCGCGAAGGCGTGAGGTCGAGCACCATGTCCTTGCTTCAGTCCGACACCCAGCTCAACCGCCAAAGTTACTACGAAGCCAGTGTGCAGCGGCCGCAGCCCTGTGCGCCCTTGCAGGGCGACGTGACCGTAGATGTAGTCGTGGTCGGGGGCGGTTTTGCGGGCTTGTGTGCCGCCCTGGACTTGCGGGCATCGGGCTACACAGTGGCCCTGCTGGAGGCCGACCGCATTTGCAGTGGCGCTTCGGGTCGCAATGGCGGGCAGTTCATCGTCGGGCTGGCCAGCGGACAGGGGCCTTACGAGGAGCAGGCCGGTGCATCGGTGGCGAGGCAGGTCTGGGACATGTCGCTGGAGGCGGTTGCATTGTTGCAAGAGCGCGTAGCCCAGCATGGCATTGAATGCGATTTGGTCAAAGGCTACCTGACAGTGGCCGACAGCCCGCGCAAAGCGAAAGCTCTACATGCAGATGCGGAGACGCTGGAACGCGACTACGGATTCGCGACCGAGTGGCTGACCGGTGACGCACTTGAGCAGCACATTCGCAGCCCTCGATATTGCGCCGCAACGTGGGAAGGGCAGTCAGGACATTTGCATCCCTTGAAATACGGTTTGGGATTGGCACGTGCTGCTCTGGCCGCAGGCGTCCGGATGTTTGAATCCTCAGCAGTGACCGGGTTGCACAGAGGCCCCACGGTTCGGGCGTTGACTGCAGGCGGTTCTGTAAGTGCCAAGTTTGCGGTACTGGCCGGTAACTGTGCCTTGCCGGAATTCGCCCCTGATGTGGCTCCGGAAATCAGTGCACGCATCATGCCCGTCGGCACTTACATCATCGGCACAGAGCCTTTGGATAAAACTACCGCTCGTGCCTTGCTGCCCGGCAATGCCGCTGTCTGCGACAACAATTTTGCGGTTGACTATTTCCGTTTCAGTGCAGACCACCGCATGCTGTTCGGTGGCGGAGTGAGCTACTCCACAGCAACCCCCGCCAATCTCAAAGCAAAAATGGCCAAGCGCATGGCAGCTGCTTTTCCGGAACTGAAAGACGTTGCCGTGGACTACGTGTGGGGCGGTTTCGTCGACATCAGCATGAGCAGAGCACCGGATTTCGGCCGGTTGGATTCCAACATCTACTACCTGCAGGGATTCAGCGGCCATGGGGTCGCGCTCACGGGTCTGGCGGGCCGCTTAGTGGCACAAGCAATCGACGGTCAGGCAAAGCGCTTGGATTTGTTTGCCCGCATCCAGCACCGTCGCTTCCCCGGCGGGCGTTTGCTGCGCATGCCCAGCTTGGTGCTGGGTATGGCGTATCACCAGCTCAAAGACCTTCTATAGCGTTGGAGACCAGTCGCGCCAACACGGGACCCCAATGGGCGATGTCATCCAGTGTGGCGTAGCCGTAGCCGATGACCAGCCCCTTGGCGTCTTTGCGCTGCAGGCAATAAGCAGATAGCGGTCGCACCACCATCCCCGCCTGGCGGATGCGTCGTGCGAGGGCTTCATCGTCCACTTCTGTTGGCAGTTGCAGGCAAAGATGCAGGCCTTGCTCAGCACCGCTGATGCTTGCGCGGGTGCCCAACACCGGTTGCAACGCATCCAGCAGGCATTTGCGCCGCTGGGCGTAGCTTTGGCGGGCTTTGCGCAGTGCCGCGGCGAAGTGCCCCAGCTCGATGAACTCTGCCAGGGCCGCTTGCAAAGGGAGTTGTCCCGGCCGGTTCAGGTCATAGTGCGCTTGTTTGAATGCAGCAGCCAGACTCTTGGGTACGACGAGGTAGCCCAGCTTCAAGCCCGGATACAGCACTTTGGAAAATGACCCGAGGTACAAAACCCTGCTGTCCGTATCCAACCCTGCCAGCGACGATAGGGGCGGGCCGCTGAAACGGAACTCGCTGTCGTAGTCATCCTCCAGAATCCACGCGTTGTGCTGTTGCCCCAGCGCCAACAGCTGCTGGCGCCTTGCCAGGGACATGACAGCACCCGTGGGATATTGGTGAGAAGGGGTTGTGTAAATCAGCCGCGGCGGGTGCTTTTCATCGACGGCAGAAGGCGCCATGCCCTGGGGGTCCACCGCCACAGCATGGAGCTTCAAGCCTGCTGCAGTAAATGCCTTGACAGCGCCCCAGTAGGCAGGGTCTTCCATCCAGACCGTATCGCCATAGTCTGCCAACATGTGCGCGCAAAGGTCCAGCGATTGTTGGGTACCGTTGGTAATGATGACTTGTTCTACTTCCACCGGAACACTGCGAGAGACCCGCAGGTAATCCGCGACTGCACGGCGCAAGGGGGTGTGGCCCCCGCCGTAGGAATAGTCCAGCATGTCCGGGTAGGTCATGCGCCAGTGTTTGTTCTGGAGGCGCTGCCACAGGGAGACCGGGAAGGCGCTGAAATCCGCAACGCCGGGGGTGAACGGTTGGACCTCCAATTGCGCAGATGTGAACTGGGTGGAAACGGCCACACCCCGGTTAGATAGTCCCGTGTGGGTGTGTGCCCGTGCCGGTCGAAGTCGTGTGATGGGGCGCGTTTGGTCATTGACGTAGGTGCCGCTGCCTACACGGCTGACCAGATAGCCCTCCGTCACCAACTGGTTGACGGCGGCCACCACCGTGTTCCGGGAGAGGTCCAGATCTTGAGTGAGTTCCCGGCTGGATGGAAGCTTATCGCCGGCATGGAGCTTGCCTTCGAGGATGGCACGGCGCATGGCCTCGTACAGCTGGCGGTGCAGGGGCATGCCTTTGTCAGCCAGCTGGTGCATTTCACTCAGGATAAGTTCTGACAGCAATTCGGTTTTGTCCGGTTAAAGTGGCACCATGGAGGCCGTTTAAATGGCTCCGGTTTGAAGCCAATTCTGCACCAGAATGAATTTGTTGCAAGCGTTGTGCCAAGGACTTTCAAGGCCGACAACGTTTCAAGGAGATGAAAAATGACTGAAAACAAAACGATGAATTTCAACGATCTGGAGCAATGGCTCAACGAGCGGCGCGTCACCGAAGTCGAATGTCTGGTGCCTGACTTGACGGGTGTGGCTCGCGGGAAAATTTTGCCCCGTGCCAAGTTCACAGAAGACCGCGGAATGCGTTTGCCCCAAGCCATTGTGGCCATGGGCGTGACGGGTGAGTTCCCCGAAAGCGGCCCCTACTATGACGTGATCGACCCCACCGACAAAGACATGCAATTGCGGCCGGACCCCTCGTCCGTGCGCATCGTCCCGTGGGCGGCTGACCCCACAGCCCAGGTGATTCACGACTGCTTTGACCACGAAGGCAAGTTGGTGCCTTTCGCCCCCCGAAGCGTCCTGCGCCGCGTGTGCGATCTTTACGAGGCCGAAGGGTTGCAACCCATCGTGGCACCTGAGCTGGAGTTTTACCTGACAGCACGCAACACCGATCCCAACACCTTGCTACGGGCGCCTGTAGGTCGTAGCGGCCGCGCTGAAACCTCCCGCCAGGCATACAGCATTGATGCAGTAAACGAGTTCGATCCCTTGTTCGAAGAGATCTACGAATATTCCGACAAGATGGAGCTGAACGTCGACACCTTGATCCACGAAGTGGGGGCAGGGCAGATGGAGATCAACTTCTTCCACAACAAGCCCCTGGGCCTGGCGGATGAAGTTTTCTTCTTCAAGCGGACAGTCCGTGAAGCAGCCATGCGCCACGACATGTATGCCACGTTCATGGCCAAGCCGATTGCCGGCGAGCCCGGTAGTGCCATGCATGTACACCAAAGCCTGGTGGATATTGCCTCCGGCAAGAACGTGTTCAGCAATGAGGACGGCACGCCGTCCGAAGCATTCATGCATTACATCGGCGGCTTGCAGCGCTATATCCCTGCAGCCATGGTGCTGGTAGCGCCCTACGTCAACAGCTACCGCCGTCTTTCCCGCAACACGGCGGCGCCTATCAACATCGAGTGGGGCTATGACAACCGCACGGTGGGTATCCGTTCACCGATTTCTTCACCCGCGGCCCGCCGTGTGGAAAACCGGGTGATCGGTGCTGATGCCAACCCTTACGTGGCCATGGCCATGACGCTGGCTTGCGGATACCTGGGGCTCAAAAACAAGATCAAGCCCAAGCCCGAAATGCGGGGTGATGCGTACCTGTCCCCTTATGCCTTGCCGCGTAGCCTGGGCGAAGCGCTGGACTGGCTGCGCAAGGAGTCCGATCTTCACGAGGTGCTGGGCAAAGAGTTCATTACGGTCTACTCCGAAATCAAGGAGCTGGAGTTTGATGAGTTCATGAAAGTCATCTCTCCGTGGGAACGTGAGCACCTCTTGCTCCACGTCTAAATTTGTTTTGCTTATTCACGAGCCTGCCATGAACACAGTCGTCGATACCGCCCTGATCCAGTCTTTGGACAGCGCCCATTTCCTTCATCCATTTACAGATTTCAAGGACCTTAATGGCCGTGGTGCGCGGGTGATTACCCGTGCGGAAGGTGTGTACGTTTGGGACTCCGAAGGCCATCGCATCCTGGATTGCATGAGCGGCTTATGGTGTGTCAACGCCGGCTACGGCCGCAAAGAGCTGGCAGATGCCGCCCATCAGCAAATGATGACGCTGCCTTACTACAACAGCTTTTTCCAAACTACCAATGTGCCGGCAGTGCAACTTGCAGCCAAATTGGCATCGCTGGCACCTGACGTGGGTGACCGCAGCTTCCAGCATGTGTTCTATTCCTCCAGCGGTAGCGAAAGCAACGATTCCAACGTGCGCATGGTGCGCCGCTACTGGGACTTGCTCGGGCAGCCGCAACGCAAGGTCATCATCAGCCGTAATAACGCCTACCACGGCAGCACCATGGCAGGTGCCTCGCTGGGGGGCATGAGCGGCATGCACGCACAGGGCGACCTGCCGATTCCCAATATCACCCATATTGAGCAACCTTACTATTTCGAGAATGGTTTGCCGGGCGAGACCGCCGACGAATTCGGTGTCCGCGCTGCGGGTTGGCTGGAGGAAAAAATCCTGGCAGTCGGGCCTGACAAGGTTGCGGCATTTATTGCTGAACCAGTGCAGGGTGCGGGGGGCGTGATCATCCCTCCTTCCACCTACTGGCATGAGATTCAACGCATCGTCGACAAATACGGCATCTTGCTGATCAGCGATGAGGTCATTTGTGCCTTTGGTCGTCTGGGCCACTGGTTTGGCTATGAGAAGTTTGGCTACAAACCCGACCTGGTGACCTTTGCCAAGGCAATCACCAGCGGCTACATCCCCTTGGGCGGCGTCATGGTGGGAAACCGCGTGGCGAAGGTGCTGATAGAGCAGGGCGGTGAGTTCAACCACGGCTATACCTACAGCGGTCACCCGGTCGCATGTGCGGTGGGCTTGGCCAATCTCGAGATCATGGAGCGCGAGCAGCTCCCTCAAAAGGTGCATGGCGAAATCGGTGCGTACTTTGCCCAGCGTTATGCCGAGCTGAACGACCACCCGCTGGTCGGCGTGGCGGAGACCTGTGGTTTCGTGGGTGGCTTGGTGTTGGTGAAAGACAAAGCCCGCAAGACACGTTTTCACGGCGATGACGGCGTCGGCATGATTTGTCGCGGCCATTGCTTTCAAAACGGCCTGATCATGCGTGCAGTCGGCGATCGGATGATCATTGCCCCCCCGTTGATCATGACGCGTGCTGACATCGACGAGATGATGCGCCTGATTTATCTGGCATTGGACCTCACTCAGACCGAGTTGAAGGCCCGGGGCCTGCTATAGCACTTCTATAATCTTTTTTGGTCTGAATATTGCTTGAGTCAGGCTTGTAGTTCGTAGTCCCTCGAATCCATTTCTACGGAGATTTGCTCACCATGAATAAGTACCTTTGCACGTTTGCGCTCTCAGCGCTGGTCTTGGCCGCTTGCGGCAAAAAAGAAGAGGCGCCTGCAGCCGCAGCTGCGCCGGCAGCAGTCGCCAGCGCGCCTGCAGCACCTGCCAATACCGAAGAGAAGGTACTGAACATCTACAACTGGCCTGACTACATTCCCGAAGGCATGATCGCCGCCTTCGAGAAAGAAACCGGCATCAAGGTCAATTACGACACGTTTGAAACCAACGAGGCTCTGCACGCCAAGCTGGTTGCCGGCAACACCGGTTACGACCTGGTGGTTCCCGGTACGGTGTTTGCCAAGCCGCAAATCGAAGGCGGCCTGCTGCAGCCTCTGGACAAAGCCAAGATCAAGAATCTGGCGAATCTGGATCCAGCATTGATGGCCACCATGACCAAGGCGGACCCTGAAAACAAGCATCTGGTCCCATGGGCCTGGAGCTTCACCACCGTAGGTATCAACAAGACCAAGGTTGAGAAGGCTTTGGGTGGCATGCCCATGCCTGAAAACGCTTGGGACCTGGTGTTCAACCCCAAGTACACCGCCAAGCTGAAGTCCTGCGGTATCGCTTACCTGGATTCCCCGACTGAAATTCTGCCCGTGGCTTTGCACTACATCGGCAAGGATGCTTACTCCAACAGCAGCGACGACTACAAGGAAGCCGCAGTGATGTTGGCCAAGGTTCGCAAGGATGTCCGTTTGTTCAGCTCCACCATGATCGATGACATCGCTGGCGGCAAAGCCTGCGCGGCTATCGGTTGGGCCGGTGATATCAACATTGCAGCCGGTCGTGCCAAAGAAAACGGCTCCAAAGACGTGATCGAGGCCTTGCTGCCCAGCACTGGTGCTCTGATCTTCATTGACTCCATTGGTCTGACCAAGGATGCCAAGCACCCCAACAACGCGCACGCGTTCATCGACTTCTATCTGCGCCCAGACAACGCAGCGCTGATGACCAATGAAATGAACTACAACACCGGCAACAAGGCCGCTGTGGAAAAGATCAAGCCTGAAATCGCCAGCAACAAGAGCATCTTTGTGGATGCTGAGTACTTCGGCAAGATGATTCCTCCCAGCAGCTTCACCAACGAAGCGCGCGAGTCCATGGCTAACGCCTACAACGCATTCAAAAAAGGCAAGTAATTTCCTGATTTGAGTGTTATCAAGGGCTGTTTGTACGCCGGTATGAACAGCCCTTTTTGCTTCTAGAGACATCATCAAAGGTCATCACATGGCAGTGCAACCCGACAAAATGGGATATCTGGTAACCGAAAAGCTGGTCAAGCGGTTTGACGAGGCCGTCGCCGTGGACGAGGTTTCACTGTCGATCGGGCAGGGCGAGATCTTTGCCTTGCTGGGCAGCTCTGGTTGTGGCAAATCCACTTTGCTGCGCATGTTGGCAGGCTTTGAGTCGCCGACCTCCGGTCGTATTTTGTTAGGTGGCCAGGACGTCGCCAAGCTGGCGCCGTATGACCGCCCCATCAACATGATGTTCCAGAGCTATGCGCTTTTCCCTCATCTGGACATTTGGGAAAACGTGGCATTCGGTCTGAAGCGGGAAGGCCTGCCCAAAGAAGAAATCAAGCAGCGTGTCGGTGAGATGCTGGATCTCGTGCAGCTTGGCGCCTATGCCAAACGCAAACCCCACCAATTGTCAGGCGGGCAACAACAGCGTGTTGCGCTGGCCCGCAGTCTGGCCAAACGCCCCAAGTTGCTGCTGTTGGATGAACCTCTGGGTGCTTTGGACAAAAAGCTGCGTGAACAAACCCAGTTCGAGCTGGTGAACATCATTGAAAAGGTCGGCGTGACCTGTGTGATGGTGACCCACGACCAGGAAGAAGCC
>RFQA01000071.1 GCA_009925925.1 Betaproteobacteria bacterium
GAGCACTTTGACACTCCGTTTTACAACGCATTCCGCCGCACAGTGAACTGGTGCGTGCAGCATCGCTGGACGACGATTGGCGCCACTATTCTGGTGTTCGCCTTGGGCATTGTGGGTATGGGCAAGGTACAGCAGCAATTCTTCCCGGACTCCAGTCGCCCTGAAGTGTTGGTGGATATCTGGTTCCCCGAAGGAACGTCCTTTGCCAACAACCAGGAAGTCACCCAGCGCGTGGAAGCCCGCCTGATGCAGGAAGCCGGTGTGGCGTCGGTAAGCACCTGGATCGGTTCGGGTGTGCCGCGTTTCTATTTGCCGCTGGACCAGGTGTTCCCGCAAACCAACGTGTCGCAGTTCATCATCATTCCGGTGGACTTGAAAGTGCGCGAGTCCTTGCGGGTGAAGCTGCCGGCCTTGTTGGCCAGCGAGTTCCCTGAGGTACGTGGCCGCGTCAAGCTGCTGCCCAACGGTCCGCCCGTGGCCTATCCGGTGCAGTTCCGGGTGGTAGGCGGCGATCCCCTGGTGCTGCGTGATCGGGCCGACGAAGTCAAGGCCGCCATGCGCCAGAGCCGCAACACCCGTGGTGTGAACGACAACTGGAACGAGTCCGTCAAGGTTTTGCGCCTCGAGGTTGACCAGGACAAGGCCCGTGCATTGGGTGTGAGCAGTCAGAGTATTGCCCAAGCCGCCAAGACTTTATCTACCGGCACGACGGTGGGCCAGTACCGTGAAGGCGACAAGCTGATCGACATCGTATTGCGCCAGCCACAGGATGAGCGCAACGCCATCACCGACATCGCCAATGCCTACCTACCCACCAGTAGCGGCAAGTCCATCCCGATCACCCAGATCGCCAAGCCGGTGTTCACGTGGGAGCCCGGTGTGATGTGGCGTGAAAACCGGGACTACGCAATCACGGTGCAAAGTGACATCGTTGAAGGCATGCAAGGCGCGACCGTGACCGCGGAGTTGCTGCCCCAGATGAAAGCGCTTGAAGCGCAGTGGGCCTCCAAAGGAATCAATGGCTATCGCATTGAAGTGGCCGGCGCGGTGGCAGAAAGCTCCAAGGGCTCTGCATCCATCGTGGCGGGTGTTCCCATCATGCTGTTCCTGACTTTTACGCTGCTTATGCTGCAGCTGCAGAGCTTCAGCCGATCGCTGCTGGTATTCATTACCGGGCCTCTGGGCATTGCAGGTGTCGCCGGTGCGCTGATCTTGTTGGGGCGTCCGTTCGGATTCGTTGCGTTGCTGGGGGTGATTGCTTTGATGGGCATGATCCAGCGCAACTCGGTGATCTTGATTGACCAGATCGAGCAAGACAGGGCTGCGGGCATCCCGGCTTGGGACGCTATTGTGGAATCTGCGGTGCGCCGCCTGCGACCCATCGTGCTCACCGCCGCTGCTGCGGTGCTGGCCATGATTCCGCTGTCCCGCTCTGTGTTCTGGGGCCCGATGGCGGTTGCGATCATGGGCGGCTTGATCGTGGCAACTGTGCTGACTTTGCTGGCTTTGCCGGCCATGTATGCGGCATGGTTCCGGATCAAACGCGAGATTCCTGCCGCAACTTGAAAAGAAGGCGCCCGCTTGCAGGTTAAAATAGCGGGTTGACCGATTTCAAACGGGAAGTCGGGGCTTGGCAGACGGGTTCTGCACGGCTCTCGGCTCCCGTGTTTTGTTTTTAGCGCGGGTGGCGAAATTGGTAGACGCACCAGGTTTAGGTCCTGACGGTGGCAACACTGTGGGGGTTCGAGTCCCCCCCCGCGCACCAACCTTACATGGCATCCCAGCGATGTCGCAGGTGAAATCCCTGCCATACCAACATTAGGAGTGAACGATGGCCGTTACTGTAGAAACTCTGGAAAAGCTGGAGCGCAAGATTACGTTGACACTGCCCGTGGGCGTGATCCAGACCGAAGTTGACAGCCGTCTGCGCAAGTTGGCCCGCACCGTGAAGATGGATGGTTTCCGTCCGGGCAAAGTCCCCATGAATGTCGTGACCCAGCGTTATGGCTACTCGGTTCACTACGAAGTGATGAACGACAAAGTGGGCGAGGCTTTTGCCACTGCCGCTAACGAAGCCAAGCTGCGTGTCGCAGGCCAGCCCAAGATTTCCGAGAGTGAAACGTCTCCTGAAGGCCAAATGGCTTTCGACGCGATTTTCGAAGTCTTCCCTGAAGTCAAGATCGCTGACTTGGCGGGCGCCGAAGTTGAAAAGCTGACAGCCGACGTGACAGACGAAGCCATCGACAGGACCATTGAAATCCTGCGTAAGCAGCGTCGTACTTTCGCCCAGCGCGCACAAGACACCGCGGCCCAAGACACCGACCGCGTGACCGTGGACTTCGAAGGAAAAATCGACGGCGAACCTTTCGCTGGCGGCAAGGCTGCTGACTTCCAGTTCATTCTGGGCGATGGCCAGATGCTCAAGGAGTTCGAAGACGCTACCCGTGGCATGAAGTCCGGCGAAAGCAAGACTTTCCCCTTGGCCTTCCCTGCGGACTATCACGGTAAGGACGTGGCCGGCAAGACCGCTGATTTCCTGGTGACCCTGAAGAAGCTCGAAGCCGCCAACCTGCCTGAAGTGGACGGCGCATTGGCCAAGTCTTTGGGCATTGCCGACGGCACCGTGGAGGCGCTGCGCGCAGACATCCGCAAAAACCTGGAGCGTGAAGTCAAGCACCGCCTGTTGGCCCGCAACAAGCAAGCCGCGATGGATGCCTTGGTTGCCAAGGCCGAGTTGGACTTGCCCAAGTCCAGCGTGCAAGCTGAACTGGACCGCATGGTGGAAAACGCACGTGCTGACCTGAAGCAGCGCGGTATCAAGGACGCCGACAAGGCACCTATTCCTGACGATATCTTCCGCCCGCAGGCTGAGCGCCGTGTGCGTTTGGGTCTCGTAGTAGCTGAGCTGGTTCGCTCTAATGACTTGGCTGCCAAGCCTGAGCAGATCAAGGCCCACGTGGAGGAGTTGGCTGCCAGCTACGAGAAGCCCGCTGACGTGATCCGCTGGTACTACGGTGACAACCGCCGCATGGCTGAAGTCGAGGCCGTGGTCATTGAAAACAACGTGACCGAATACATCCTGTCCAAGGCCAAAGTGACTGACAAGTCCGTGTCCTTCGACGAATTGATGGGCCAGAACTAAAGCAAAGCGCAGGCGCAAACTTTGCGTCGCAGCGAAATGGGGCTTGCGCGGGACTTGCAGTCCTGCGTTTAAGCCCCATTTGCATTTTTGTCTGTCTTTTTCTGTACAGTTACACCCTACATTTTGGAGAGCTTATGAACGTGAAATACGGAATGTCCGGCGCAATGGAAACCCAGGCTCTGGGAATGGTGCCCATGGTCATCGAGCAATCGGGACGTGGTGAGCGTTCATACGACATTTATTCCCGTTTGTTGAAAGAGCGGGTGATTTTTCTGGTGGGACCGGTCAACGACCAGACCGCCAACTTGGTGGTAGCTCAGTTGTTGTTTTTGGAAAGCGAAAATCCTGATAAGGACATCTCGTTCTACATCAACTCGCCCGGCGGCTCCGTGAGCGCCGGTATGGCGATTTACGACACCATGAATTTCATCAAACCCGACGTGTCTACCTTGTGTACCGGCATGGCCGCGAGCATGGGAGCATTTCTGTTGGCAGCCGGCGCCAAAGGCAAACGCTTTTCGCTGCCGAACTCCAAGGTCATGATTCACCAGCCTTTGGGTGGTACACAAGGCCAGGCCACAGAGATTGAAATTCACGCTCGTGAAATCCTTAAGACGCGCGAACAATTAAACAAGATTTTGGCGGAGCGCACCGGCCAGCCTTTGGAGAAAATTGAACGGGACACAGAGCGGGACTATTACCTGTCTGCAGACGAGGCCAAAGAATATGGTCTGGTCGATCAGGTGATTACAAAACGCCCCTGATTGCGGCGGGCTACGCGCCCACCCGAACGGTGCCTTTCCGACGGACAGGCACCGTTTTCATTTGGTTATCATTGCTTAACTTAGCGAAAAAGGCAGACATCCATGGCCGAAAAAAAAGGCTCAACCAGCGAAAAAACCCTGTACTGCTCTTTCTGTGGCAAGAGTCAGCATGAGGTGAAGAAGCTTATCGCTGGTCCGTCCGTCTTTGTGTGTGATGAGTGCATCGATTTGTGCAATGAGATCATCCGTGACGAGCTACCGGCGACCACCGAAAACAAGGAGGGGCGCAGTGACCTGCCCACTCCGGCGGACATCAAGGCGAACCTCGATAACTATGTCATCGGCCAGGAACCTGCCAAGCGCACTCTGGCGGTGGCGGTGTACAACCATTACAAGCGGCTCAAGCACAAGGAAAAAGCCAAGAAAGACGATGTCGAGCTTGCCAAGAGCAACATCCTGTTGATCGGACCCACGGGTTCGGGCAAGACGCTTCTGGCTCAAACGCTGGCGCGCATGCTGGATGTGCCCTTTGTGATGGCTGATGCAACCACCTTGACGGAAGCGGGTTATGTCGGCGAGGACGTGGAGAACATCGTTCTGAAGCTGCTGCAGAGCTGCAACTACGACGTAGAACGCGCACAGCGCGGCATTGTCTACATCGATGAGATCGACAAGATTTCACGCAAATCCGACAACCCCTCTATCACGCGCGATGTGTCGGGCGAGGGCGTTCAACAAGCTTTGCTGAAGCTGATTGAAGGCACCATGGCAAGTGTTCCGCCGCAGGGCGGACGCAAGCATCCGAACCAGGATTTCGTGCAAATTGACACGACCAACATACTGTTCATTTGCGGCGGTGCGTTTGCGGGCTTGGAAAAGGTGATCGAGAGCCGCACAGAGTCTTCGGGTATCGGTTTCGGCGCTGCGGTAAAGAGCAAGCAACAGCGTGCATTGACAGAAGTTTTCAAAGAGGTTGAGCCTGAGGATTTGATCAAGTTCGGCTTGATTCCCGAATTAGTGGGGCGTATGCCTGTGGTGGCAACCCTCGCTGAGCTCACTGAAGAAGCCTTGGTTCAGATCTTGACTGAGCCCAAGAATGCCTTGGTCAAGCAATATGCCAAGTTGTTGGCGATGGAGGGTGCGGAGCTGGAGATCCGTCCTGCTGCCCTGAAGGCCATCGCCAAGCGGGCTTTGATCCGCAAAACTGGTGCCCGAGGCTTGCGATCCATCCTGGAGCAATCGCTCATTGACACTATGTATGAGTTGCCCAATGCGGGCAACGTTGAAAAAGTAGTGGTGGACGAATCCACCATCGAAGAAAACAAGCCTCCATTGCTCGTTTATCGCGAGTCTGCCAAGAAGGCGTAGCCGGAATGGCCCCCAATAGCCTGATAAGCAAGGGTTTTGGGGGTATTCAATCCCACTTGTGGGGTTGCCCGGTTTTTCATAATCGGGTTGTGCTTGAAATCCGGGCTTTGCAGTCCATATTCCACAGGTAACGTAAAGGTTTTCCTATGTCCGGCCATATTCCCTTGCCTGCAATCCCCTTAGAACTGCCTCTATTGCCTTTGCGCGATGTGGTGGTCTTTCCTCACATGGTGATTCCGCTATTCGTGGGACGCCCCAAGAGCATCAAAGCCTTGGAAGCAGCCATGGAGGCAGAGCGCCGCATCATGTTGGTGGCCCAGAAGGCGGCTGCCAAGGATGATCCGGTGGTTTCAGATATGTTTGATGTGGGGTGTGTGTCAACCATCCTTCAAATGTTGAAGCTGCCCGATGGCACTGTCAAAGTGTTGGTCGAAGGGCATCAGCGCGCTACCGTCAACCAGATCTCTGAAGGTGAACTGCATTTCACAGCGAACGTTACCCCTATTGAAGTGCCTGCTGAGGCGACGGACGTAAGCCGTAAAGCTGGTAGTGAAGTGGAGGCGCTGCGTCGTGCCGTGATGCAGCAGTTTGACCAGTACGTCAAACTCAACAAAAAGATTCCTCCGGAAATCCTTACGTCCATCTCCAGCATTGACGACCCTGGTCGCTTGGCTGACACCATTGCTGCGCATCTACCACTCAAGCTGGACAGCAAACAAGCCATTTTGAGTCTGCCTGAGGTCAAAGACCGCTTGGAAAATTTGTTTGAGCAGATCGAACACGAAGTCGATATATTGAATGTCGACAAGAAAATCCGCGGTCGGGTCAAGCGCCAGATGGAAAAGAACCAGCGCGACTTCTATTTGAATGAGCAAGTCAAGGCGATTCAGAAGGAGTTGGGCGAGGGTGAAGATGGCGCAGACATCGAAGAGATCGAAAAAAAGATCAAGTCTGCCAAGATGCCCAAGGAGGCGTTGAAGAAGGCCGAAGCCGAGTTGAAGAAACTCAAGCTGATGTCTCCCATGTCTGCAGAGGCGACGGTGGTGCGCAATTACATTGAAGTGCTGACCGGCCTGCCTTGGACTGCAAAAACCAAGATCAAACACAACTTGGCGAATGCCGAGAACGTGTTGAATGAAGATCACTATGGCCTCGACAAAGTCAAGGACCGCATTTTGGAATATCTTGCTGTTCAACAGCGAGTCGACAAGGTGAAGGCGCCCATCCTGTGTCTGGTAGGCCCGCCCGGAGTAGGTAAGACCTCCTTGGGTCAAAGCATAGCTAAGGCCACAGGCCGCAAATACGTACGTATGGCCTTGGGCGGTATGCGCGATGAGGCGGAGATCCGCGGTCATCGGAGAACTTATATTGGAGCGATGCCAGGAAAGGTTCTTCAAAGCCTTTCCAAGGTTGGCACACGTAATCCATTGTTCCTGCTCGATGAAATCGACAAGCTGGGCACGGATTTCCGTGGCGACCCCAGCAGTGCATTGTTGGAGGTGTTGGATCCAGAGCAGAACAACAAGTTTGGTGACCACTACGTTGAAGTGGACTACGACTTGAGCGACGTGATGTTTGTAGCGACTTCTAACTCTATGAACATCCCACCGGCGTTGCTGGACCGTATGGAGGTGATTCGTCTGTCGGGTTACACCGAAGACGAGAAGACCAACATTGCCATCACATATCTGTTGCCCAAGCAGATGAAAAACAACGGTGTGAAGGATGTGGAGCTCTCTGTGTCTGAGGATGCTGTGCGCGATATCGTTCGCTACTACACACGTGAGGCGGGTGTCCGATCTTTGGAGCGCGAGCTGTCCAAAATCTGCCGCAAGGTCGTCAAGGGCCTTTTGCTCAAGAAAATGCAGGCACAAGTGGTCGTGACCGCGGAGAACTTGAATGATTTCTTGGGGGTGCGTCGCTACACCTATGGTCGCGCTGAAGAGCAAAACCAGGTAGGCCAAGTGGTGGGACTCGCATGGACTGAGGTCGGCGGAGATTTGTTGACGATTGAAGCTGCTTTGACTCCCGGTAAGGGCGTCATTACCCGCACCGGTTCATTGGGTGATGTGATGAAGGAGTCTGTGGAGGCTGCGCGCACTGTCGTGCGCAGTCGCGCTCGTCGCTTGGGTATCAAGGACGAGACCTTTGAGAAGAAGGACATCCATATTCACGTGCCTGATGGCGCTACGCCCAAAGATGGACCGAGCGCTGGGGCAGCCATGGCTACGGCTTTTGTATCCGCACTGACAGGTATCCCCGTCCGCGGAGATGTCGCGATGACCGGAGAGATTACCTTGCGCGGTGAAGTCACCGAAATCGGTGGCCTGAAAGAGAAGTTGCTTGCTGCTTTGCGCGGTGGAATCAAGACGGTTTTGATTCCTGAACAAAATGCCAAAGACTTGCAGGACATTCCCGAAAACGTGAAGAACGGACTTGAGATCGTGCCTGTACGTTGGATCGATCAAGTGCTTGAGTTAGCGCTGGAGTCACAGCCGGTTCCTTTGCCTGACGAAGAGCCGGTGCCGCCTACGGTACAAGCTGTACCTTCAGACGCCACGGCGCCTGCAGTGAAGCATTGAGTGCCTATCGGGGCAATGCAAAAAGTTTTTGACTTTGCCCCGATAGCTTGAAAATGACGCTATAATTTGAGGCTTAGAATGCGGGAATAGCTCAGTTGGTAGAGCGCAACCTTGCCAAGGTTGAGGTCGAGAGTTCGAGACTCTTTTCCCGCTCCAATTCCGAAAAAGGGAAGCGCCTGCTTCCCTTTTTTATTCCTCTCCTTAGGGTGAGGAAAGAGAAAAAGTCGGCGCGGTAGCAAAGCGGTTATGCCCCGGATTGCAAATCCGGTTAGTCCGGTTCGACTCCGGACCGCGCCTCCAGGTTTATCTGGTCGAAATGCCCTGTCAGCCTCGGTTGGTGGGGCATTTTTGTTTGACAATAGACACCCGTGCCTGAGTGGTGAAATAGGTAGACACATCGGACTTAAAATCCGCCGCTTCGTGAATAACGGGCGTACCGGTTCGATTCCGGTCTCAGGCACCACCCGAAAAGAGTCTTATGTCACGATTCAACGCCACGTTTGAAATTCACGTTCACGGTCAAATCGTGTTGCGGCCCGAGGTTACTTACATCCAGCTGCAGGAAGCGCTTAGGCCCTTATGGCGATACGCTGGCGCCAAATCCCTCGCGGACGGTGCAAAAAGCAGCTACGAAGATGAGCCAGGCATTCAGATGGACGCCCAAGAGCATGTTCTGCGCATGTGCTGGACAGTCCCCGGTGACGATGACTTCCGTCAGACCTTGGATGAGGTTTGCATGAACCTCAATGAAGTCGCCTCAGCGGGTGCTGCGATTGAAATCACTTTTTATGATGCTGAATTCGACGAAGAAGACGCTGCGCCCGGCACGGAGTCTCGCGACGATTTTGTGATGCTTTTTGTCGGGCCGGATCCGGCTGCCATCATGCAGGTCCAGAGAGACATCCTTGTGCAGGATATGGTGAATTTGATGGAGCGGCATTTCGATGGTTCGGAATTGGGCGGTGTTGTTGCTGAGATTGACAAATTGTTCTCCCAGCGTTTTGACGATCTGGTGAATTCACTGGAAATCGGTAAGCCGCCCCGCGGCTCCGGCGGCCCATCCAGTGGGCACGGTGGCGGACGTAAACCCCGGCATTTGCATTGACGCAAATCATGTGCGTCCTGTAGTTTTATCAGTGCATGGCCTATACTGAAACCAGTCGGAGACAGTTGTCACAACAACGCTCACTCGCACACTCGTTGGTGCATTAGCAGGCCTTTATGCTTAAGAAAATTGCAGTTGAGCAGCTCGTTGTAGGAATGCACCTGAAGGAGTTTTGTGGCTCCTGGATGGAGCATCCATTCTGGCGTTCCGGCTTCGTCATTACCGATCCCAAAGACATCACCACCATCCGGGCAAGTGCCATTCGCGAAGTATGGATCGACTGCGGCAAGGGCCTTGACGTCGCCGTGGGCGAAACAGCGGTATCCGAATCGGATTCTGAAGAGCAGGTAGAGGCGGAATTGCGGGAAGCGGTATCGTCCAGTCGGGATGTCGCTCCTCTCTCGGTGCAAGAAGAGTTGGCGCGGGCGGCTAAGATCTGTCATCAGTCCAAGCAGGCAGTCCTTTCGATGTTCCAGGAAGCCCGCATGGGGAAAACGGTGGACACCGGTGGAGCCAAGCAGTTGGTTCAGGAGATTACGGATTCTGTGACCCGCAATCCGGGAGCATTGATCAGTCTTGCACGCTTGAAGACTGCGGACGACTATACATACATGCACTCGGTGGCCGTGTGCGCCATGATGGTGGCGCTGGCCAAGCAGTTGGGTTTGAGTGAGGAGGAAACCCGCTCTGCAGGGATTGCCGGCCTGATGCATGACCTTGGCAAAGCCGCCATGCCCATGGATGTATTGAACAAGCCAGGCAAGCTGACCGATGCCGAGTTCGCAATCATCAAGAAGCACCCGGAAGAAGGTTATCGCTTGCTGCAAACAGGCAATGCTGTAGATCCTATGGTACTGGATGTGTGTCTGCATCACCATGAGAAGGTGGACGGGTCCGGCTACCCGAAAGGCCTGAAGGGTGAACAGATCAGCTTGTTTGCCAAGATGGGTGCAGTGTGCGACGTCTATGACGCGATTACTTCCAACCGTCCCTATAAGTCGGGTTGGGATCCTGCTGAGTCCTTGCGGAAGATGGCGGAATGGGCGAGCGGCCACTTTGACGGCAAGGTGTTCCAGGCCTTTGTCAAAAGCTTGGGTATCTATCCCATTGGTTCATTGGTGCAGCTGAGTTCCGGTCGATTGGGTGTGGTGGTGGAGCAGACGGCCAAATCTTTGACGACGCCCTGTGTCAAAGTCTTTTACTCCACCAAGTCCCATATGCGTATCGTTCCCGAGATCGTAGACCTGTCGCGTCCCGGGAATTCCGACAAGATCGTCAGCCGTGAAGACCCGGCGAAATGGAAGTTCCCTGATCTCGATGAGCTGTGGTCCGGGATGCCCAATTCGCCTTGGTAATTCGACATCATATTGCGTTCTAGCGCCCGCGCGCTGTGCGTGGAGACCTATCAAAAAAAGAGCATCCTGAATTGGATGCTCTTTTTGTTTCATCAGCCTCGGGTGATAGGCATCTCTACTGGCTTGGGATTCACGGCGTATTTCCCCAGCTCCAGTTTCGCAATGGCATTGCGGTGCACTTCGTCAGGCCCATCGGCAAACCGGAGCGTGCGCGCACAGGTGTAGGCATAAGCCAGCGGGAAGTCATCACACATGCCACCACCGCCGTGGGCCTGCATGGCCCAATCAATGACTTCGCACGCCATATTGGGAGCAACGACTTTGATCATGGCAATTTCATTCTTGGCGAACTTGTTGCCACCCATGTCCATCATCCAAGCCGCTTTGAGCGTCAACAGCCGCGCCATATCGATCTTGCAGCGGGCCTCTGCAATGCGCTCCTGCGTCACCGTCTGGGCTGCCACCGGCTTTCCGAAAGCAATCCGGCTGCTGGCGCGTTTGCACATCAGCTCCAGCGAGCGTTCGGCCAAGCCGATCAAACGCATGCAATGGTGGATGCGACCGGGTCCGAGGCGCCCTTGGGCGATTTCAAAGCCTCGCCCTTCACCCAGCAAAATGTTGCCTACCGGCACACGAACGTTGTCGAACACCATCTCCATGTGGCCATGCGGAGCGTCGTCGTAGCCGAAGACGTTCAAAGGGCGCAAAATTTTTATGCCTAGGGTCTCTGCCGGCACCAACACCATGCTTTGCTGCGAATGGCGTGGGGCATCAGGGTCTGTTTTTCCCATCGTGATGTAGATTGCACAACGCGGATCACCGGCGCCTGAAATCCACCATTTGCGACCGTTGATCACGTATTCATCGCCTTGGCGTTCGATGCGCGTCTCGATATTGGTAGCATCGCTGGACGCGACGGCCGGCTCGGTCATGGCAAATGCTGAGCGGATTTTCCCGTCCATCAGTGGTTTTAGCCAGCGCAGCTTGCTTTCCTCAGAGCCATAACGGGCAATAGTTTCCATGTTGCCGGTGTCGGGCGCCGAGCAATTGAACACCTCGCTGGACCACATGACCCGGCCCATGATTTCGGCTAAGGGGGCGTATTCTTGGTTGGTCAGGCCCGCACCATGAAAGCCGGCTGCTTCTGCACTGTCGACCGGCAAAAACAGATTCCACAGCCCCGCTGCCTGCGCTTTGGGTTTGAGTGACTCTATGGTTTGCAGTGGTGTCCAGCGCTTGCCTGCCGCGGTATTGGCTGCGATTTCAGCGTGGTACGCGTTTTCGGCAGGGTAGATGAACTCATCCATGAAGCGCAGCAAACGTTGTTGCAGCTCTTTGGTTTTGGGCGAATAGTCAAAGTCCATGGGATCTCCGTTGGGAATCTGTCGGGGGAAGTTTGGGTTTCAGCTGCGGGATGCGAAGCTCCAAGCCAGTTGCGCCAGGGGCTTGGAACCTGCTGCGGAGCTCACGGCTTGTGCACTGGAAGCTGTTCCCGCTTCAACGCGCTTGGCGATGCCTTGCAGGATGGCTGCGATCCGGAACATGTTGTAGGCCATGTAGAAGTTCCAGTCCGCCTTCAATTGATCAGGAGTAGCCAGACCCGTGCGTTCACAGTACTTCGCGATGTAGTCCGACTCGACGGGGATTCCGAGGTTTGTGTGGTCCAGTCCACCGATGCCCCGAAAGGCACCAGGCGGGATGTGCCATGTCATGCAGTGGTAGCTGAAGTCCGCCAGCGGATGGCCCAAAGTGGAAAGCTCCCAGTCCAGTACCGCCAAAACTTGGGGCTCTTCAGGGGAGAACATCAAGTTGTCCAACCGGTAGTCACCGTGAACAATGCTGACCATGGATTCGTCCCGAGCCATGGGCGGTATATGGGCAGGGAGCCACTCCATCAAACGGTCCATTTCCGGAATGGGCTGCGTGATGGAAGCGACGTATTGCTTGCTCCAACGGCCTATTTGGCGTTCGAAGTAGTTGCCCGGCTTTCCGTAACTTGCCAAACCCCTTTCAGCAAAGGGCACGGTGTGCAGCGCCGAGATGACTCGGTTCATTTCGTCGTAGATGGCAGTGCGTTGCTCGCGGGTCATCCCAGGCAGAGATTGGTCCCAGAGTACCCTGCCTTGCATGAACTCCATGACGTAAAAAGCTCGCCCGATGATGCTTTCGTCTTCACACAAACACAGCATCTCCGGAACCGGTACAGAGCTGGCCTTGAGCCCCTGCATCACCGCAAATTCCCGCTCGATGGCATGGGCCGAAGGGAGCAGCTTTGCTGAAGGTCCGGGTTTCGCACGCATGACATAACTGCGCGCTGGCGTATTAAGTTTGTAGGTGGGGTTGGATTGACCACCCTTGAACATCTCAATAGTCAAAGGACCGGCGTAGCCTGGAAGAGATTGGAGCAGCCATTGATGCAGGGCTGCCTCGTCCAAGGCATGCGAGGCTGACACACTGCGTGTGCCTACAAAATGATCGAATTCACTCATGCACGTGCAGTGTGTAGTTGATAGGTAAAAGGGTTAACTGTCGGACTCGATGACCCGCATGAGCGCAGCCCGGTCCCGGATGACCAAGCCACCCGGTTCTATGCGAATGGCCTCTTCGCGTTCCATGGCTTTGAGCTCCTGGTTGACGCGCTGACGTGATGCACCCAGCAACTGCGCAAGTTCTTCTTGTGCCAACTGAAGACCGATGCGAACCTCGCTGCCGTCGCTCAGCGACGGAACGCCATAGCTGCGCACCAAATGCAAAAGCTGTTTGGCCAGCCTTGCCCTGAGCGGCAGGGTGTTCAGGTCCTCGACCAAGCCGTACAGTTGCCGGATGCGTCGCGCGTGCAAACGCAGCATTGCTTCGTAAAGCTCGACATGGGTCGCCAGTATTTTCTTGAAGTCTGCCTTGGCGACGCACAGAACCGTGGTTTCCCCATGGGCATATGCGTCGTGCGTGCGCCGGTCCCCATCGAAAATCGACACATCGCCGAACCAGATGCCCGGCTCGACATAGGTCAACGTGATTTGCTTTCCAGAGATGGAAGTCGAACTCACCCGCACAGCCCCTTTCGCGCAGGCGATCCACTCTTCCGGTGGTTCCCCGCGAGCAGCTATCAGGTCGCCGTCTTTGAAGCGTTTGACAAATGCACATCGAAGGATGTCGTGTTTGAGTGAAGGTGAAAGCGTTGAAAACCAGCGTCCACCATTGATGGCAGAGCGTTCTTCGATAGTAAGAATGGGTTCGTCCATAGCCTGTCTTTTGCGTGACTGAATTCGGAAACTTCAGGTGGGAATTGTCACCCCGGGGACCACCGTGCGGAGCATTTGTTGTCTCGTTGGCGTCTGGGGGAGTGTGGAGGGCCATTCTGCTCTGCCATTCGCCCCGACTCTGTTCTTTGGGTATCTCGTTTTTTGAACGCGGGTCTGCTTGAAGGACCTTTGTTCAAGGGCAGTTTTCCCTCCCATTTCATGGCGCGAACCTTGCTGGGAGATATGCGAGAATCATTTGTAACAATGAAGCCCGTTTTCAAATTCAAATCTTGTGCATTTGCAGCCATGTTGCTCGTCCTGTCGATGAGCAGCCAGGCACTCACCTTAGGCCGCGCGAAGGGTGCAGCCATCGTTGCACAGACACTGAGTCTCTCCATCTCCGTGTCGGCTGCTTCTGACGAAGACGTGTCTGATCTTTGCTTCGAGGCAGATGTCTTTTATGGCGAAAACAGAGTGGAAGGCGGCAAGGTTTCTGTCAACGGTGAGCCCCCTGTGGCAGGGCAAACATGGCAGGTTCGTATCAGTTCCAAGCTCCCCGTCGATGAGCCAGTAGTTACTGTTTATTTGCGTTCAACCTGCGGCGCTAAAGCTTCACGTCGATATGTATTGTTGGCTGATGTGGCGTCAGAAGTCTCAACCGGCTCCTCTGTTAACAACGCATCTAGCGCGACAAGTCCTCCCGCAAGACCTGCGCAAATCGATATCCTTCCCCAAGCTCCGGCCAGTAACTCGTCTGCGCCTTTGGTGGGCAAAGAAGGGGTGAGATCAACTCCCAAGCCCCAAGTCAGCGCAAGTAAGTCGGCTTCTCAGTCCACGGAGCTGGTTGCCAAGCCAAGCCCTTCCGGTAAAGCAAGGCTCAAGCTTGCCCCACTTGACCTTTCGGTTGAGCGTGATCCCACATTGAAGGCGACCCCCGAGCTGCTGAGCACACCGACGGAGGATGCGCAGAAGCGCGGCGAGGCCGCTGCTCTCTGGCGCGCGCTCAATCTCACTCCGGAAGATGTACTTCAAGACGCTGCGAGACTCAAAAGTTTGGAGGTCAGCATCCAGAAGTTGAGCGAGGCTTCTGGGCAGAACCAACGCCAGGTCAAAGATTTGAGCGAGCGCTTGCAACGCTCAGAGAGCGAGCGTTATTGGAACCCCGTGGTGATCGGGCTTGGCGCCTTGATCCTGCTGGTAGTAGCTGGGGGCTTTTGGATCATTCGCCGTCAACAACGGGCGGCAGAGGGCAGTCCTTGGTGGCGGGGTGAGGCGGGGGCGATTTCGGGCCCCGAGTCTGCATTCAAGCAGAATGCTGATGTTGCCCAAGGGCTGGATGCCGTCCCAGAGGTCATCATTCAAGCCAATGTGAGCGTCGATACCCCTGTTCCCAAAGTCACTGCACCACTAAAGCCACTCGACGTAGATCTTGAGCTTGACTTTGACTTGCCGGCAGAAAAAGCGGTGCAGGGGTCTGTTTCTCATGAGGTGGCGGATACACCAGTGTTGCAAAGCCCTAGGTCATCGCGGTTGATGGGTTTGCGTGATTTCTCCAACAGCCTGTCGGGTAGCCTCCGCGCGATAAACACCCAAGAGATGTTGGACATCCGCCAGCAAGCCGAGTTCTTCATGACCTTGGGGCAGTACGAGGATGCCATTGAACTTTTGGAGGGGCATGTTGCTGATTCGGTCGACTTCAATCCGCTGGTGTGCTTGGATCTGCTGAAGATATTCCACACCTTGAGCCGGAAGGACGAATTTGACCGCTACCGCGAAGAATTCAACGCCGTGTTCACCGGGCAAGTTCCGGGTTACAGCGACTTCCTGAAGTCAGGTGAGGGCCTGGAGGCCTATCCTGAGTTATGCGCGCACCTGGTGAAACTATGGCCTTCTCGAGAGGCTCTCGACTTCCTGGAAACTTGTATGGTGCGTCAACCCGATAGTGCGGCCCATCTGGAGTTTGATCTCGACGCTTTCAAAGAGTTGTTATTGCTTCACGCAATTGGTAGCCGTCTGGTCAATGCATTGGACGGTGCACCAGCCGCATTCAGTGCGAGCAAGGTAGCAGCCAAGGACGTTCCGGCCCCAGCTACCTCCACGGGTCCGATCGAGGTTGCGTTGCCTATCGCTTCTCTACCTTCTCATGAAGTGGACCTTGAGTTGGATATCCCGGACATGGTTCCGGCTCTGGAAAGCCCAGCGGCGGACAATCTGATTGACTTTGATATCTCCGGAATGTCACCGACGATGGAAAAGCTCCCACGCTGAGTGAGTCTTGGGCCTGCCTCGTTTCAGCGACGAACCTGTAAAGCGCCGGGGTTGATGATGTTGGACGGCGTTCCTTTGATGTAGTTGACAACGTTATCGAAGGCGGCACCGAAGTAGAGCTCATAGCTATCCTGCTCCACATAGCCGATGTGTGGCGTGCAAATACAGTTTTCCAAGCGCAGCAAAGCGTGACCTTGAAGAATGGGTTCTGCTTCAAACACATCGATGGCAGCCATTCCCGGCCGCCCACGGTTCAAGCCGCCAATCAATGCATCGTTTTCTATCAGCTCAGCACGTGACGTGTTGACCAGCAA
>RFQA01000072.1 GCA_009925925.1 Betaproteobacteria bacterium
TTTACCTAAACGGGATAAAATTTCTTCTTTTTGATCTCCTGTACAGCCCATAATGTATAGGCTAATGTTTGCTTTTCTTGGCGAAAAGCCTCATGAATGGCTTCGGATCCGACAGTGTGGATTTCCGTTTGCGCCACGCAGAGTTTGCACGTCCAAATGGTGTTCCTTATTTGGGTACCTCTATCTCGGCTTTGAGTACTTTGCAGCGTGTGTTAGTTGTGGGCGCAAATCTCCGCAAGGATCACCCCTTGTTTGCTCAACGCATCCGCCAAGCTTGCAAGGCGGGAGCCCGTGTACATGCGATTTCAGATTCTGCTCAAGACTGGGCTATGCCGCTGGCTTCCATGCAAGTGATTGAGTCCGCAGTGTGGGCTCAAGCCCTGGCCGACATTGCTACAGCAGTCGGCGAGCAGGCTGGCGTACAAGCACCCGTATCGGGAACCGCAACAGACGCTGCGCGAGCTGTTGCTGCTTCGCTGCTGGGTGGTGAGCGCAAGGCCATTTTGTTGGGTAACGCTGTCGCTCACCATGCCAAATCCAGCAGCTTGGCGACCGTTGCCAATTGGATTGGTGCTCAGACAGGTGCGACAGTAGGATTTTTGACGGAAGCCGCCAACACAGTGGGTGCCTATGCCGTTGGTGCATTACCAGCCGCTGACGGCTTTAGTGCAGGTCAGATGCTGACCGGTGCACTCAAGGCAGCAATCTTGTTGAATGTGGAGCCTGAGTTTGATTCAGCAATCGGCGCAGCTGCCAAGCAAGGCTTGATGGGTGCTGAAATGGTAGTGACCTTGAGTCCTTTCAAATCGAACATGACCTTCAGTGATGTGCTGCTCCCCATTGCGCCATTCACTGAGACATCCGGTTCTTTTGCAAATGCTGAAGGGCGTGTTCAAAGCTTCCATGCGGTAGTCAAACCCCTGGGTGAGACCCGTCCTGCATGGAAAGTTTTGCGCGTATTGGCTAATTTGCTGGATGTGCCGGGAATGAGTTTTGAATCTACGCAGGATGTGCTGTCCTCGATGGCCACGACCGGCATTGACAGCAAAACCGTCGCAACAGATCGGCTCAACAACACCTTCAACGGCAGTATTGATTTGACCCCCGCTGAAGTCCGTCCAGCGGTTGCCAGTATTTATCAGTTGGACGGCATAGTGCGCCGCTCCGGATCATTGCAGTTGACTGCCGATGCGCGTGCTGCACAAGAGGTGGCCGCATGATCGATGCAATCTACAACTTCGGATTGGGCTTGTTTGCGGCTCCTGCCTGGGCTGCTGCGGTATGGCCGGTAATTTGGACACTCATCAAGATTGTCGTTTTGGTTTTGCCGCTGATGGGCGCCGTCGCGTATCTCACTTTGTGGGAGCGCAAATATTTGGGATGGATGCAGGTACGCCTCGGGCCGAACCGTGTGGGCCCAGGTGGTCTGTTGCAACCTATTGCCGACGCCCTCAAGCTCCTGACCAAGGAAATTTTGGTGCCGACCGCTGCGAGCAAGGGCTTATTTTTCATCGGCCCCATTCTGACCATCATGCCCGCGTTGGCTGCTTGGGCGGTGGTTCCGTTTGGTCCTGATGTGGCTTTGGCAAACATTAATGCCGGCTTGCTTTTCTTGATGGCCATCACCTCCCTGGAGGTGTACGGTGTTGTGATCGCCGGATGGGCCTCCAACTCCAAGTACTCCTTCTTGGGGGCTTTGCGCGCTTCTGCGCAAATGGTGAGCTATGAAATCGCGATGGGGTTTTGCTTGGTCATCGTCCTGATGGTCGCGGGCTCCATGAACATGACTGAGATTGTGCTGGGTCAGGGCAAGGGATATTTCGCCGACAAAGGTCTGAGTTTCTTGTCTTGGAATTGGCTGCCATTGCTGCCAGTGTTCGTGGTGTATTTCATTTCCGGCCTGGCCGAGACCAACCGCCATCCGTTTGACGTCGTCGAAGGCGAAGCTGAGATCGTTGCGGGACACATGGTCGAGTATTCGGGAATGTCCTTTGCCATGTTTTACTTGGCAGAGTACGTCAACATGTGGCTGGTCTCTATTTTGGCGGTGGTGATGTTCTTGGGCGGCTGGTATTCACCGGTGGCCGTACTGGATTTCATCCCCGGATGGATCTGGTTGGGTGCCAAGACATTTTTTATGGTTAGCCTGTTCATCTGGATTCGAGCGACTTTTCCCCGATTCCGGTACGACCAAATCATGCGTCTGGGCTGGAAGGTATTTATTCCTGTGACCCTGGTTTGGCTGCTGGTGGTTGGCGTCTGGATGCAGACACCTTTCAACATCTGGAATTGAAAGGGCAATCGAAATGACCGCAACTATTCAACGTTCTACACCTGCATTTTCTTTGAAGGATTTCCTGAGCAGCTTCCTTTTGCTGGAGCTGATGAAGGGAATGGCTTTAACCGGACGCTACTTGTTCCGCCGCAAGGTAACGGTTCAATTTCCTGAAGAGAAAACTCCTCTTTCTCCCCGTTTTCGCGGATTGCACGCTTTGCGACGCTATGAAAACGGCGAAGAGCGATGCATCGCATGCAAGCTGTGTGAGGCTGTGTGTCCTGCCATGGCGATCACGATTGAATCGGATGTTCGCGATGACGGTTCCCGTCGTACAACACGGTACGACATCGACTTGACCAAGTGTATCTTCTGCGGCTTTTGTGAAGAAAGTTGCCCAGTTGATTCCATCGTTGAAACCCACATTTTGGAATACCACGGTGAGAAGCGTGGCGACTTGTACTTCACCAAGGATATGTTGCTGGCAGTCGGTGATCGCTACGAATCCGAGATTGCTGCCAACAAGCAGGCTGACGCCAAATACCGATGAATTGCCGCAAGAAAGCCCTTGAATCATGAACGTAACGACTGGACTTTTTTACGTCTTTTCTGCGGTGTTGCTATTCGCCGCATTCCGCGTAATTACAGCGCGGAATCCGGTGCATGCAGCCCTGTATCTGGTCCTGACTTTTTTCCAAGCCGCCATGATCTGGATGCTGTTGAAGGCCGAGTTCCTGTCCATCACGCTGGTGCTGGTCTATGTGGGTGCTGTCATGGTGTTGTTCCTGTTCGTCGTGATGATGATGGATATCAACGTTGAGAACCTGCGCGTCGGCTTCTGGAAGCATTTCCCTCTGGCTGCCATCGTCGGTGTAGTGATCGCACTGGAGATGGCTGCAGTATTGATGGGAGGATTCCGCGTCGTCGATGATCCCAACGCTGTAGCGACCGCTGCCGAAGCGAATAATGCCAAGGAGCTGGGCAAGTTGCTCTTTACGCAGTATCTGGTGCAGCTTGAGGTGGCGGCGGCCATTTTGTTGGTAGCGATGATTGCTGCGATTGCTTTGACATTGCGTGCACGCAAAGACAGCAAATACGTCTCCCCTGGCGATCAGGTCCGTGTGCGTTCTGCAGACCGTATGACCGTCGTCAAAATGGACGCAACCCAAGCAGCGGTTGCGCCAGTTGCTGAAGTTTCGGAGCCAAAAGCATGATCTTGACCCTTGGACATTTTCTTTCGTTGGGCGCGATGCTGTTCGCGCTGTCCGTGGTCGGAATTTTTCTGAATCGGCGGAACCTGATCGTGTTGCTGATGGCAATCGAACTGATGTTGTTGGCTGTCAATACCAACTTTGTGGCTTTCTCTCACTACCTGCATGACATGCACGGTCAGATTTTTGTTTTCTTCATCTTGACCGTTGCTGCTGCTGAGTCTGCCATCGGCCTTGCGATTTTGGTCTTGTTGTTCCGTAACAAGTCCAGTATCAGCGTGGATGAGCTCAATACCTTGAAGGGCTAATCGAATGAGCCAGACCCTTTCTGCTTCCACATTGCTGGCGGTGCCTCTTGCACCGTTGGCAGGTGCGGTTCTTGCCGGTGTGTTCGGTACTAAATTCGGTGGTAATTGGATTGGCCGCAAGCTCAGTCACAGCCTCACCATTCTGGGTGTTTTCGTTGCATTCGTCTTGTCTGCGATGACCTTGATGTCTGTGGTAAACGACGGTGCACGTTTTAACGAAACGATCTATACGTGGATGGTCGTCGGCGGTTTGAAAATGGAGATCGGCTTCCTGATCGACTCCTTGACTGCCATGATGATGTGTGTGGTTACCTTCGTTTCGCTGATGGTGCACCTCTACACCGTCGGTTACATGGAGGAGGATGAGGGATACAACCGCTTCTTTGCCTACATCTCCCTGTTCACTTTCTCCATGTTGATGCTCGTGATGAGCAACAACCTGTTGCAGTTGTTTTTCGGTTGGGAAGCAGTGGGCCTGGTGTCTTATTTGTTGATCGGATTCTGGTTCAACAAGCCGACAGCCATCTTTGCCAACATGAAGGCCTTCCTGGTCAACCGGGTAGGTGACTTTGGGTTCATTCTTGGCATTGGTTTGATCGGTGCCTACACCGGTAGCCTCAATTACTCTGAGGTGTTCGCAAAATCTGCCGATCTGTCAGCGCTGGTGTTTCCGGGAACTGATTGGATGTTGGTCACGGTGATTTGCATCTGCCTGTTCATTGGGGCCATGGGTAAATCTGCGCAGTTCCCACTGCATGTTTGGTTGCCTGACTCCATGGAAGGTCCCACACCCATTTCGGCGTTGATTCACGCGGCAACCATGGTGACAGCCGGCATCTTCATGGTGTCCCGCATGTCTCCTTTGTTCGAGCTAAGCGATACGGCCCTCAACTTCATCTTGGTAATCGGGTCCATCACCGCGCTTTTCATGGGTTTCCTCGGGATCATCCAAAACGACATAAAGCGTGTGGTGGCTTATTCCACGCTTTCCCAGCTCGGGTACATGACCGTTGCCCTCGGCGTCTCGGCTTATTCTGTGGCCGTATTCCATTTGATGACCCACGCGTTCTTCAAGGCGTTGTTATTTTTGGGTGCGGGCTCGGTGATCATGGGCGTCCACCACAACCAAGACATTCGTTGGATGGGTGGTCTGCGCAAATACATGCCAGTGACTTGGATCACTTCCTTGCTGGGGTCGCTGGCCTTGATTGGTACGCCTCTCTTCTCGGGTTTCTACTCCAAGGACAGCATCATTGAGGCTGTCCACGCAAGTCACTTGCCAGGAGCTGGATTTGCGAATTTTGCGGTCCTCGCCGGTGTGTTCGTGACAGCGTTTTACTCCTTCCGGATGTATTTCTTGGTGTTCCATGGCAAGGAGAGATTCGATCAGAACCCCGACGCTCACCATGATGACCATCACGGCCATGATCACCACCATGACGCGAAGCCACATGAATCTCCTTGGGTGGTATGGGTACCCCTTGTCCTCTTGGCGATTCCGTCCGTTCTGATCGGTTATTTCACGATTGAACCCATGTTGCATGGGGACTTCTTCAAGGGTGTGATTTTCGTCAATCACGAACTGCATCCCGCGATGGAAGAATTGTCTGCCGAGTTCCATGGAGCCGCAACGATGGCGATGCACTCGCTCACAACCCTGCCACTGTGGTTGGCCATTGCTGGTGTGGTGACGTCGTATGTTTTCTACATGATGTATCCAGCCATACCTGCGGCCATCAAGCGTGCGGCCCAGCCGGTCTACACCCTGTTGGAGAACAAGTATTACCTCGACTGGATCAATGAAAACGTTCTGGCACGTGGTGCACGCATGCTCGGTACCGGGCTTTGGAAAGTCGGTGACCAGGCGTTGATTGACGGTGCTGTTGTCAATGGTTCCTGGAAGCTGGTGGGACTGTTTTCCGGTTTGGTTCGCAAGGCTCAGTCCGGATATCTGTACCACTACGCGCTGATCATGATCCTCGGCGTGTTTGTGTTGATGACATATTTCGTCTGGCTCAAGTAGGAGAAAAAGAATATGGGTTTGTTGAGCCTTTCTATTTGGGTGCCGATTGCCTTTGGTGTTTTGCTGCTTGCGCTCGGGCGTGATGAGCAGGCCAATGCAGTGCGATGGGTGGCGTTGATCGGTGCGGTTGTGAGCTTGTTGTTGACCCTGCCTTTGTACGGGCAGTTCGACAACAGCACAGCCGCCATGCAGTTTGTTGAGAACGTTCCTTGGATTGAACGTTTCAATGTCAATTACCACCTCGGGTTGGATGGCATTTCGTTCTGGTTTGTGCCCTTGACCGCGTTTATCACGGTGATCGTGGTGATTGCCGCATGGGAGGTGATTACCCAACGCGTGAATCAATACATGGGCGCTTTCCTCATACTGAGTGGGCTCATGATCGGTGTGTTTTCCGCTTTGGACGGCATGCTGTTTTATGTGTTCTTTGAGGCGACCTTGATCCCGATGTACCTGATCATCGGTATCTGGGGTGGCCCCAACAAGATCTACGCAGCGTTCAAGTTTTTCTTGTACACGCTCCTGGGTTCTTTGTTGATGCTGATTGCTTTGATTTTCCTGTACACCCAGTCCGGCGGTAGCTTTGATCTGGCAAAGTGGCATGCGCTACCCTTGGGTCAGACGGCTCAAACACTGCTGTTCTTTGCATTTTTTGCGGCCTTCGCCGTGAAGGTTCCCATGTGGCCCGTCCACACCTGGCTGCCTGACGTGCACGTGGAAGCACCCACGGGTGGCTCTGCAGTGCTGGCTGCTATCATGTTAAAGCTGGGCGCTTACGGCTTCTTGCGTTTCTCTATGCCTATTGCTCCTGATGCTGCGCATGCCTATGGCGGGTTCATGGTGGCGCTGTCGTTGATTGCCGTTGTGTATGTGGGCCTGGTCGCGATGGTTCAACAGGACATGAAGAAGCTTGTTGCGTATTCATCTGTTGCGCACATGGGTTTTGTGACCCTTGGCTTCTTCATCTTTAATGACCTGGGTGTATCCGGTGGATTGGTGCAGATGATCGCGCACGGTTTTGTGTCCGGCGCCATGTTCCTGTCTATTGGTGTGTTGTACGACCGTGTTCACTCCCGTGAAATTGCCAGCTACGGCGGTGTCGTGAACACCATGCCCAAGTTTGCTGCCTTTGCTTTACTGTTTGCCATGGCGAACTGCGGCTTGCCGGGAACTGCAGGCTTCGTCGGTGAGTGGATGGTCATTCTGGGTGCAGTCAAGTTCAATTTCTGGATCGGTTTTGCGGCAGCAAGTGCCCTGATTTTCGGTGCGGCATACACGCTCTGGATGTTCAAACGCGTCTACCTGGGCCCTGTAAGCAATGATGATGTCAAAGAACTCACGGACATCAACGCCCGTGAATTTCTGATGCTTGGCTTGTTGGCGATTGCGGTGCTCGCTATGGGTTTGTATCCCAAGCCCTTCACGGACGTGATGGACGTGTCGGTGGCAGAACTGCTGAAGCATGTTGCCATTTCCAAATTGAACTGATCAAACTGAATTGAGAGACGAATGATGATTGACACAATCAGTTGGATCACGGTGTATCCAGAGATCGTTTTGATGGTGATGGCGTGCGCCATCCTGTTGATCGATCTGGGAGTAAAGACGCCCTTGCGTAACCTCACCTATGTCCTGACCATGTTGACCTTGGCGGTGGTCGCTGCCTTGGAAGCTCATTTGGCAATGGCCGGGCAGACCTACTATGGCTTTGGAAACATGGTTGTAAGCGATGCAATGGGCAATTGGCTCAAGTGCTTCGCTGCGATTGCGGTCATGGTGTCTCTGGTGTACGCGCGTCCTTACGCAGGTCATCGCGACATGCTTCGGGGTGGCGAATTGTTCACGCTAAACATGTTGTCTTTGCTCGGCATGTTCGTCATGATTTCGTCCAACAACCTATTGTTGACGTACATGGGTCTGGAATTGTTGACTTTGTCCAGCTATGCCCTGGTTGCATTGCGTCGTGACAATGTGTCGGCCACTGAAGCGGCGATGAAGTATTTTGTTCTGGGTGCCATGGCTTCCGGTTTCCTGCTGTATGGCATGTCCATGTTGTATGGCGCCACCGGCACACTAGATATCACCCAGTTGTTCAAGTCCATCTCCAGCGGTCAAATCCGTCCTGATGTGCTGGTGTTCGGTCTGGTGTTCATCGTTGCGGGTCTCGCGTTCAAGTTGGGCGTAGTCCCATTCCACATGTGGATTCCCGACGTTTATCAGGGTGCGCCTACCGCCGTCACCTTGATGATCGGTGGTGCACCCAAGCTAGCCGCTTTTGCTATCTGCATCCGTTTGTTGGTGGAGGGTATGCGTCCATTGGCGGGCGACTGGCAACAGATGTTGATGGTTCTGTCGGTAGGCTCCTTGTTGATCGGCAACTTGGCTGCCATTGCCCAGACCAATCTGAAACGCATGTTGGCGTTTTCTACGATTTCCCAAATGGGTTTCGTATTGTTGGGTCTGATGTCCGGCGTAGTGAACGGTGATGCGGTTACCTTTGCAGCGAACGCCTACAGTTCTTCGATGTTTTACGTCATCACTTACGTGCTGACTACGCTGGCTACTTTCGGTGTCATCCTGCTTTTGTCTCGCGAAGGTTTCGAGAGCGAAGAAATCTCCGACTTTGCCGGCTTGAATCAGCGTAGCCCGCTGTATGCCGCCGTGATGGCGATCTGCGCATTCTCTCTGGCAGGTATTCCTCCGATGGTCGGGTTCTATGCCAAGCTTTCAGTGTTGCAAGCCTTGGTGGTATCCGGGCAGCCACTGTATTTGGGCATGGCGATCTTTGCAGTCTTGATGTCCTTAGTGGGTGCTTTCTACTACCTGCGTTTGGTCAAGGTGATGTATTTTGATGAGCCGATTACCGCGACAACGGTTAATGCGCCCGCTGACGTGCGCGTGGTGCTCTCTATCAATGGTGCATTGGTCCTGATTCTCGGATTGGCCCCTGGCAGCCTGATGGCATTGTGTGCCTCATCGGTACGACAGATGCTGGGCATGTGATCGCAACCAGCCTTCGCCTCGGTTCTTTAAAATCATGGGTAATTCGCCTCACGTGCTAGTCCTGTTATTGGCCGGGCTGATTGCGGCGAATTTGCCGTTTGCGACCTCCCGCTTTTTCGGCTTCTTTGGTTCAGCTTCGAAGTCGCTCGCTCTGCGTTTGGTGGAGTTGGTGGTCCTCTATTTTCTGGTTGGTGGTTTGGGGCTGCTTCTGGAAAAGAATGCGGGTCAGATTGCTCTCCAAGGGTGGGAGTTTTATGCCATCACCGCGACGCTTTTTCTGACATTCGCGTTTCCAGGCTTTGTCTATCGTTATCTCCTCGAGCACCATGACTGATTCCAGTGGCATAGCCCACTTGCTGGAAACCCAAGTTTCCAGCGAAGACATGGTCAAAGGTAGCTTTTTGCATGTCCGGCGCGACATAGTTTCCTTGCCAGACGGGAACCACGCTACCCGTGAATATGTGGTGCATCCCGGGGCGGTTATGGTCGTGCCTTTGATCGAATCTCCGGGGCAATCTTTGCGTGTGGTGTTAGAGCACCAATATCGTTACCCCGTGCAGCGAGTCATGATTGAGTTTCCTGCCGGCAAGTTGGATGCAGGCGAGAGCACTGCCCACTGCGCCCAGCGGGAGCTCTTTGAAGAAACCGGTTATCGAGCTTCCGAGTGGTCCAAGGCAGGCGTTATTCACCCCGTCATCGCTTATTCGACCGAATTCATTGAAGTTTGGTTTGCCAAAGGACTTGTGGCCGGAGAGCGTGAGTTGGATAACGGTGAATTTTTGGATGTCTTCACTGCGACTGCAGAAGAATTGTTCACATGGTGTCTGAATGGCCAGGTGACAGACGCCAAGACCATTGCTGCAGCGATGTGGCTTCAAGGCTACCAGTCTGGTGCATGGACACCAGTTTGGTCGTCCAACTCACCGGGCTAACGGTTTCGGCGATACCATGAAAGTGCTGGACTTGCAATGTTCCGCCGGACACACGTTTGAAGGGTGGTTCGGCTCGGAGCAAAATTTTGTGTCCCAGGTGCAGCGCGCACTGGTTCAGTGCCCCCTGTGTGGTGATGCTGCAGTCCAAAAGAAGCTCAGTGCCCCGAGACTGAATCTCTCCGGAGCCAAGGCTCCGGCTGTGTCACCCCCGCTATCTCCAGCAAATGCGGATGCTGTGAGCGAGGGCGGTCCCGCCCTGAATCCAGAGTTGCAAAATGCGTTGCATCAGGCATGGGTCCATATGGCCAAGCAGGTGCTGGCGAATACCGAGGATGTGGGTGACCGGTTCGCCGATGAAGCCCGGCGCATCCATTACGGTGAGGTCGCAGAGCGCGGCATCCGCGGCAAGACAACACCCACCGAAGCGCGTGAATTGATGGAGGAGGGCATTGATCTGGTGGCCCTCCCCATTCCTGAACACCTCAAAAAGCCGCTGCAGTAAGGTTCACTGCAGCGACTCCTTCGCGGTTTTCAGGGGTACAGACCGCGCAATTCGCGGGCGTGCAGAATCCGCTTGCACGCAACAATGAACGTTGCGGTGCGCAGGCTCACCTTGTAGTCCTGGGCTACTTCCCATACGGCTGCAAACGCATCTTTCATGATGCGCACCAAGCGTGCATTGATTTCATCCTCACTCCAGAAGAAGCTGGAGAAATCCTGCACCCACTCGAAATAGCTGACCGTCACCCCCCCGGCGTTGGCAATCACATCCGGTACCACCAGAATATTGCGCTCCTGGAGGATGTCGTCTGCCGCAGGCGTCGTAGGGCCATTCGCACCTTCGATGATCAGTTTGGCCTGGATGCGATTGGCATTGGCTGCGGTGATCTGTTGCTCCAGGGCGGCAGGGATCAGGATTTCGCATGGAATATCCCAAAACGCGTTGGCATCCAATGCTTCTGCGCCGGTAAAGCCACCTACCGTACCTTGACGGGAAACGTGGGTCAACAGGGCCGGCACATCAATCCCCGCTTCGCGATAAACCGTGCCGCCATGGTCTTGAACGACAACCACCTTGGCACCGGCTTGTGCGAACAGTTTGGCCGCAATGCCGCCCACGTTGCCGAAGCCTTGTACAGCCACACGTGCCGTACTGATATCCATCCCGAGATGGCGCGCCGCTTCTACACCCACGGTGTACACACCGCGTCCGGTGGCTTCCCGGCGACCCAGCGAGCCGCCCAGGTCAATCGGTTTGCCGGTCACCACGCCCGTTGCGGTGGCGCCTTCGTTCATGGAGTAGGTGTCCATCATCCAGGCCATGATCTGCTCATTGGTGTTCACGTCCGGAGCGGGAATGTCTTTGGACGGTCCGATGATGATGCCGATCTCGCTGGTGTAGCGGCGGGTCAGGCGTTCCAGTTCTCCCATGGACAGAGTCTTGGGGTCTACACGGATGCCGCCCTTGGCGCCGCCGTAGGGCACGTTGACTGCCGCGTTCTTCACCGACATCCAGGCCGACAGGGCCATGACTTCAGACAGCGTGACATCCTGATGGAAACGCACACCTCCTTTGCCGGGTCCGCGGGAAGTATTGTGCTGAACACGATAGCCTTCAAAGTGGGCCACGGTGCCATTGTCCAGCTGGATGGGTACGTCAACGATCAGCGCGCGTTTGGGGCGCTTAAGCGTCTCAGCCCAACGGGCGAGGTGTCCCAGATAAGGCGTAACGCGATCAACCTGCTGGAGGTAGATGCCCCAAGGACCGAGGTGATCGGCCTGAAGGTAGGAAGGCAGCGCATGGGTAGTGGCTGCGGGTTGCACGGGAAGCGTCGGGTGGACGCCGGGGTGTTGCGACATGAATGCTCCTTATGGTTGTCGTCAAGGCCCGCAATGTAGGCCTGCGCCGACGACCTGTCCAAGGCCGCTTCATATGCAAACTATGCAAAAAATTAATAGATCGTCAAATGCTCAGGTTGACGATGCGACCGGTGGGCTCACCCAGGGTGTTAATAAACGGCCGCCCATGGAGGCTGGACTTGAGCGCATTCCCGCTGGCGGCAAACTTCGCAGAGGTAGCCGCATACATGCGTACCAAAAAATCCTGGGTGGCCGGCGCTACGGCCGAACGTGCGGCGCGCAGCTGGCCCATGTACGTGGTGTCTTCCAGTGCAGTGCGGGTGCTGAGCTCGCGCACGTTTTCCCTTTTTGCCTGCACTTCCTGCTCAGCTTGCTCTGTCTGCTGCTGCAAGGCCTCCACCTTGGTTTCGGCGTTTTCAGCCTCGCGCTTGGCCTGCTCCAAGCGCGCCTTGCTCAGCGTCGCCTGTAGCGACGGTGTTGCGCTGGTGGTTGCAGTTATCGCCATGGCGCGAGCAAAGGGCTGTCAGGCGCTTACATTGAGGCGGGTGCCGATGACCTGCCCTTGGCCATTTACGACTGGCTTGCGTTCCGCCTCTTGTGGCTTGGGGGGCTTCTGCTCGCGGGCTGCAGCCTCACGTACGGCTTCGCGTTGGATAGCCTCGGTTCGCTTGGCAGCTTGCACCTGCTCGGGTTGCTGCACTTTGGCGCGGGTGATTTCCATACGGGCCTCCTGGGTCAGAAGGCCCGATTTTAGGAGGTGTATGCCCCGTTGATCAACCGAATAAAGGAGGGCGCTTCATGCTAAGCATGCGCACCCACCCGAGGTTCAAGCGTTGAATTGCAGCGCTGCCAGTCCTGCATACACGCCCCCACGGGCCACCAATTCGGCATGCGTGCCTTGTTCGACCAGCACGCCGTGGTCCAGCACCACGATCAGGTCCGCCTTTTGCACCGTGGCCAAGCGGTGGGCAATGACGAGGGTGGTGCGGTCGCGCATGGCGCTTTCCAATGCGGCTTGCACCATGCGTTCACTCTCGGCGTCCAGCGCACTGGTGGCCTCGTCAAGCAACAGCAGGGGAGGGTTCTTCAGCATCGCGCGGGCAATGGCAATGCGCTGGCGCTGACCACCTGACAGGCGCACCCCTCGCTCGCCCAGAAAGGTGTCGTAGCCCTCAGGCAATGCTTCAATAAACTCGTGCGCAAAGGCAGCATGCGCGGCGGCCTTCACCTCGGCATCGCTAGCGTCAGGCTTGCCGTAACGTATGTTCTCCATCGCAGAGCTGGAAAAAATGACCGCATCCTGCGGCACGATGCCCACGCGTTGTCGCAAGGCGTCCAGTGCTTGCGCACGCGTCTCCACGCCATCTAACGCGATGCTGCCGCTTTGCGGATCGTAGTAGCGCAGCAGTAGCTGGAACACCGTGCTCTTGCCGGCACCGCTTGGTCCTACGATGGCCACGGTCTGGCCGGGCTTCACATCAAGGCTGAAGTTCTGCAATGCCTGCTGGTGCGGGCGCGAGGGGTAGTGAAAATGGATTGCTTCAAATTTGATAGCGCTTCCCGCAGAAGGCATGGGCGCTAGCGCAGGATTTGAAGGTGAAGTAATCGGCGACTGGGTCCCCAGAAGCTCCATCAGCCGCTCTGTCGCACCGGCGGCGCGCAGCAGGTCGCCATAGACCTCGCCCAGCACGGCGAAAGCACTGGCCAGAATGATCACGTACACCACGGTTTGCCCCAAATGGCCTGCAGTGACGCGCCCCTCGGCTACCGCTTGCGTGCCCTGGTACAAGCCCCACAACAAAGCTGCGGAAGTGGCAATGATGATGAAAGCCACCAGGCCCGAGCGCATCAAGCTACGCTTGGTGGCCGTGGCAAACGCATTGTCGGTAGACGCCACAAAGCGATCGGTTTCACGGCCCTCGGCGGTATAGCTCTGCACCACCGGAATGGCATTGAGCACTTCGGCGGCAATCGCGCTGGAGTCTGCCACGCGGTCCTGCGACGCGCGGGAGAGCTTGCGCACCCGCCGGCCGAACCACAAGCTGGGCAGCACGATGAGTACCAACACCACCAAGACCTGCAGCATGACCACCGGGTTGGTCCACACCAGCACCCCGAGTGCGCCTACGCCCATGACGGCATTGCGCAAGCCCATGGACAGGGAAGACCCCACTACGGTTTGCACCAGCGTCGTGTCGGCCGACAGGCGGGAGAGTACCTCTCCGGTCTGTGTGGTCTCAAAAAACTCGGGGCTTTGCTTGAGCACGTGGCCGTAGACCGCGTTGCGCAGATCGGCCGTCACGCGCTCCCCCAGCCAGCTCACCATGTAGAAGCGCGCCGCCGAAAACAGGCCCAGCGCCACCGCTACCCCGAACAGGGCTGCAAAGTGGCCACGCAGCGCCATCATCTGAGCGCCCTTGTCGGTCTGCACCAGGCCCCCGTCGATCAGGCTGCGCAGGGCGACCGGAAACGCCAGCGTCGCACCGGCCGCCAGCACCAGAAACACCAGTGCCATGGCAATGCGGGCCCGGTAAGGCCGCAAAAAAGGCAGCAAGCCGGAGAGCGATTTGGGATTGGTAGATTTGGGGCGGTCGGAGGAGCTCATGGACATTCAGGTGAGGGTGGGAGGCGCGGCTGCAAGGCGGGGCGAAAAAATAAAGAATATGCGTGCCTGGCGCCCGTAAGTATTGCGCAAGTAGCTATTGGTTTTATAGCGCCTGATTTTCGGTTTGTTTCACTTTGTTGCATAACTGCCGAGGTAAGCTCTAGGAAAAAATGCAGGAGGACAGATGGCATCCCAGGAAACGCAAGTTAACGGCATCACCGTACACATCGAAGGTCAGGGGCCGCGCACCGTGCTGATGCTGCATGGCTGGCCTGACACCTTGCGTGTCTGGGACGGCACGGTGCAGGCCCTGCAGGGCCACCACCGCTGTGTGCGCTTGACCTTGCCGGGCTTTGGTACCACCGAGGGTGCGGCACCTACACCCACGGTGGACGAGATGGTGGCCTCATTGCTGGCCGTGATCAACGCCGTCAGCCCTGGCGAGCCTGTGACGCTGCTGCTGCACGACTGGGGTTGTATCTTCGGCTATGAATTGGCTATTCGCCATCCGGAGCGGGTGGCTGCCATCGTGGCGGTGGACATCGGTGATTACAACGCAGGTGCTTTTCTGGCGTCGCTCTCAGTCCGTCAAAAGCTGTTGTTCGCCAGCTACCAGCTCTGGTTGGCGACAGCATGGGTCCTTGGCCGCTATGTTCATGGCGGCTTGGCCGACCGCATGACCCGCTTCATGGCGCGGGCCATGCGCTGCCCTGTGCCTCCCGATCAGCTGCGCTGGACCATGAATTTTCTCTACGCCATGCGCTGGTTCGGTCTGCGTGGCGGGCTCAAAACAGGTCCGGTGAAACCTACGTGTCCGGTGCTTTACGTATTCGGGGAGCGCAAGCCCTTTATGTTTCATTCACCGCGCTGGGTGCACACTCTGCGAGCTTCGGAGGATGGTGCGGCGCACGCACTGCGTTGCGGTCACTGGGTCATGCTGGACCAACCCGAGGCCTTCCATGCCTTGCTCTTGCGTTGGCTGGCCGGGCGCGAGCGCCGCAAATCCAGCCGCTGAGCTTAAAATTTCAACGTGGCGGCGTAACCCGTCATTTCCAGGTAACCGCGGCCGACCAAACGGTTGTTGCTGTCCCAGACCTCGCTCAGGCCTTCCCAGTAAATGGCGCCAGTGGAGCCCCGGCTGTCGAGCTCCTGGTTGTCCAACACAGCCTTCACGGTGTAGTAGTCCGCTGGCGTGCGCACCATCCATTCCACCGGGTAGCTGGCTTGGCTGAGCGGGCTGGTCCAGCGCCTTAGCGGCTTGAAAAATACTTCTCCACGTGTGAATCCATAGCGTTGTCCGCTCCCGCTGCGAAACGACCCGCCATCCCACATTGCATGGCCTGCCTGGTCCCTGAGCTGAAAGGCGGTGAGTGCACTTCCGTCAAAGAGGTTGATGCCTATCCAATCCCAGCCTACCGCCTGCGGGTGCAGCACTTCCTGGCTCCACTCATGGTCCATCCAGGCGACACTGCCGCTTTGCAGCGTGTGGGTCTGGCCCTGCACTCGGATACTGCCGCTGGTTTGCAATTGCGGCTGGCTGTAGTAGTAGCTGGCTTGTTTTTCTTCCGGGCCTTTGCGGGACAGCCCGTCCATGCCCTGTAGGAGAACAGGCTGGGTAGCCTGAAAGCGAAGTTGGATCGCAAAGTCTTTGCCCGCAATGTCCGCCTGCAAATCAGGCCCGGTACGCTTAAGGCTCCAGTCGCGCAGGGTCACGTGGGTGTCTGTGCTGCTGGCGTGCGCCGTGTCGGCCGGGTTGGTGCCCGGTGTGTCGCCAGACCAGCGAGCGATACGCTGGTCGTGCCAGAGTTTTTTGCCGTCCACATCCGTCACCGCC
>RFQA01000073.1 GCA_009925925.1 Betaproteobacteria bacterium
GCGGATGAAGCGCCCCTGCTCCCACAGCAGCAAGGTCTGCGCAAAATACGGACTCTCCGGCGCTTGGTTTAACAAACTCAAATACACCCCGAGCGCCAACAAAGCCAAAGCGGCACTGGCCCGCCAGGAGGCGAAGACAAACAGCAGCGCCAGCGAAGCCCCGGTGAACAAGCCGATTTGGGCCGGCACATCCAACCACGCCCAAGCATGCAGCGGCCCCCAACTGAGCGCGGCGGACAAGGCTGAAACCAGAATGGCAGACCCGGTGGTCACCCCCACCACCACCATGCGCCGCCACACCGGACGAACTACACAAAAGCCCAAGAGGCAGGGAATCAACAAACCCAAGGCCACGCACAACAACTCCGTGCCGGGCGCAAGCGGCAACAACTCGGTATCACGCACCGGCAGCCACGCCTCGAAGCTCGAATCCTCCACATAGGACTGCAGCAGTGCCTCGAGCCGGGTCACGACCTGCCCCAGCCCCAAGGGCACTGATGCGGGGAAGAGTAAGCCCACCGGCCAGGTCGACAAAAGCACGATGCCACCACGTGAATGCGGCACAAACCACCGGCTGCGCAACTGGTTCCAGCGGTCAATGGCACCCGCCTTTTGCAGCACAAAGGCCGCTATCGCACCCACCCAAGCCCCCGCAGCATTCAACAAAAAGTCCTCCCGCGAGGGCACCCGCGACGGCAGGTAACTCTGGAGCCCTTCCATGCACAGGGACAAGAGCATCACGCCTACAGGCGCCCACCAAATGGAAGAGCGTCGCCATCCCGAGCGCAAGGCACCGAGCGCAACCAGGCCGCCCAATGGCACGTATCCGGCCACGTTGACTGCGACGTCAAACCCAGTCCAGTAGCGGGGCGTTGGCGCCAGCAAAAACTCCCAACTGGCGATTCCCTGATCGCGCCATTCCACAAATGGAAACAGGCTCGCATACACCACCAGCGCTGCGTACAGCGCAGCCAAAGGCCATGCGGTGGACTTGTGCATGGCGAAAATTCGTCAGAAAGGCTTCACCACCACAAGGATGACGATGGCCGTGAGCAAGAGCACCGGAATCTCATTGAACCAGCGATAAAACACATGGCTGCGCTGGCTGATACCGGCTTCCAACTTGCGCAGCATCACGGAGCACCCGTGGTGATAACCGATGACCAGCACCACCAGCGTGAGCTTGGCGTGCATCCAGCCGCTGCCGGGCCCCATGCCGATGCCGTAACCCAGCCAGAGGTAGAGCCCCAGCCCCAGGGCGGGCACAGCCAGCAGGGTGGTGAAGCGCAGCAGCTTGCGCCCCATCAACAGCAAGCGCGCCCGCTCGGCATCGGAGCCCGCAGGCACCATGGCCAGATTCACAAAAATGCGAGGCAGATAGAACAAGCCGGCGAACCAGCTGGCGACAAATACGATGTGAAGGGCTTTGATCCAGAGCATGAGCAAGTGTAGCCCCCACGCTCCACCGCTGCGCGGGTCGTTGCCCCCCAAAGGGGCTCATTTGCCTTGGGGCGGCCCGGCGGCAAATAGTGCAGTCGCTGGTTTTGGCGCGCGCAACGCTCCCGGGGCGGGGCGGGAGTTCTGCTCCATGTCCCCCGGCCTTCGGCCTCCTCCTTGACTTACGCAGAACACCCGCCCCGACCGACAACCATCAAGCTCAGCGATATCAGCGAAACGTACAGGCAAAAAAAACCCCAGCACACGGCTGGGGTGGTAAGCCTTTTTTGCTGTCACACATCAAGGCCCCGCTCAGGGAGGAAAAGCGGGGGATAGCAAGCTACCCGGATCGGAATTTAGCAATGTTGCCGGCGTGTGACAAGCGTTTTTTGGCAATACCCTTCCTATTCGCTGAGGTATTCAGCAAATTGACTCAACAGTCAGGCCACTGGGCCGCACGGCTTTCGGGCACAATTTTGGGCATGACCCCTTACGCACCTTTCCCCGCCGGACGCCCGCGCCGCCTGCGTCGCGACACTTTCACCCGCAACCTGGTGCGTGAAAACGTCCTGACCGCCCATGACCTGATCTACCCGGTGTTCGTGGTGGATGGACAAGCACAGCGCGTGCCAATTGCATCCATGCCCGGCGTGGAGCGGCTCAGCCTGGATTTGCTGCTGCCGGTAGCTGAGGAGTGCGTGAAGCTGGAAATCCCGGTCATGGCCTTGTTTCCTGTGGTCGACCAGTCCCTCAAAACCTACGACGGCGCCGAAGCCCTGAACCCTGACGGTCTGGTACCTCGTGTGGTGCGCGCCTTGAAAAAAGAATTCCCCGAGCTTGGGGTGATGACCGACGTGGCGCTGGACCCGTTTACTACCCACGGCCAGGACGGCATCCCCGACACCCGCCCCGAAGAAAACGGCTACATCCTGAACGAGGAAACCACCGCCCAGTTGGTGCAGCAGGCGATGACCCAGGCCCGTGCCGGCGTGGACATCGTGGCGCCCAGTGACATGATGGACGGACGCATAGGCGCCATCCGTAACGCCCTGGAAGCCGAAAAGCTGGTGCACACCCGCATCATGGCCTACAGCGCCAAGTACGCATCGGCCTTCTACGGCCCCTTCCGTGACGCAGTCGGCTCTGCCGGCAACCTGGGCAAGGGCAACAAAAAGGTCTACCAGATGGACCCTGCCAATACCGACGAAGCGCTGCGCGAAGTAGCGATGGACATTGCCGAAGGCGCCGACATGGTGATGGTCAAACCGGGCATGCCCTACCTCGACGTGGTGCGCCGCGTGAAAGACGAGTTCAAGGTACCGACCTTTGCCTACCAGGTGAGCGGCGAGTACGCCATGCTCAAAGCCGCCGCCCAGAACGGCTGGCTGGACCATGACGCGGTGATGATGGAGAGCCTCTTGGCCTTCAAACGCGCTGGGGCAGACGGCATCCTGACCTACTTCGCCCTTGACGCAGCACGCGCCCTGAAAGCCTGACGCTATCAAATCAGGAGCTGCCCGCGCACATTCCACGAGCGGTAGCAGCACTTTTTACCTACAAGGCACGCCATGCGCATCTTTCACATCGAGCCGGGGCACATCCGCGAAAGCGCTGACCTCGAAGCCCTGTCCGCACAAGGTCTGGAGCAGCAGGGCTATGTGTGGATCGCCTGCGGCCGGCCTGAGTTCGAGGCGGAGCAGATGCGCGTGCAGGCCGCTTTGCAAGCCCTGTGCGGCCTGCAGTTGGTGGATCTGCACATCTCCGACCTGATCAACAAGCAGCTGCCCTCGCACTACGACTACACCTCGCAGTACGACGTGCTCGTGTTCCGCCGCCTGGCGGCGAGCTCCACCGCGAAACCGGGTGCGGCGCCGGTTACCGGTGCACCTGCCGGTCGCCTGAGCGGGCCGCCTATTCTGCGGCGCATAGATACCAGCCCCGTGGGCTTTGCCGTGTTTGACCGCGTGTTGCTCACGGTGCACCCCGACGACTGCACGGTGCGCGACACCTACGCCGACAAGCTGCTGCAAACCGCCAGCGCCGAATCCCGTGCGGCGGGTGCACGCCTGCCCACCAGCCCTGCGGACCTGATGCTGCGCATCGTGAACTCCATGGTGGACGGCTACCTCGCCCTGCGGCGTGAACTCACCCACCAGCTGGACCACTGGCAGAGTGAGTTGCTCAGCCCGCGTGCACGCTTTACCAACTGGAGCGCCTTGCTGGAAGCGCGCATGGCACTGCATCAACTGGACGATGTGTGCGAGGAGCAGCGCTCCAGCATTCAGGACTGGATTGAGGCCGTCAAAACCTGGCCGGAACCGGAAAGCCCCCTGGAAGCGCGAGAGCGCGAACTGCTGCAAGTGCGCAGCCGGGACGTGCTGGAACACATAGAGCGCGTGGTGCACCACGTGCGCCGGCTGGAGCAGAGCGTGGAAACCGCGGTGCAAATGCACTTCAGCGTGCAAGGCAGCCGCACCAACGACATCATGCGCACCTTGACGGTGCTCACCGCCATCTTTTTGCCCCTGAACTTGATCGCTGCCATCTTCGGTATGAACTTCGATTTCATTCCCCTGCTGCACAAGCAGGACGGCTTTTGGTGGACCATGGGCGGCATGCTGACCATTGGCGTGTCATTGGCAGTGGTCTTTTGGCGTAAGCGCTACCTCGCCCGCACCACCCGTTGACACTATCGGGGGTCTGCCCTGCCCTTTTCCGCTCAGCCTACGTGCTGTTGCAAAAATGCCAGCGTCCGCTGGCGGGCCAAGGTCGCAGCCTCAGCGTTGTAGGCTGCTCGGTGGTCGCAGTTAAAGCCGTGCTGGGCCGGATAGATTTGCACCTCCACACCGGGCTGGGCCTTGGCAAACGCATGCACCGTGTCAATGGGAATGGCATGGTCCTGCTCACCGAAGTGGGCCAGCACCGGGCAGGCCGGCACCCGGGCTGCTTCGACCGGCGTGGTCATGCCTCCGCCGTAATAAGGTACTGCTGCGGCCAAGCCCTTCACCTGCTCGGCCGCACGCCAGCTGAGCCAACCGCCCCAGCAGTAACCCATCACCGCCACTTTGCCGGCACGGGCTGCGTAGTCGACCGCGGCCTGCACGTCCTGCATCGCGCCGGGAGACGGCAAAGCCTCCACCTGCGCTTTCAAGGCGGCGCCGGCGGCAATGTCGTCTTTGGTGTACCCCAGTTCCACACCTGCCTGCACGCGCTGAAAAGTGGCGGGCGCCACCACCAGATATCCATCCGCCGCGAAGCCATCCGCCACCGCGCGGATATGGGCATTCACACCGAAGATTTCCTGCAACACCACGAGTCCGCCCTTGGGCGCCCCCACCGGAGTGGCAAGGTAAGCGGGAATGGAAGTGCCGTCGCCGGCGGTGAGGGTGATGGTGCTGCCCATGGGGGTGTCCTGAATACGAGAAATCAATTTACTGAGCCTGAAAACCGCTGGCCTTGATCATCTTGGCCCAGACTTCGGTATACGCCTGTTCGCGCTTGGCGAGCTGCTGCTGATTCATAAAGCCCACGGTCAGGCCCATGGAGGTGAGGTGCTGTTTGACATCCGGCTGTGCAATGACCTTGGCCAAGGCATCCGACAACTTGTCCAGTGTGGCCTTTGGAGTGCCGGCCGGCGCAAACAGGCCGTAGTACGGCATGTCTTCCAGACCGGCCAGGCCCAGCTCGCTGAAAGTGGGCACATCCGGAAGGATGGCCTGGCGGCTACCGCCCAGCACGGCCACGATGCGGATCTTGCCGGCCTTGTGGTTCTCGATGAAGTCCGGCACGGAACCCACACCCGCTGCAATCTGGTTGCCCAGCATGTCGGCCATCATGGGGGCGCTGCCACGGTAGGGGGCCGCCACTAGGTCCAGCTTGTATTTCTCGCCCAGTACCTTCACCAAGAATTCCGGTGTCGAGGCCGGTGCCGGCACGCCCAGCGTGCCTTTGCCGCCTTGGGTGCGTACCCAGGCCAGGTACTCGGCGGTGGTCTTGGCAGGCGTACCCCCGGAGACAGCGAGCGCATTCACAAAAGTGGCGAAACCAGCCACAGGCACAAAGTCCTTGGCAGGCTCGAAACCGGGATTCTTGACCACCTGCGGCAGGATGGAGATGGTGTGGTCGTGGCTCAGGAAAAGGGTGTTGCCGTCCGGTGCTGCGGCCTTGAGCGCCTGGGCGGCAATCTGGCCGCCGGCTCCGGCTTTGTTCTCCACCACCACGGCGACGCCCAGCTGGTCTTTGAGTTTGTCGGCCAGGGTGCGGGCAATCGCGTCGGTACCGCCGCCTGCAGGAAAACCCACCAGAATGCGCACCGGCCCGGTTTGGGCATGGACTGCGCCGGCACACGCAAGCGCCATCAATGCCGCCGCTGCAGCGCCCGAAGTAGTGCGCACGCTGTGGGAAAAGGCGCTGCGCGCGCCTGCCATTGCCTGAGTCAACCAGGTTGTCATAAAGCTCTCCAAATTCAAAGGGGAATGCCGCATCCGTGCGGCCGCAACGTGCAAGCGTAAGCCAAAACCGGGCCACACCGGTACCATGGACGCATGCAACCCATTGTTCTCATTACCGGCGGTTCCCGTGGCATTGGCGCGGCCACCGCCTTGGCTGCCGCAGAGGCCGGCTACGCCGTCGCCGTGAATTACGCGAGCAACTCCCTCGCTGCTGATGAGGTGGTCAGGCACATCCGCCAGCAAGGCGGCAATGCCATGACCGTGCAAGCGGATGTGGCTGATGAAGCCCAAGTACTGGCCATGTTTGCCAAAGTGGACGCCAAGCTTGGCCGCATCAGCGCGCTAGTGAACAGTGCGGGCGTGGTGGACCAGGCCTGCCGGGTCGCCGACATGCGCCTGGAGCGCCTGCGCCGCATGCTGAACACGAACGTGCTGGGCAGCATGCTCTGTGCCCGCGAAGCGGTGCGACGCATGAGCACCCGCTACGGTGGTGAGGGTGGCAGCATCGTCAACCTCTCCAGCGTGGCAGCCACGCTGGGCTCGCCCGGACAGTATGTGGACTACGCCGCCAGCAAGGGGGCGATTGACAGCTTCACCGTGGGCTTGGCCCGGGAAGTGGCGGGTGAAGGGGTGCGGGTGAATGCGGTACGCCCGGGCATTATCGACACCGACATTCACGCCTCCGGCGGGCAGCCAGACCGCGCCCAACGCTTGGCACCGCAGGTGCCCATGCAGCGCCCCGGCCGTGCCGAAGAGGTGGCAGCCAGCATCCTCTGGCTGATGAGCCCGCAGGCCAGCTACACCACCGGCGCGCTGATCGACGTGGCAGGCGGGCGCTAAAGCCTGCGTCGCCTCAAGGGCGCGGGGCGGGCTCCGCTGGCAGGCCGAACAAGCCCGCCGCATTGCCCCATGCCACTTGGCGCGCCACCACCGGGGGTAAGTCGCCCAACCAGCTGCGGTACTCCTGCATCAAAGCCTCGTAGTACTGCCAGCGCTGGTTGACCCAGGTGTCTGAACCGATTACAAAGCGGCCCGGAAAGTCCAGCAAAAGAGACCGCCACTCGGGGCACAGCACCGGAGCTCCCCCGGCAGAACAGGTCAGCCCCGGCCGGTAAGACAGCTCGCCCATCAAGCCCGGGTATTGGCGCAACAGGGCGCGCACCCGCTCTACCGGCACTCCACCGATGCCGGTATGCGCCCAAATAAGCCGGCTGCGGGCACCGGCCGACGGCGTGGCACGCAGCAATCCGTCAATGGCGACATCGTCCACATGCGCCAGCACCACCAGGCCCTCGCGCTCGGCGCGGGCCATGAGCTGCACCGCCACCGGGCCGGCAGCATGGGCGCTGTCGTACAGATGGAATTCACCCAGCCCCCGGTAGGGCCCGGCTGCGGTGCCACGGCGCAGTTCGGTGTCCACCATGGTGGCAATGGTCGGGTCGCGGAACCAGTTGTCGTAATCGGCACGGTCGCGATACAGGCGCACCAGGGGCACCACCGTCACACCGGCCGCGCGAGCCTGGGCGCCGGCATCTGCCAAGGTTCGGGTGCCGTCATTCGGGCGGGAGTTGGCCAGCACGGCACGCACGCCACTGCGTTGCATGCGGCCCAGCACATCGTCCACGGGGTGGGCCTGTTGAGCTTCCACGTTGTAGTGCAAATGCGCGTCAAAAATGGGGCCGGCGTAGTCTGCTGCGTGTGCTCCAGACGCGGCCCACCAGCCTGCGACTGCCAGCCATGTCCAAACCCGCTGTTTCATGGTGTCTGCTCCGGTGAGAGTTTCAAGCTGCTTTGTAGCGGTTTTTACGGAGGCGCGCACTGCCAAGGTGCATTACCATGCGCCCTCTGCCGCACCGGCAGCCTCAACCGGACCCTGCTATGGATCTCAAACCTCTGGTGACCTTGCTGGCCATCGTGAACCCCTTGGCCATCGTGCCGTTTTTCATCCACTACACCCAGGGCTTTTCCGGCCTGCAGCGCCGCAACACCATTTGGGTGTCGTCTTTTAGCGCCTTTGTGGTGATTGCCGTCAGCGCCTTGCTGGGTCTGCAGATTCTGGAGTTCTTCGGCATCTCGCTGGCCAGCTTCCAGGTGGGAGGCGGCATGTTGCTGCTGACCAGTGCACTCAACATGTTGAACGCCCAGCCCGCCGAGGCCAAGCCCAGCAGCCATGAATTGCAGGACGGCGCCGAAAAGGCCGCCATGGGTGCCAGCATTGCCGTGGTGCCCCTGACCATTCCATTGCTGACCGGCCCTGCCACCATGTCCACCGTGGTGATTTATGCCGACAAGGCCAAAACCTTTTTCCAGCTCAGCACTCTGGTGGGCTATGGCGTAGTGGTGGCCCTGGCCACCGCCTTGTGCTTTTCATTGGCGCAGCCGATTGCGCGCGTGCTGGGCAAAACCGGCATCAATGTAATGACCCGCTTGATGGGCCTGATCCTCGCGGCCCTCGCGGTGGAAGTGATGAGCGACGGCCTGACCAAACTGTTCCCGGTGCTGAGCGGGCACTAAACCCGTCCGGCCCACACTCAGGCGCCGGCGATGCCGTTGCGGCTCAGGAAATCGCCCACCAGCTCCAGACGCAACAGCGGATTGTCCAGTTGCATCAGCCCCTGGCGCAGTGGTGGCGGGAGCTGCAGCAGCTCACACCAGCGGTTGGCCACCCAGGCGCAGTCGTCAAACCGGTAGGGCGGCTGCACCGGTAATTGGGCCGCATCTGTGCGCTGCTGCAGGTTGTCCAGCAAAGACTCCAGGGCCTGCGCAACGACTTTCAAGTCATCGGGGACCGGCATCACTTTGTCCGGTTGCAAGCCTTGCACATCAGCAACCCACAAACCATGTTTGAGCCGCTCGCGGCGGGTGATGCGAAAGCGCTCTCCGGCCGTGCAACGCACCAGCATGAGCCCTGCCTGCGGGGCCGCAAACTCGGTCACGGTGGCCAGGGTGCCTATGTCGACAAAGTCCTCTTGGGCAAACCCCTCGCCAGCCGGCTCTGCCCGGGGCACTTCGTCACCCTGAAGCAATGAGACCACACCGAAAGGCGCACCGGTTTTGTGGCAGCGGCCGATCAGGTCAAGGTAGCGGACTTCAAAAATCTGCAGCTGCAGGCTCCCGCCCGGAAACAGCACCGTGTTCAGGGGAAACAGCGGCAAGGACTGCAGGGTCAGCAACTCGGGCATACAGCGGCCCGGTGCTCAGAGTTTGGCCGGCAAAGCGGCCTGGATTTGCTGCACCCACTGGTCCAGCTGCTCTACGGCCTGGGCCGCTGCTGCGGCCAAGGCACGCACGCCACCTGCGGCATCCGGGCTGGTGGACGGGCTCTTCACCAGCACCACACGTTGGGCGACCAGCGCCTCGCCTCCGGGGGCCGACTGGGAGAGCGTGGCGCGCAAGCGCAGCAGGCCGCTGCTGGCTTGGGGGGAGTCAAACATCTGGCTGAACTCTTCGAGCTCCAAGCGCAGGACCAAGGCGCCCGCCGGGGACTGGACACCTTCATTGGCATTCAACACGGCGCGCTGCGCGCTCAAGGAAGCCCGCAGTTGCTGGCGCAGCAATTGGGCCGGCGGCATACTCCAGCGGGCTTGGGAATACGGCTGCAGCACGTGGGCATCGCTGTAATTCAGCCGGTACAGCACCGCGGTGTTGTCCAGCGCCTGCGGCGCTTGCACCTCTGCGAGCACCAGGGGCGGCAGCGGTGCCATGCGGTTGGCAGGCACCAGCGCTACGGCGCCGGGACCGAAGTCATAGACGAGCGCCGTACCGGCGCGCGGCGCGGCACACCCTGCAAACACACCCGCCACCATCAAGCCAAATAAGGCCTTGGCGCCCGTGGAATAAGCGCGAAAAGCTCCTGATTTCATAGCAAATCTCAACATTCGTGATTCCATATGCACGGGGGCGTGAGGGACGGTGCAGCTCATGGGGCAGTCGCCGCAGCAGGCGGTGCCACAAAGCCCCGTTCACCGGGGCCCGGCGCCGTGCTGCTGCGACCCCACAGCACGCTTTGCGGATTGTCGCCCAGCGTTTCTGCTGCGCGACCCACCTGGCGCACGGTGCGGCCCGTGTCTTCCACGGTGCGGTTCAAACGGGGCAACAACTGGCTCTGCACCTGCCGACTGGTGGTGGCCAGCGCCTCGGTGCTCTGGGCAATTTTGTCCAAGGTGCCGCCCGGCTCATTCAGCCGGCGAGACGTGCGTTGAAACTCTGCGGCTGAGGTGCGCACTGCATCAGCGCTGGTGCCCAGCCGCTCGGAGGTAGCTTGCATGCTTTTCAGGGTGGCGTCGGCCTGCTGCACCATGCGGGGCAGGTTCATCGCATCCGGCCCACCTTCTGCGCCCAGCACCTGATCCGCACGCTTGGTCAGCGCGCTGATGTTGGCGGCCGCCTGGCTCAGGTTGCCGATGGCCCCCATCAATTGCTTTTGGTTGTCGGTGGCCAACAAGCTGTTCATGCGGATGCTGGCTTGTTCCAGTTGGGTGAGCAGGTTTCCACCCTGCTCCGACAGGCGGGACACCATGCTCGGCCGCATGGGGATGCGGGGCACATCATCGCCCTGCGCCACCAAGGCCGCGCTGCCCTCCTCCTTGTCATCCAACTGGATAAATGCCAAACCGGTCACACCCTGGAAACCCAAGGCCGCAAACGTGCTTTGGGTGATGGGTGCCGTCTCATTGACGGCAATGCGCAGGAGCACATTGCCGCGTTGTACCGGGTCCAGCGCGATCTCGGTCACGCGGCCCACCAGCACGCCCTTGTAGCGGACGGCTGCCTGAGGTTGGAGACCGGTCACCCCTTCGGGACTGGAGATTTCGAACACGCGTTGCTCGGTAGTGTCGCGGGTCAGCCAGACGGCCAGTGCTGTCATCAAAGCCAATAGCGCCAAAACGAAGGCACCGGCAGCAAAAGCGTGGGATTTGTTTTCCATACGTCGTTCTATCTAACCTGCATTGGCAGCGGAATGCAAGAGCACTTGCGCACGGTGGCCCCGACCGCCGCGGAAAAAGTCCTGCACAAAGGGGTGGTCAAACGCTACCACCACATCGGGCGCAGCATCCACCACCACATGTTTGTCGGCCACCACTGCGATACGGGTGCTCATCTCGAAGATGGTATCGAGGTCGTGTGTCACCATGACCACGGTCAACCCCAGCTCCTGGTGCAGGCTTTTCAGTAGCGCGCAAAAGCCATCCGCACTGTCCGGGTCCAGACCTGCAGTGGGTTCATCCAACAAAATCAAGGGCGGGTCCATAGCCAATGCGCGGGCCAAAGCCACCCGCTTGATCATGCCGCCGGACAGGTCCGCCGGCATTTTGTGGGCGTGTTTGGCATCCAGCCCCACCATCTGCAGCTTGACCATGGCCACATCGCGCACCAGCGCAGGTGGCAAAGTGCCCAGCTCACGCAGAGGAAAAGCAATGTTTTCCAATACGGTGAAGGCCGAGAACAAAGCCCCATGCTGAAACAACATGCCCACCCGGCTGGACGCACCGGCCCGGCCCAGCTCAGCAGCCGGACGGCCTTGCACGGTGACTGTGCCCCGCGCGGGCGTCTCCAGTCCCAGCATCTGGCGCAGTAACACCGTTTTGCCACTGCCTGATCCGCCCACGATAGACAACATTTCACCGGGGACTACCGTGAGATCAAGATCTTGGTGAATGACCGTAGACACGCCCGCCGTCTTGAACACCGACCAGAGCTTTTCAATCCGGACCATGGGCTCCAATGCGTCGCTCATAGGCCCACCGATTTGAAAATCACCGCAAACAGCGCGTCCACCAGAATCACCATGGTGATGGAACTCACCACCGACGCCGTGGTGCCCTCGCCCAGGCTTTGGGTGTCGGGCTTGACACGCAAACCGTGGTGACAGGCCAGCAGGGAAATCAACACCCCGAACACACAGGACTTGACCAGAGACAGCCAGAGGTTGGAAATTTCCACCGTCTTGGGCAAGGCAGTAAAGAAATAAGCCGGGGTGAGTCCCATGGACAAGTCAGAAGCCAGCATGCCACCCAACAGGGCCGCCATCGTGGTCCAGACCGCCACCAAAGGCATGGCAATGGCCATTGCCAGCGTGCGGGGCATGACGAGGCGGAAACCTTTGGGAATACCCATGACGCGCATGGCGTCCAGCTCTTCCGTCACCCGCATGACGCCGATCTGCGCCGTGATGGCGGAACCCGAGCGCCCCGCCACCAGAATGGCTGCCAGCACCGGACCCAACTCACGGATCAACGACATGCCCAGAATATTGACAATGAAGCTGTCGGCCCCGTATTGGCGCAGCTGCTTGGACATCAGATAGGCCAGCACCACACCGATCAAAAAGCCCACAAGGGCGGTGATGGGCAGGGCGGTGGCGCCTATGCGGTACAAGTGCCCCGACACATCGCGCCATGGCCCTTGAAGGGGGTGTCGCAGCAGCTGCATCACATCCAGCATCAACTGCCCGATCAGGCGCACCATGCCACCGAGGTGACTCTCCACGCGGGACAGCTTGCGCCCGAGCGAAACCAACAGGGCATGCCAATCCAGACGCTCAACGGGTGGGGTCGGCACCGTGAATTTGGCGACCCGGTCCAACAGCGCCTTTTGCAGCGGCTCGGCTTGGAGATTGGCCGGCCATTGGCGGCCCCACGCATTCCACAGCACCTGGGCACCGGTGTGGTCGATACGCTGGGCACCACGCAAGTCCCATACAACTGCGGCTACCCCATGACCCGGCACGCCTTGGAGTGCCTTCTCCAGGGGCTGCCAGACGTGCTTCGCAGAGAGCGCATCGGCGGTCCAGCGGCCACGCAGGATCACCCGGGGACCCTCGGGGTCTTGGGCGAGCTGAAGTCCGGGCTGGGTATCCTCCACGAGGCTGCAATAGAGAGTGGCTAAGGTGCGCATGGTACCTGCTCACCATGGCAGTCAGGAAACCACGCAAAATACCGGCAGGAGACCGACAGAACATGCAAGAACAAGACCCCATTTCCGACGAGCTGGCCATTGAGCAACGCGCAGGCGTGTTGTGGCTCACCATCCAGCGCGAAGAGCGCCGCAATGCCATGAGCCATGGCGTCATTGCCGGAATGGCACAGGCCATACGCGCAGCCCAGCAGCAGCGGGATGTGCGGGCCATCGTCATTACCGGCGCAGGACCCAAAGCCTTTTGCTCGGGGGCCGATTTGCAAGCCTCCAAAGTATTCACGGGGAACTTCTCTGAACCCCACGCCCACTTGGCGCAGCTCTTGCGCGCAGCGCGGGCCAGCCACATTCCCCTGATTGCACGGGTCAACGGCTTTTGCCTGGCCGGTGGCATGGGCCTGCTGTCCATGTGCGACATGGCGGTCGCATCCAGTCACGCTACCTTCGGGTTACCGGAAGTCAAGGTCGGCGTGTTTCCGGCACAAGTGCTGACGGTACTGCAGCACCTGATTCCACGGCGGGTATTGACTGAGATGTGCATTACCGGCGAGCCCATCACCAGCGCGCAGGCGCTCACCTATGGGCTGGTCAACCATGTAGCCGACGATGTAGACGAGAAGCTGCAATGGCTGCTGGACCGCTTGCTGGACAAATCGCCGGCCGCCATCCGCCGCGGGCTCTACACCATGAAGTCCGTAGAGACCATGGCGTTTGAAGAGTCCATGGCCTTTACGGAAAGCCAGATTGCGCTTTTCACGCTGACCGAAGACGCGCAGGAGGGCCAGAAAGCCTTTCAGGAAAAGCGTAAACCCGTTTGGACGGGTCAATGATCACCATGACGGACGCCCCTTCCCTGTTGAATATCGTCGGTGCCGTGCTCTTTGGCATTGCACTGGTGCACACCTTCTGCGCCAAGTTTTTTGAATCGCTCGCGCACCACCATCCCGCTCATGCAGGTCTTTTGCATTTGCTGGGGGAAGTCGAAGTAGTGTTCGGCTTCTGGGCGTTTGTGCTGGTGGCAGCCATGGCCTTGATCGCGGGAAGTAAAGAAGCCATTGATTACGCCGAGTCGCGCCAGTACACCGAGCCGCTGTTTGTGTGCGTGGTCATGGTGGTGGCCGCATCCCGGCCGGTGTTGGAGGCAGTGCGCTCCCTGTTGGCCGGCATCAGCTACTTAGTACCTTTGCCTGCGCCGCTGGTACTGGCTTGGCTGGGCTTGGCGGTGGTGCCGCTGCTGGGCTCGCTGATTACCGAGCCTGCGGCCATGACCTTGGCGGCCCTGATGCTGGCGCCCCAGATCTTCCGGCCGGACATGCCGGAGCGCCTCAAGTACGCCGCCCTGGGCGTGCTGTTTGTGAACATTTCCATTGGGGGCACTTTGACTTCTTACGCCGCGCCTCCCGTACTGATGGTGGCATCTACCTGGAACTGGGACACGGCTTTCATGGCCAGCCAGTTCGGCTGGAAAGCGGCATTGGCTGTATTGATCAACGCCAGTGCCATGGCCTGGGTTTTGCGCAAGCACTTGCCAACCGCCATTGCCGCAAACGCGGCAACCGCCCAAGAAGCAGTACCTTGGCTGGTCAGCCTGGTGCATCTGGCATTTCTGGCTGGCGTCGTCATGCTGGCCCACCACCCTGTGCTGTTCCTGGGCCTGTTCCTGTTCTTCCTTGGCTACACCCAGGCCTATGCCCGTTTCCAGAGTCCGCTGATCCTCAAAGAGGGCCTGCTGGTCGGCTTTTTTCTTGCCGGTCTCGTCGTTCTCGGCGGCATGCAGCAGTGGTGGCTGCAGCCCATCGTGTCCAGCCTTGCACCCACCGAACTTTTCTTCGGCGCCTTGGTACTGACTGCGGTCACCGACAACGCCGCGCTCACCTACCTGGGCTCGCTGATTCAAGGTATCTCGCCGGCTGCGCAGTACATGCTGGTGGCCGGTGCCGTGGCGGGTGGCGGCCTCACCGTCATCGCGAATGCGCCCAATCCGGCCGGCGTGGCCTTGCTGCGTCAAGGCTTTGAAGACCAATCGATAGGCGCGGGCGGCTTGCTGCTCGGTGCCTTGCTCCCCACCGCAGTGGCTGCGGCCTGCTTTCTGATGCTATGAACAACGACACCACTTTCGACTACATCATCATCGGCGCAGGTACGGCAGGCTGCCTGCTCGCAAACCGGTTGAGCGCCAATGCATCCAAGCGGGTGCTCTTGATCGAGGCCGGGCGCAAAGATGATTACCACTGGATTCACATCCCGGTGGGCTACCTCTACTGCATCGGCAACCCGCGCACTGACTGGCTGTTCCAGACTGCTGCCGAAGCCGGACTCAACGGGCGCAGCCTGCGCTACCCCCGCGGCAAAACGCTGGGCGGCTGCAGCAGTATCAACGGCATGATTTACATGCGCGGCCAGGCCCGCGACTACGACCGCTGGGCCCAGCTCACCGGCGACGCCAGCTGGACCTGGGACAACAGCTTGCCCTACTTCAAGCTCCATGAAGACCACTACAAGGGCGCCAACGCACTGCATGGTGCCAAGGGAACGGCCTCCCCGCTGATCCAGCACAACAGCACCGATTACGGCAAGGTGCTTCGCCACCACCAGGCGGGCGGCGAATGGCGGGTGGAAAAACAGCGCCTGCGCTGGGATGTCCTGGACGCATTTGCACAAGCCGCCACAGAGGCCGGTGTACCTGCCACCGACGACTTCAACCGCGGCAGCAATGAAGGCGTGGGCTACTTCGAGGTGAACCAGCGCGCAGGTTGGCGTTGGAATACCGCCAAGGCTTTTTTGCGCCCCATGTGCTACGCCCGGCCTAACTTCGAGCTGTGGACGAGTGCCCAGGTCGCCAAGTTGGTCGTGGAGCCGCACAGCGGAAGCGGAACTATGGATGCGCCCCTGCGCTGCACGGGAGTGCAGGTCTGGAACGGCAGCGAAATGGTGACCGCCACTGCACACCGCGAGGTCTTGCTGTGTGCCGGCGCTGTAGGCTCCCCGCAGATCCTGCAACTCTCTGGCATCGGCCCGGGAGCACTCTTGCAGGAGCATGGCGTCCCGGTCGTGCAGGACACGCCCGGCGTGGGCGCCAATCTGCAGGATCACCTGCAAATTCGCGCCGTCTTCAAGGTCAAAAACACCATGACCCTCAACACCCAGGCCAACAGCCTGTGGGGCAAAGCCAGGATCGGGTTGGAATATGCACTCAAGCGCAGCGGCCCCATGAGCATGGCGCCCAGCCA
>RFQA01000074.1 GCA_009925925.1 Betaproteobacteria bacterium
ATCGCCGTCTTCGTCAGGGCTGCCGGGTGGGCCGCCGGGGATGTGGGCGCCGTGGTCGTAGAAGATTTCGGAGCAGGGACCGCAGGGGCCGGTGTCCGCCATCATCCAGAAGTTGTCGCTCTTGTAGCGGCCACCCTTGTTGTCGCCGATGCGGATGATGCGTCCCTCTTGCTTGACTCGCTCAGGGGTCCAGCCAGCCTTGACGAAAATGTCTTCCCAAATGGCATAAGCCTCGTCGTCTTCCAAATAGACGGTGGCATACAACTTTTCAGGTGGCAACTTGTAAACGGTCGTCAGCAGTTCCCACGCCCAGTTCAGGCTTTCCTTCTTGAAGTAGTCGCCGAAGCTCCAGTTGCCCAGCATCTCAAAGAAGGTGTGGTGGCGGGCGGTGTAGCCCACGTTCTCCAGATCGTTGTGCTTGCCGCCGGCGCGCAGGCAGGCCTGCACAGAGGCCGCACGCACGTAGTTGCGCTTGTCGGTGCCCAGAAACACATCCTTGAACTGCACCATGCCCGAGTTCGTGAACATCAAGGTGGGGTCATTGCCCGGTACCAGCGGACTGGATGCCACGACGGTGTGCCCCTTGGAGGCAAAGAAGTCGAGGAAGGATTTACGAATGTCGGCAACACTCATTACGGGCTGGGTCATGACGGAATTTCTTCGAGTGGTGGATCAATACAACCCACTATTATCGCCGCCCCCGCAGATGGAGCGGCCGCTCCGGAGCCGTTCCATGGGCCGCGGGTTTATCCCGATAGGACTCCGACTGGCATACAACTAACATGTCAGTCATGAATCAAGCGGCAATCAGCCCTGTCGACGACTCGCTGAGCCAGCGCGCCAAGGCTTACCAAGGTTTCACGCGGCAGGTGTTTGAAGGAACCATCCGTGCCGGGCAGTTTGTGTCGCAACGCGAGTTGATGACCTTGCTGGATATGCCCCTGGGCGCGGTGCGCGAGATGATTCCCCGCTTGGAGGCGGCAGGTCTGGTCAAAACCGTGCCCCAGCGCGGGCTGCAAATTGCGCATGTGGACCTGCGGCTGATCCGCAATGCCTTTCAGGTGCGCTCCATGATCGAACGGGAGGCCTTGCTGCATTTCGTGCACACCGCAACCGATGCCGAACTGGAAGCCATTGAAGCCAGCCACCATCGGATATTGGCCCGTGCCGCGGCGCCGGATGCCTTGCAAGACGCCACCCTGCTGGACGAAGCCCAAGCGCTGGACTGGGGCCTGCATGACCGCATGGTGGACGCACTGGGCAACGACATCATTTCTGACCAATACCGGGTCAACAGCTTGCGGGTGCGACTGATCAAGCTCGAACAAAGCGTGATCACCCCCGGCCGACTCATACCTGCCATGCAAGAGCATCTACGCTTTATCGAAGCGCTAAGGGCACGAGATGGCGCCAAAGCCGCGACCCTGCTGGAGGAACACATCAGCAGTGCCCGCAATCGGGTCATGCATGCCCCATTGGAGCAAGTGCGCAATGAATGGAGCGCCAGCGCCACTCCCCACTTTGACCCGCTTCCCACCGACAACACCAGGAGATCCGTTTGAATCCCGATATCCACGGCCTTTGGCCCGCGCTTTTGCTGCCCGTCACCGACGACGGCACGCTAGATACCCCACGTGCCTTGGCCCATGCACAACGCATGCTCGAGGCAGGTTGCGATGGCGTGACCCTTTTCGGTACGACGGGCGAGGGCCCGGCATTCACGATGGCTGAGCGTAAAGGCCTGCTGGAAGCCATGTTGGCCCAAGGCATCCGACCCGACCAGATCATCGTAACCACCACCGCGTTGGCACTGGGCGATGCCGTTGAGCTGGGACGTCACGCCAGCGGCATGGGCGTGCACCGTCAGATGCTGATGCCGCCCTTTTTCTTCAACCAACCCAAAGACGCCGGCATCATCGAGGCCGTATCCCAGGTGGTGCGTGGCATAGGCGACGATGGCTTGAAGCTGCTGCTCTACCACTTCCCCTTCATGAGCACTTTCGGCTTCTCGCACGCCGCCATTGCAGAACTGGTGCGCCGCCACCCCGGACAAGTCATGGGCGTGAAAGACAGCAGTGGTGATCTGGAGCACTCTCTCGCGCTGGCCCGCGCATTTCCCGCGTTATCGATTCTGGTGGGTGCAGAGCCGCATGTGGCCCCGGTCATGTGCCAAGGTGGATCGGGCTCCATCAATGGCCTGTCCAACATTGCGCCGCGCCTGATGAAGCGGGTGATGAGCGCACCCGACAAGGTCAGCCAAGCAGATGAACAGCTCATTCTTGATTTGCTCAAGCTGCTATCCGCCAAGCCCGGCATGCCCTTTGTGGGCGTCTATAAAGCCATGCTCGCGGAACAATCTGGAGACGATGCCTGGCTGACCATGCGCGCTCCCTTGAGCCCCTTGGATAACACCGAGTTACAAACCGTTCGCAGCGGTTATCGTGCACTGGGTGCCGCATTGAGCCACCTGTAAATACCAACAACACGAGGAGACAACACCATGACAACTACCCGACTGAATCGCCGCACCCTGCTGGGCGCCGCTGCCGCAATGGGCGCTGCCGCGCTGCCCGCATTGCCGGCCATGGCACAGACCAAGACCGTGCTGCGCATCTCCACCCCCGCAGTGCCCGACGACTGGCACGCCAAGATGTGGACCGTGTTCAAGGAACAGCTGGAGAAAACAGCACCCGGTGAGTTCGATGTTCAGATTAACTTGAACGCCACCCTGTTCAAGCAAGGTACCGAGCCTGCCGCCATGGCCCGCGGCAACCTGGAGCTGTCCAGCATCTCGGCCTTTGACATTGCCAAGCTCGTGCCTGAGTTCTCCATCTTCACCGCCGGCTACGTGGTGCGCGATCCGGACCAGCAACAAAAGATTTTCAATGGCCCTATCGGTGCAGAGCTGTTCAAAGCCGTGTCTGAAAAAATGGAAGTCACACCGCTGGCCACCGTCTATTTGGGCACCCGTCAGGTCAACCTGCGCGAAGCCAAGCCGGTCAAAACCCCTGCGGACCTGAAAGGCGTGAAGCTGCGCATGCCCGGCTCCAAAGAGTGGCTGTTCCTGGGCGAAGCACTGGGTGCCACCGCCACACCGCTGGCATTCGGCGAGGTGTACATGGGACTCAAGACCGGCACGATTGACGGACAGGACAACCCCCTGCCCTCGGTACGCGCCGCCAAGTTTTACGAGGTCACCAAACAAATCGTGTTGACCAGCCACTTGGTGGACGGCATCTTCATCGCGATCTCCAACAAGAGCTTCAACGCCCTGACACCCGTGCAAAAGCAAAAGGTGACAGCCGCCGCCCAAGCTGCAGCCGCTTACAACAACGAGAACCGCATCAAGGAAGAAGGCCAGCTCGTCGAATTCTTCAAGAAGGAAGGCCTGCAGGTATCGACCCCTGATGTGGATGCATTCCGCAAATCCGTGCAAGCCACTTACCAGGCGTCTGACTACGCCAAAGTGTGGCCCAAGGGCTTGCTCGATCGCATCAACGCGACCAAGTAAGCGTCGACTGAACCATGTTGCGCCGATTGCAACAGGCCGCCAACCTTCTGGGCGGCGGCCTTTTCCTGACCCTGTTTATCGTGTTCATCGTCCAGATCACGGCGCGTTTCGGCTTCAATAAGCCTCTGCCCTGGACGGATGAAGCCGCGGTGATTTTGTATGTGTGGGTGATTCTTTGGGGTGCTGCGGCTGTGGTGCCTGAGCGCGAACATGTGGTGTTTGATTTGCTGTGGAACAGTGTCAACTACCGCAGTCGCCAGGTGATGCGCATTGCCGGTAACCTGCTGATTGGCGGCTTGTCTGCCGCGGCCATTCCTGCCAGCTGGGACTATGTGCACTTCATGGCGCGCGAAGGCTCCCCAGTGTTGGGCGTTTCTTTCATGTGGATTTTTATGCCCTTTATGTTCCTGCTGATCGCCTTGGTCATCCGCAGTGCATGGGCCATCTGGAACGCGGTGCGCGGCATCGGCCTTGAAGCGGAGTTGCGCATATGACAACCGGACTGTGGGTACTGGTGGCTATTCTTTTAGTTGGCTTGCTATTGCGCATGCCCATCGGCTTCTCCATGCTGGCAGCGGGCATCGGCTATTTGATTGCCAAGGGCCAGGACGTAGGCCTGGTAGCCGAGCAGGTGGGCAACGGCCTCTACAACAGCTACGTGCTCCTGGCCGTTCCGCTTTTTGTATTCGCCGCCAACATCATGAACGCCGGCACCGTGAGCGAACGCATTTTCGATTTCTGCCGCATCCTGGTCGGCCGCATGCGCGGCGGTTTGGCACAAGTCGACATTCTGGTGAGCGTGATCTTTTCAGGGATGAGCGGAAGTGCGATTGCCGATGCGGCAGGCCCCGGTCTGGTCACCATCCGCCAGATGCTCAAAAAGCCTGAATACACCCGAGGGTTTGCCGGTGCCGTCGTGGTGGCCAGCGCCACGCTCGGACCCATCATCCCGCCATCGATCCCCATGGTGATTTACGCGCTGGTGTCCGGCGCGTCCGTCGGCGCCTTGTTTCTGGGCGGTGTAGTGCCCGGTTTTCTGATGGCCGGCCTGATGATGTTTGTGGTGCACATCATCGCGGTCAAACGCAACATGCCGCGTGACGAACCGGTCCCCCGCTCTGAATGGGCCGGGCTCATCTTCCGCGGTGCGTTGCCGCTGTCCATGCCCATCGTTCTTTTGGGCGGCATTTACTCCGGAGCGTTTACGCCCACAGAAGCTGCGGCAGTGGCTGCTTTGCATGCGCTGATACTTGCCGCCGTGGTGTTCCGCGCGCTCACCTGGCGCAGCTTCTGGGGTGTGGTGATGGAGTCAGCCCGGGGCAGCGCGGTTATCACCCTTATCCTCGCCGGCTCCTTCATGCTGAACTACGCCTTCACCGCTGAAGGCGTGCCGCAAAGCATGGCGATGTGGGTCGACAGCATGCACCTGTCCAAAATCCAGTTCCTGTTGCTGGTGAACGTGATGTTCCTTGTGCTGGGCTGCTTTCTGGATGTGTCAGTGCTCCTCTTGGTTTTCGTGCCCATGCTGCTGCCGGCTGCCAAGTTGCTGGGTGTGGACCTGGTGCACTTCGGTGTGCTGGTGGTCCTGAACATGATGATCGGCTTGATCCACCCACCCTTCGGCATGCTGCTGTTCGTCACCAAGGCACTCACCGGTATTCCTATCGGCGAGATGATGAAAGAGGGCTGGCCCTTCCTGGTCATGTTGCTCTGCCTTCTGGTTGCAATGACGTTTTTCCCCCAGATCGTTTTGTGGCTGCCGCAAACCATGGGCTACGTGACCCAATAGACCTCCATGCAACTCACACCTGAAAACACCCTGCCGGCAGATGCCGGCCACGCCACGCTGCTGGGCCGAATCTGGCGGCCTGAGTTACAAGGCCCCAGCGTGGTTACCGTACGCGATGGCATGGTGATCGACATCAGCGCCAGCTATCCCACAGCCCGTGACTTGTGCGAAACCGCAGATCCGGCCAGCGCCTTGCGCGGGGCTCACGGGGAGCCTGTTTGCAGTGTGCAAAGCCTTCTGGCCAACAGCAGTGCTGCCAGCAGGGACGTTGCCTTGCCTTGGCTGTTAGCCCCCTGTGATCTGCAAGCCATCAAGGCAGCCGGGGTGACGTTTGCCACTTCCATGCTGGAGCGGGTGATTGAAGAGAAAGCCCGAGGCAACCCGGCGGCAGCGAGCGCCATACGCACTGAAATCCAGTCACTGATCGGCGACGACCTGTCCAAACTCAAGCCCGGTTCGGAACAGGCCATGGCACTCAAACAAGTGCTGATTGCACAAGGTGCCTGGAGCCAGTATCTCGAAGTCGGCATCGGCCCTGATGCAGAGATTTTTACGAAAGCGCCGGTGCTGGCCGCCGTGGGCTGCGGAGACGATGCAGGTTTGCACCCCGCGTCTCACTGGAATAACCCCGAACCGGAGGTCGTGCTCACTATTAACTCGCGCGGTGAAGTCGTGGGTGCGACGCTGGGCAACGATGTGAACCTGCGTGATATGGAGGGCCGATCAGCACTCTTGTTGGGCAAAGCCAAGGACAACAACGCTTCGGCGTCGGTAGGGCCGTTCATTCGCTTGTTTGACGAGCAGTTCACCATCAACGAAGTGCGCAGCGCTGAACTGACATTGCGTGTGGAAGGCGCTGACGGTTTTGTGATGGATGGCTATTCATCCATGGCCCGCATCAGCCGGGACCCGCTGGACCTTGCTGCACAACTGATAGGCCCCCACCACCAATACCCGGACGGCGCCATGCTGTTTCTAGGTACCTTGTTTGCGCCAGTCAAAGATAGAGATGCGCCGGGCAGCGGCTTTACCCACAAGTTGGACGATGTGGTCACCATCCACAGCGCCAAACTGGGCACCCTGCGCAACCGCATGCGGCACTGCGACCAGTGCCCGCCTTGGAGTTTTGGCGCATCACACCTGATGCGCAACTTGGCAAAGAGGGGCTTGCTGTAAGCGCCGCGCGCCTCAGGTGTGTTCGGCGCTTTGTCCCAGCAGAATACGTTGATCCAGAAAGCGCCACAGGCGCTCGTCCGAGCTAAACGCTACATTGAAGCGCAGCCAGCCGGTGGGCCGTGGCTCCACCAAGAACAACTGGCCGGGCCCTAACATGATGCCTTCCTGGGTCGCTGAGTGCGACATCACGGCACTGTCCAAGATATCAGGGTGCCGGGCCCAAAGGTACATGCCAGCCTCGGGCTCATGAAAGATTTCAAAACCTAAATCCATCAAACGTCTGCTTGCCAATTGATGAGATTCACCCAAGCGCTCTCTGAGCGACTTCAAGTGTTTTCGCCAACGGCCGTCGGTGACTGCTCCCAAGACAATGCGTTCTGCAATGTCAGAAGACGTCAGTCCAGACATCATTTTCAGCCTGACAAACTGGGGGATTCGCTCGGGCTTGGCCAACAAGTAGCCCACGCGCAAATTTGGAGAAATGGTTTTGGAGTAGCTACCCACGTAAACCACCCGATTCATCTGATCCAGGCTAGCCAGCGTGGTGCGCGCACCAGTGTCCATGTCGGCGTAGATGTCGTTCTCCACCAGCATGAAATCATGCACTTCGGCGAGATGCAGGAGCCGGTGCAACTGCCCCACTGAAGCGACCGAACCGGTAGGACTTTGCAAACGGGGCTGAGTAAAGAAGGCCTTGGGTTTTCGCTTGGCAAGGATGCGCTCAAGGGCTCCTAAGTCATACCCTGTGCCGCTGCGGGGTACGCCCAACACCTCCGCACCGACGAACTTAAGCATAAACAGCAAGTTCGGATAGCCTGGATCATCGACCAGTACTGTATCTCCCGGCTTTATCAAGCTGCGGGCGATCAAATCCAACCCTTGGCTGGAGCCATGGGTCAACACTATCTGACCGGGCTCTGCCGCAATTTGCTGCTCTGCCAGCGCATCGGAAATGATGGCGCGAAGCTCACGATGTCCTAATGGAACACCGTAGCCGTCGAGATCGCTGGTATCAGACGAAATTTGCCGCATACTGCGACGCACCGCGTCACCAAACAACCAGTCATGGGGCAGCCATCCGCATCCGGGTTTGAGGGGCAGATCCCGGTTCTCGAATATTTGCTTGAGATACCAACTGGCGTCAAATTTGGGAACTTCTGCCGTACTTTCTCCGGATACCGCACTGGGCGCATCATCACGGCGCTTTACAAAAAATCCTGCGTTCGCACGTGACACAAGCCAACCTTGTGCTACCAGTCGGTCATAGGCCTCTACCACCGTAAAAACGCTGACATGATGACTGGCCGCAAAGGCCCGGATCGAGGGCAATTTACTGCCAGGTTTGAGCAACTGCGAATTAATCAAGCCGCGCAAACCCTCCACGATTTGGGTGATCAGTGGCGTTGAAATATCAGGACGGAGGGTGAGCATATACAGGCGGAGCAGCGTGTACTGGATTTTAGACCTGTACAGTGCATCAACATGCCGATACCGGTGTACATGGGCAAAGTGGCCAGCAACTCCTATATTGCATATTTAGTTCAACCACTGCACATCAACGCCCTATGCAAGCCGATCGCCAAGTTCTCAATGCCGCCCTGTATGCCCGCCGCCAATCCGCCGTTGCACGGGGCGTCGGTCAGGCCCACGAGATTTTCATCAAAAACGCCCGCAACTCCGAGTTCTGGGATGTAGAAGGTCGCCGCTTCATCGACTTTGCAGGCGGTATTGCGGTGCTCAACACCGGGCACCTTCACCCCCAGGTGATTGAGGCCGTCAAGGCCCAGCTCGATCTGTATACCCACACCTGCTTCCAGGTGATCGCCTACGAACCCTACGTCGAAGTGTGCGAGCGCCTGAACGCCATGGCACCCGGCAACTTTGCCAAGAAGAGCCTGCTGCTGACCACCGGCGCCGAAGCGGTGGAAAACGCCATCAAAATCGCCCGCGCTCACACCAAGCGCCCTGGAGTGATCGCCTTCACCGGCGGTTACCACGGCCGGACCAACTTCACGCTGGGCCTGACCGGCAAAGTGGCGCCCTACAAGCTGGGCTTTGGCCCCTTCCCCGGCGAAGTGTTCCACGCCCAGTTCCCCAATGAACTTCATGGCGTGAGCGTGGCGGATGCCCTGCACTCTGTCGAGCTGATCTTCAAAAATGACATTGAGGCAGAGCGCGTCGCTGCCTTCATTGTGGAACCGGTGCAGGGCGAAGGCGGTTTCTACGTGGCCCCTTCCGAGTTCATCTCCGGCCTCAAGGCCATGGCCGACAAGTACGGCATTTTGTTGATTGCCGACGAAGTGCAAACCGGCGCCGGCCGCACCGGCACCTGGTTCGCCTGCGAGCAATGGCCTGTGGCTCCTGATTTGATTACCACTGCCAAATCGTTGGCAGGTGGATTCCCCTTGTCCGGTGTGGTCGGCCGTGCTGATGTGATTGACGCACCTGCGGCAGGTGGCTTGGGCGGTACGTATGCCGGCAGCCCCGTGGCTTGCGCCGCCGCACTGGCCGTGATGAAGGCCTTTGAAGAAGAAAAACTGCTGCAACGCAGTCAAGACATGGGCGCCTTCCTGGTTGAAAAGCTCAAGGCCATCGCCGCCAAGGTACCTGCCATCGGGGATGTGCGGGGCATGGGCGCCATGGTCGCCATCGAGTTGTTTGAAGGTGGTGATGTGCACCGCCCGGACGCGGTGTTGACCAAAAAAGTAGTCACAGAGGCTGCACGCCGCGGGCTGATTCTGCTGTCCTGCGGTACCTACGGCAACGTCATCCGAATCCTGGTGCCACTGACCGCGCCCGACGCGCTGCTCGAAGAAGGCTTGGCCATTCTGGCCGACAGCTTTGCGGCGGTAAGCTGATATCGTCCAGCACTGTACCGCCCCCGCACCGCATGCGCCCGCCTTGGTTTTGCTATTTTTTTCATAGCAAATTACGCGCATTCCGCGGGGGCTAGCTGCCCAATTTGCATGAATATTGAGGAGACACCATGTCCACATCGCCGCTTTCCCTGTTGAAAGACCCCAGCCTGCTCAAGACAGACGCACTCATCAATGGCCAATGGGTGACTGGCGCCAGCCGCTTTGCGGTGACTGATCCGTCCAATGGCCAGCACTTGGCCGATGTGGCCAACCTCGGTGCCCCAGACGCAGAAGCCGCCATCGCCGCTGCCAACGCCGCCTGGCCCGCCTGGAAAAGCAAGACCGCCAAAGAACGCAGCATCATCCTGCGCAAGTGGTTTGATCTGCTGATGGCCAACCAGGAAGACCTGGCCCGCATCATGACCGCCGAGCAAGGCAAGCCCTTTGCCGAGGCCAAGGGCGAAATTGCCTATGGCGCCAGCTTTGTGGAGTGGTTCGCAGAAGAAGCCAAGCGCGTCAACGGCGAGACCCTGCCGCAGTTCGACAACAACCGCCGACTGATGGTGATCAAGCAACCCATCGGCGTGTGCGCAGCCATTACGCCGTGGAACTTCCCACTGGCCATGATCACCCGAAAGGTGGCGCCCGCCTTGGCTGCCGGTTGCCCGGTCATCATCAAGCCCGCGGAACTCACCCCGCTGACTGCGCTGGCAGCCGCAGAGTTGGCCATCCGCGCCGGCATTCCGGCCGGTGTGCTCAACATGATCACTGCCGACAGCGATCAGTCCATTGCCGTGGGCAAGGTCATTTGCGCCAGCGACGTGGTGCGCCACCTGAGCTTCACCGGCTCCACCGAAGTGGGCCGCATCCTGATGGCGCAAAGCGCGCCTACGGTAAAAAAGCTGTCGCTGGAATTGGGTGGTAATGCACCCTTCATCGTGTTTGACGACGCCGACATCGACTCCGCAGTCGAGGGCGCGATCGCCAGCAAGTACCGCAACGCCGGTCAGACCTGCGTGTGCGCCAACCGCTTCTATGTGCAGGCAGGCGTGTACGACCAGTTCGTGGCCAAGTTCAGCGCCAAAGTAAAGGCCATGAAGGTCGGCAACGGCTTTGAAGATGGCGTGGTGCAAGGCCCGCTGATCGAGGATGCCGCCATCGAGAAGGTCAAACGCCACGTAGCAGACGCAGTGGCCAAGGGTGGCAAGGTGGAAACTGGCGGTAACGCCCTGCAAGGCCAGTTCTTCGAGCCCACCGTGGTGTCTGGTGCTACTGCGGACATGCTGTGCGCCCGCGAAGAAACCTTCGGCCCCTTTGCCCCGGTGTTCAAATTTCAATCCGAGCAGGAAGCCATTGACGCAGCCAACGCCACCGAATTCGGCCTGGCCAGCTACTTCTACAGCCGCGACATCGGCCGCATCTATCGCGTGGGCGAAGCCCTGGAGTACGGCATGGTGGGTGTGAACGTAGGCATTCTGGCTACAGAGCACGTGCCTTTCGGCGGGGTCAAACAATCGGGCCTGGGCCGCGAGGGCTCGCACTTCGGCATGGACGACTACATCGAGGTCAAGTACCTCTGCCTGGGCGACATCCTGAAGTAAGCCTGCGCCCGCTTGCCTGGAAAGCCGGCTTGTGCCGGCTTTTTTTTCGCCCATTCCATTGCCCATGCAATATCAGCCTTGACAATATTTGCTTAGGCAACTAATATTCGGGCCATGCAACACATTGCCCCTTCGTTTTACCGCCCCGACAGTTACCGGCCGGAAGACAGCGTCGGCTACCTGATGCGCAGCATCCTTTCATACGTGGCCCAGTCGGTGGAGCACCAACTCGCCCACACCGACCTGACCAACGCGCAGTGGATTCCGCTCTTCAAGCTGTACAACAAGCAGGCCTCGACCGTGGCCGAACTGGCCCGCGCCTGCGAGCTCGACAACGGTGCCACCACCCGCCTGCTGGACCGCATGGAAGCCAAAGGCTTGGTCCAGCGCGTGCGCTCCGAGCAAGACCGCCGGGTGGTCAACATCCAGCTCACCACTGCCGGTACGCAAGCCGCGGCCGACATTCCCCAGGTGCTGTGCGAGGTGCAAAACACCCACCTCGAGGGTTTCAGCGCTGAAGAGTTCGAGAACCTCAAGGGCTACCTGCGCCGCATTCTGGATAACGCCCAACGCATCAAGGCAGCCAACAACGCCACTGCCGACATCTCCTCTACCGACCGCTAAGCACCCCATGCAAGACACCCTCTTCTCCACTTCACAAGCACTGCGCTGGAGCCGTTTTGCGCTCAGCACGGTGGCCATTGCGTCTTTGAGCGCGTGTGCCAACTTCTCGGGCATCTTTTCGCAGGCCAAGCCCGTTGCGGCGCAGCAAGCCGGCTTGTCTACCCAAGCCATTCCTGCAGACAGCGTGGCGCTGGACAGCCAGTGGTGGAAAGTTTATGGCGACGAGCAGCTCAACCAGCTGGTCGCCCAAGCCCTGGCCAACAACCCCAACTTGCGCGTAGCCCAGGCCCGCGTGCAGCGCGTGCAAGCAGGCATAGACAACGCTAACGCCGCAAGCGCACCGCAGTTGAATGCCGGGCTGGACGCGACCCACCAGCTCTACACCCGCAACGGCCTGGTGCCCGCACCCATCGCCGGTACCGAGCGCGAGATTGCCACGCTGCAAGCCACCGGCAGCTGGGAGCTAGACCTGTTCGGCAAAAACCGCGCTGCGCTGGATGCCGCCATCGGCCAAAGCCGCGCTGCTCAAGCCGACGCCCAGGCCGCGCGCATGCTGCTGGCCAGCAATGTGGCACGCAGCTACTTCCAGTGGTTGCGGGTGCAGGGCCAGCTTGAAGTTGCTCAGCGCACTCTCGCCCAGCGCCAACAAACCCAACAACTCGTGAAAGACCGCCTGCAAGCCGGCCTGGACACCCAGCTCGAACTCCAGCAAAGCGAAAGTGGATTGCCTGATGCCCGCTTCCAGATCGAGGCCCTCAAAGAGCAGGAAGCCCTGCTCCTCAATGCACTTGCCGCCTTGACCGGACAACAAAATGGCGGGCTGGCGCTCACCAATCGTGCGCCAGCAGCTATCAATTCCGTAGCAGCCGCACAAACCAAAGTGCAAGCCGTTCCCATGGACCTGTTGGGCCGGCGTGCCGACGTGGTCGCCACCCGCTGGCGCGTCGAAGCTGCGACCCGCGATGTGGACAACGCCAAAACCCTGTTCTACCCCAACATCAACCTGACCGCATTTGCCGGCTTCTCGAGCATCGGCTTTGACAAGCTGGTGCAAAGCAGCAGCGCCCAGTGGGGCGTGGGCCCGGCCATCCGCCTGCCCCTATTTGAAGGTGGCCGCTTGCGCGCCAACCTCAAAGGCAAGGCTGCGGATCTGGATGCCGCCATTGAGACCTACAACGCCGCGGTCGTAGATGCCGTGCGCGATGTGGCCGACCAGCTGGCATCCACACTATCGATTGAACGCCAGCAGGCCGAGCAGAAAGCCGCGCAGCGATCCGCCGAAAGCGCCTACGCCATTGCCGTGCAACGCTACGAGGCAGGCTTGGGCAACTACTTGAACGTACTCAATGCCGAGACCGCCGTGCTGGCCCAGCGCAAGCTGGCCGTGGACCTGGCGGCCCGCAGTGTGGACACCCAGATCCAGCTGATCCGCGCGCTGGGTGGCGGCTTTACCGACACCGACACCAGCTCAGCGGCCGCACCGACGAGCGACACCGTAGTCCGCTAAGCACTGACTACAGCTTCACCTAACTCGCACTGAACCTGATTGAAAGAAACACCATGAGCACTTCTTCCACCCCCACCGTCGCCCCTACCGTTGCTCCAGCCGGAAACCCCGCACGCAAAAAAGCCCTGACCGTTCTCTCCATCGTTGTGCTGCTGGGCTTGGCCTATGGCGGGTTTGAGTATTTTGGTGCGCGCCACTCCGAAGAAACCGACAACGCCTATGTACAGGGCAACGTGATCCAGATCACCCCCCAAGTGGGCGGAACTGTCACCGCCATCCTCGCCGACGACACCGATTACGTGAAAGCCGGCCAGGCGCTGGTAAAGCTGGACCCGGCCGATGCCAAAGTTGCACTCGATCAAGCCGAGGCCAACCTGGCGCAAGCGGTGCGCCAAGTCCGCACCTTGTATGCCAACAACGGCACGCTGTCCGCCCAAGTCACGCTACGTGAGTCCGACATCGCCCGTGCGCAAACCGACATCGCCCGTGCCACCGACGACCTGAACCGCCGCCAGGCACTGGCAGGCAATGGCGCCGTGTCCAAGGAAGAGCTCAACCACGCCAAGTCACAACTCACCACCGCGCAGAATGCCCTGTCTGCCGCACAGGCGGGTGTGGCTGCTGCGCGTGAGCAGCTCTCCAGCAACCAGACCCTGACCGAAGGCACCAATGTGGAAGGTCACCCCAGCGTGGTTGCCGCATCTGCCAAAGTGCGCGAGGCCTTTCTGGCGCTGCACCGCGCTGAGCTGCCCGCGCCCGTGGACGGCTACGTAGCCAAGCGCACGGTACAGCTGGGTCAACGCGTCGCCGCTGGTGCCCCGCTGATGGCCATCATCCCGCTCAACCAACTCTGGGTGGATGCCAACTTCAAGGAAGTGCAGTTGCGCAACATCCGCATCGGCCAACCGGTCAAGCTCACCGCGGACCTGTACGGCAAGAAGATGGAATACAAAGGTACGGTGGCTGGCTTGGGTGCCGGCACCGGTGCTGCCTTCTCCCTGTTGCCCGCCCAAAACGCCACCGGCAACTGGATCAAGGTGGTGCAGCGCGTGCCGGTGCGAGTGGCGCTGGACGCCGAGCAACTGGCCCAGAACCCGCTGCGCGTGGGCCTCTCCATGGAAGCCACAGTGGACGTGACAGACCAAAGCGGCAAGTCATTGGCTGATGCACCCCGCACGGCTTCTGCGACCCAAACCGATGTGTACACCGTGCTCGACCAGCAGGCCAGCGACGAAGTGCGCAAGGTGATCGCGGCCAACCTCGGCCGCGGTGCCAAAACCAATGCCCACGCGGCTGCCAAAACCGGCGCAGGTGTCTAAAAACCTATGAGCGCTCCCGCCTACGCTGCGCCGGCCCCCTTGCAGGGGTCAGCGCGTCTGTGGGGCACGATTGCCTTGTCAGCCGCCACGTTCATGAACGTGCTGGACTCGTCGATTGCCAACGTGTCTCTGCCCGCCATTGCCGGCGATCTCGGTGTCAGCTCTAACCAGGGCACCTGGGTCATCACCAGCTTCGGTGTGGCCAACGCCATTGCCTTGCCCCTGACCGGCTGGTTGTCCCAGCGCTTCGGCCAGGTGCGGCTGTTCGTCACCAGCGTGCTGCTGTTCGTGCTCTCCAGCTGGTTGTGCGGCATTGCCCCTAACATGCCCTTCCTGATCGGTGCCCGCGCGTTGCAGGGCTTTGTGGCGGGCCCCATGATGCCGCTCGCGCAGACCCTGCTGCTCTCCAGCTACCCACCGGCCCTCGCGGGCTTGGCCATGGCACTATGGGCTATGACCACGCTCGTAGCCCCTGTGATGGGGCCGCTGTTGGGCGGCTGGATCACGGACAACGCGCATTGGGGATGGATCTTCTTCATCAATGTGCCCATCGGTTTCATCGCAGGCTTCATCACCTGGACCATCTTTCACAAGCGCGAGACACCTACCCGCAAGCTTCCGATCGACACGGTCGGTTTGGCCCTGCTGGTCATCGGCGTGACGGCCATCCAGCTGATGTTGGACCGCGGCAAGGAACTGGACTGGTTCCATTCCGAAGAAATCATCATCATGACCGTGGTGTCGGTGATTGCGTTTGCCTTTTTGATCGCCTGGGAACTCACCGATGACCACCCGGTGGTGGACTTGAAACTCTTCAAGGTGCGCAACTTCCTGACCGGTACGGTGGCCATGTCGATTGCCTATGGGCTGTTCATGGGCAATATCGTGTTGCTGCCGCTGTGGCTGCAAAGCTTTATGGGCTATACGGCTACCCAGGCCGGCATGCTGATGGCACCAGTGGGTTTGTTTGCGATCATTTTGTCGCCCATCATCGGCAAGAACATCGCCAAGTTCGATACCCGCCGCCTGGCTACCGTGGCCTTTCTGGTGTTTGCGCTGGTGCTCTGGATGCGCTCGCACTTCAGCACGCTGTCGGACTTCAACACCATGATGATTCCGACGCTGATCCAGGGCATTGCGCTGGCGCTGTTCTTCATTCCGCTCACCAGCATCATTCTGGGTGGATTGCCGGGTGACAAGATTGCGTCCGCCTCAGGCCTAAGCAGTTTCTGCCGGGTGTTGTTCGGTTCTTTCGGTACTTCGATCTCGGTCACCGTGTGGCAGGACCGTACCGCCCTGCACCACGCCCAGCTCACCGAGATGATCAACCGGGGCAGCACTGCCTCGAACAGTGCCCTGGCTGGTCTGAACGCTGCAGGCCTGAGTGCAGAGCAAGCCTTCAGCCAGATCAACCGCATGATTGATCAACAAGCAGCCACGCTGGCTGCAAACGACGTGTTTTACGCATCGGCCGTGATCTTCGTGTTGCTGATCCCTCTGGTGTGGCTGTCACGTCCGGCCCGTAGCGGTGCAGGTGCCTCCGAGGCAGCAGCTGGAGCGCATTGATAAAGCAACAGTCAGACGAAAAAAACGGGGCCATGGCCCCGT
>RFQA01000075.1 GCA_009925925.1 Betaproteobacteria bacterium
GACTGCGCCACCCAGCTGGAAGCGGCGCGGCAACTCATCTGGCATGCCGCTGCTTTGCGCGATGCCGGCCGCCCCTGCCTGAGCGCCGTGGTGCGCAGGCTGGAGGCATCGCTGCCCATATGCGGCTCGGTCAGGCAAAAGGCGCCCAGCATCTGGCCCTGGGCCAGGGGCTCCAGCCACTGCTTTTTCTGCTGCGCGTTGCCGAACTTCATCAGGATGGCGTTGACCGGGCAGTTGGTGACGCTGATCACCGTGCTGGTGCCGCCATCACCCGCGGCAATTTCTTCCAGCACCAACGCCAGGGTCACGTAGTCCAGCCCCGCACCGCCCCATTCTTCAGGCACGCAAATGCCATAGGCGCCCAGCGCGGCCAAGCCTTGGTGCGCGGCTTTGGGAAAGGTGTGTTCCTTGTCCCATTTGGCAGCGTTAGGCCACAGCTCAGCTTGAGCAAAGTCGCGCACGGCGTCACGGATCATTTCCTGGTCTTGGGTCAGCAGCATGGCTTGGTCTCTCTCGGATCGTTTTTGAATAGGGGGGCTCTACCAGCTGGAAAACGGCACACCATCCCAGCGCAGGTAGGGCACATCGCTGCAGGCAAATCCTGTGGCGCTTGTCTTGCGCGCGGCCACGGTGGCACGTATGGCTGCCACGCTCTCTTCGGGAGATAAGGGCGCGGCAGACGTGCCCATATCCGTACGCACCCAACCGGGATGGATGAGCAGGAACTGGGCATTCGGGTAATCCGGCTGCGCGGACACTACCGCCATATTCAGTGCCGCCTTGCTCACGTGGTACACCCAGCCCCGGCTGCTCTCGACACCACCGATCTGCGCGAAGTCACTGGTCAGAAACACAAACTGCCCCTGCGCCTCCTCCACCCACGGCGCCACCTGTGGCAGGGCCTGCATGGCGCCCAGCACATTGGTGTGCATCATGGCGTCAAAGGCCTGCACCGTCGGTGGAGACTTGGCATCGTCTTCCGAGAACACCCCTGCCACGTAATAGGCCACGTCAAGCTTTTCGCCATCGAGCTGCCAGCTCAGGCCGCTGATGCTGGCGGGGTTGGCCACGTCCAGCTTCATGGCCTGGGCACCCAAGTCACGCAAACGGGTCAGGCCCGCCTCGTCCCGCGCGGTGGCGATCACGCGGTCGCCTGCGTCCAGGTACTGTTGCACCAGCTCCAAGCCGATACCGCGGGATGCGCCGATTACAAAAATAGTCATGCTCACTCCAAGTTTGTGGCTCTCGCTATGCAGGAATGCAGAGTGCCGGGGGCCTCATACTGCCAAACGCGCAGAAATCGGCCCCCGACACTCTGCATCCCCGCATGGTCATTTGACACTCTAGCGCCCATCCTATAAGCGCGAGCAGCTCCTAAACTTATAGCAACTCCAGTGCAAGGGCCGTCGCCTCACCGCCACCAATGCACAAGGTCGCCACGCCCTTCTTGAGTCCACGGGCTTTCAAGGCGTGAATCAGTGTGACCATGATGCGCGCACCGGACGCGCCTATCGGGTGGCCCAACGCGCAGGCGCCGCCGTTGACGTTCACCTTGTCGTGCGGAATGTTCAGCTCAGCCATTAGCGCCATGGGCACCACGGCAAACGCCTCGTTGATTTCCCACAGGTCCACGTCTTCCACTTTCCAGCCGGCCTTGGCCAGCACCTTTTGGGTGGCACCCACCGGCGCGGTGGCGAACCAGTTGGGCTCTTGGGCGTGGGTGGCGTGGGCCACGATTTTGGCCAGCGGCTTGCAACCGAGGTCTTTGGCGGTGCCTTCGCGCATCAGCACCATGGCGGCTGCGCCGTCGTTGATAGAGCTGCTACTGGCGGCGGTGATGGTGCCGTCTTTTTTGAACGCAGCTTTGAGGGTGGGGATCTTGTCCAGCTTGATCTTGCCTGGGCCTTCATCGATGCTCACTAACACGTCGCCGGCACGGGTTTTGACGGTGACGGGGGTGATTTCCGCCTCAAACGCTCCTGATTTGATAGCTGCTTGCGCACGCTGCACGCTGGCTGTGGCAAAACTGTCTTGTTGCTCACGGGTGAAGCTGTACTTGGCAGCACAGTCTTCCCCGAAGGTACCCATGGAGCGACCGGCCTCGTAAGCGTCTTCCAAGCCGTCGAGCATCATGTGGTCCATCACGCGGTCATGGCCGATGCGGATGCCACTGCGGCCTTTTAGCAAGAGGTGGGGCGCGTTGGTCATGCTCTCCATGCCACCGGCCACCAGCACATCGTGGCTGCCGGCCAGCAGCATGTCGTGCGCGAACATGGCCGCGCGCATGCCCGAACCGCACATCTTGCTCAGGGTGACCGCACCGGCGCTCTTGGGCAAGCCGCCCTTGAAGGCTGCCTGGCGCGCTGGCGCCTGGCCCTGACCGGCCATCAGGCAGTTGCCGAAGATGACTTCGGTCACCCGCTCCGGGCTGATGCCGGCGCGCTCCACAGCGGCGTGGATGGCGGCACCGCCCAAGTCGTGGGCGGCAAGAGAAGCGAAGTCGCCCTGAAAGCCACCCATGGGGGTGCGGGCGGCGCTGACGATCACAACGGTTTCTGGCATGGTCTTCCTCGGGTTCAGTGGGGTGGCAGGACGTCTGAATTGAATTGACGTTTACGTAAACGTCAATTCTGCCAGAAGATGCCCGGTTGCATCTTTACCCGTGCTTCACCCAAGATTGCAAGCACTTCACCCCCGCATGGCACCATGCAGACATGCTGACCCTAACTACCCCTGTGCGACTCCCCCTCCGCGCGACTGCGCTTGCCGGCCTTGCTGCCATGCTCGTGCTCGCTGCGCCACTCTCTGCCTTCGCGCAGGAAGCACCTTCAACCTCCACAACGAGCGCACAGGCTATCCGCCAGATCGTGACGCCGGACTTCACGCAAATCGTGAAACGCTACGGCCCCGCAGTGGTCAACATCAGTGTTACCGGTACCCGCCTGGTGTCCGCCGGAGGCAAAGACGCGCCCAAGGGCAGCGGCCCGGAAGCGGACGACAGTGACGCCATGCAATCCTTTCTGCGGAAATTCCAGGAGCAATTTGGCGCCACAGGTGCCAGCATGACGGTGCCGGTGCGCGGTCTGGGCTCCGGCTTTATCGTGAGTGGCGACGGCCTGGTGCTGACCAATGCCCACGTGGTGGCGCACGCCAGCGAAGTCACCGTGAAACTGACCGACCGCCGTGAGTTCCCCGCCCGCATTCTGGGCGTGGACACCAAGACCGACATGGCGGTACTGAAGATAGAAGCCCAGAACCTGCCGACAGTCACCATCGGCTCACCCACGGAGCTGAACGTAGGGGAATGGGTGCTGGCCATCGGCTCGCCCTTCGGGCTGGACAACACGGTCACCACCGGCGTGGTCAGCGCCAAGGCGCGCACTTTGCCAGACGACTACACCGTGCCCTTCATCCAGACCGATGCCGCCATCAACCCCGGCAACTCGGGCGGGCCCCTGTTCAACGCCCGTGGGGAAGTAGTGGGCATCAACTCCCAAATCTTTACCCGCAGCGGCGGCTACCAGGGTCTGAGCTTTGCCATCCCCATCGACCTGGCCCAATCCGTAGCACGCCAGATTGTGGCGACCGGCCATGCCGCGCATGGCGTGCTGGGCGTGTCGGCGCAAGAGGTGACGCAAGCCTTGGCCACCGCATTGCACCTGTCCAAGCCGGCGGGCGCACTGCTGTCTGAAGTGCATGCCGGCAGTGCCGCCGCCAAAGCGGGCCTGCAATTCGGCGACGTGATCGTGGGCATCGACGGCCATGCCATTGAAACCTCCAGCGATCTGCCCTTGTGGATCGCCATGGCCGTGCCGGGGCAGAAGATCCGGGTGGACTACCTGCGCAACGGCAAGGCGCAAAACACTATGGCCACGCTGGAGGCTCCCGCAACGCCAACAAGCGCCAAGACCAGTGGCGTGCCAGACACGCCCATCCTCGCGCCTCTGGGCATTGCGGTTCGCAACCTGTTGCCGCTGGAGCAGCGCGCTGCGGACACCAAAACCGGCCTGCTGGTGGATGCTGTGGCAGAAGGCCCTTCCACCAAAGCCGGCATCGAACCCGGCGACATCCTGCTGGCCATCAACCAGACCCCGCTCACCTCCGTAGAGCAAGCCCGCCAGCTGCTGGCCAAAGCGGGCAAGTCCGTCGCTGTGCTGGTGCAGCACGGCGCAGACAAGAGCTACTTGGCACTTAGCCTGCCTTAGCCGCACCGGCCGCAAAGCCGGCCATCAAGGCCGCGCAGGCCGCCTCGGGATCTGCGGAGCTGGTAATCGCGGAAATCACCGCCGCACTGGCCGCGCCTGTCGCGGCCACATCTGCCACATTGCTGGGACCTATGCCCGCAATGCCCACCACCGGTACCGGTAACACACCCGCCCAGTAGCGCAGGTTGTCCAAGCCTTGGGGTATCCAAGGCATGTCTTTGCTTTGCGTGGCGAAGATGGGACCGCAGGCGATATAGCTGGGCCGCAGCGCCCACGCGCGGGCGACCTCCCAATAACTGTGGGTGCTGAGGCCGAGGCGCACGCCGGCCTGGCGCAACGCGTCCAAGTCCACAGTGTCCAGATCTTCCTGCCCCAAGTGCACGCCATAAGCACCGTGCTGCAGGGCCAGTTGCCAGTGGTCGTTGATGAAGAGTTGCGCATCCGGAAAGTCCTTGGCCGTTTGAATGCTCTCTGCGATCTGGGCAGACAGCGTAGGCTCGTCCGGGTCTTTAATGCGCAGCTGCACCGTGCGGATGCCTGCCGCCAGCACGCGACGCACCCAAGCGGCGCTGTCCACCACCGCATAGACGCCCAAAGCCGGGTGGGTGAGATCGGGAAAAGAAGTGTGCCTTGCTGGCGTTTTTTGTAGCCAAGGCAGATTGCCCACGTGCTGCGCAAAGTCGGGCAGTGCCTGCACCGGGCCGGCGCCCTGCCCTGCGGCATAGGCATGGCGCAGCGCATGGGTCGTAGCCATTTTGGCCAGCACCACCGCATCCGCCACACAGTAGCCGCTGGCCAGCGCCGCCGCAGCCGTGGAGGCGAAGGTGCAACCCGTGCCATGGTGGTGCGCGGTGTCCACACCGCGGGAGGCTCAACCAGCCTGCAGCCTGCGCGCTTTGCAACCAATCACTAGCCAACCCTTGCGCATGCGCGTCATCACCGCCGGTGATGGTTACCGCAAAGCAGTCATACACGCCCTGCTCGTCGGCAGGTGCGCGTTCACGGGTACCCAGGCGCCAACGGGCTTGCAGCGCTTGCGCCAATTCGGGGGCCGGGGCGGCATGCAGAGGGTGACCTGCATGCTCGGCTTGCAAGAGGCGCAATGCCTCTCTGCGGTTGGGCGTGATCAATGTGGCTCGGGGCAGGAGCTGGCGGCAATAGGCGTCCGACAGGGCATCGTCCACAAAAGCGGTGCCCGTGGTAGAACCCAGCACCGGGTCTACCACCAGCGCTACCGGGTGACCTTGTACACGCAATGTATCCACCCAGCGGCAGACCACGCGCAGGTTGTCCACACTCCCGAGCAAGCCGGTCTTGATGGTTTGCGGCTGCATATCTTGGGCGAGTGCGGCCAACTGCGCTTCCAGCAGATCGGCGCTGACGGGCGCTACACGCGTCACCTCCACGGAGCTTTGCGCGGTGACTGCGGCCACGACCGTACAGGCGTGCACCCCGAATGCCTGCAAGGCTTTCAGGTCCGCCTGCAAGCCGGCACCGCCGCCAGAGTCGGAGCCGCCGATGCTCCAGACCACCGGGCGTTGGCCGGCAGGCGCGCGGGCGAATTCATTACCAAAAGTGCTTCTAGCCCTCATAGGCATTGCGTGAGCAGCTTCTTTTTTCATAGCAATTTCATAACAGAATGGGGTGACCTGCGACCGGCGTAGACGCCACTGCCATGTCCTGGCGGGGCATGAGGCCGGCCTCATACGCCAAGCGGCCGGATGCTATGCCGAGCTTGAACGCGCGGGCCATGCGCACCGGGTCTACGGCATGGGCCACCGCGCTGTTGAGCAGCACCGCGTCCAGCCCCAGCTCCATGGCCTGTACGGCGTCGGCCGGTGAGCCGATGCCGGCATCGACGATGAGTGGCACACCCGGCAGGCGGGCCCGCAGGGTGCGCAGCGCGCCGGGGTTGACCAGCCCCTGGCCGGAGCCTATGGGCGCGCCCCAGGGCATGAGGATGTTGCAGCCGGCGTCCAGCAGGCGCTGGCAGCTCACCAGGTCGTCCATGCAATACGGAAAGACTTCGAAGCCGTCTTTCACCAGTTGCGTGGCGGCGGTCAGCAGTTCGAAGGGGTCGGGCTGCAAAGTGTGGGCATCGCCCACGACTTCGAGCTTGATCCACGTCGTGTCAAACAGTTCGCGGGCCATGTGGGCCAGGGTGATGGCTTCGCGGGCGGTGTGGCAGCCGGCGGTGTTGGGCAGCAGGTGGGCACCCGTGGCTTGGATGAGGGCGAAGAAGTCGCCCGCCTCGGCTCCGTGGGCGAGTTGGCGGCGCAGGCCCATGGTGACGACTTGGGCGCCGGAGGCTTGAATGGCGTCTTGCAGAACCTGGGGCGAGGGGTAGGCGGCGGTGCCCAGGAAAAAGCGGCTAGTCAATGTGCGGCCGCCGATGTGCCATTCGCTAGTTTTGGTGGAGCGCCAGAGAGCCTGAGCGCTTTGCTCCGTGTCCCCCGCCCGCTGCGCGGGCTCCTCCTTGACCTGCGCAAAACGCTCAGGCTCTCTGTCTCTTGGTGTGGCGGACGAGCGAACGGGCCCATCCACCTTTTGCTCGGCAGTGCTTTGCTCTGCCACTTCGTCATTCATGTGTGCAGTCATGGGTCAACCGCCTTCGATGGGTTGAAAGGTCAGGATGGTGTCGCCCTCGGCCAATGGCTGCTGGGCGCGCAAACTGCGGGGCACAAAATTTCCGTTAACGGCTGTAGCCAGTGCAGCAGGCAATACACCGCGCGCCTCTACCCAGGCTTGCAGGGTTGGGGCGCTCGTGGTTTCGGGGCTGCCATTCACCGTGACGGTGATGGTCGTCGGCTCTGTGGTCGTTAGGCTGTCGGTAAGGGTCATAGCTTGAGCTCTTGCAATGCCTGCTCCACCAGCGCCGGGGCGATGAGCCAGCCGTGGCGGAAGAGGCCGTTGATTTCTGTTTTGCCTGCGCTGTGGCGAATGGTCGGCAGGTTGTCGGGCAACGCGGGGCGCAGGTTGGTCTCGGTGTGCACCACGCGCGCTTCGGCGAGTGCCGGCATCACGCTGTGTGCTGCGCTCAACAGCTCCAGCGTGCTGCGCAGGGACACGGGCGAGCGGTCTTCGCTTTCGACTTCGCTGGCGCCCACCACAATCACATCGCCGGGCCGCGGCACCATGTAGATCGAGTGGCGCGGGTGCAGCAGGCGCACCGGGCGCTGCAGCGACACGCCGGGTGCGTGCAGCCAGAACACCTCTCCACGTACGCCACGCACCGGCAATGCGGGCTTGGCGCCTACGCCGCGCACGTCGAACACATGGTCGAAGCGATGTAGTATTTCACCGGCATGGATGACACCTGCGTCCAAGGTCGTGACAGTGCTACCCCAGTGCCATTGCACACCTTGCACCGTGGCTTGGGCGGCCAACGACTGCAGGGCCTGCACGGGGTGTATCTGCCCCTCACTAGGCAGCAACCAAGCTAACGCGGGGCCTCGGATGGAGGGCTCCAGTGCACGCAACGCATCGAGCGTCAAGGGCTGCGGTTGAAATGGCGCATCCGCCTTGGCTTGCAACAAACCAACCACGCGCTGGGCCGCGCCCGCATCGCTGCGGTGGGCCAGCAGCAAGCTGCCGTGCATGTGCAGGGCCACTGGGTCGGAGAGCGCCCGCACGATCTGCGGCCAAAGCTGGCAGGAGCGCACGCCCAGCGCAAACACCTCAGCGCCCGCGCGCTCCAGTTCGGCCACGGGGCTCAACATGCCTGCCGCCGTCCAACCCGCAGCTTGTGAGCCGGAGTCCGCGCGCGGGCCGGGGCCTGACGCCGGGTCAAACACCTGTACGTCGTGGCCCTCGCGGCTGAGCGTGAACGCCAGCAGCCGTCCGAGTACCCCCGCGCCGACAATGCCTATGCGCAGCGCCATGGTCAGGCCTTGGTGTCGTCGGTCGCGGCCTTCACCGGGTTGATGGGGATGTAAATTTCCCCGCCCACCTTTTTGAACTCGCCCGACATCACGTCCATGCCCGACTGCAACGCCTGCTCTTCGCTCACGCCCAGGTTTTTGGCGTAGTCGCGCACCTCCTGGGTGATCTTCATGCTGCAAAACTTGGGGCCGCACATGGAGCAGAAATGCGCCACCTTGGCGCCTTCGGCCGGCAGGGTTTCGTCGTGGAATTGCTTGGCGGTGTCAGGGTCCAGCGAGAGGTTGAACTGGTCAATCCAGCGGAACTCGAAGCGCGCTTTAGACAGTGCATCGTCCCGCGCCCGCACACCCGGATGACCCTTGGCCACATCGGCCACGTGGGCGGCAATCTTGTAGGTGATGATGCCGGTCTTCACGTCCTCGCGGTCGGGCAAACCCAGGTGTTCCTTCGGCGTGACGTAGCACAGCATGGCGGTGCCGAACCAGCCAATCATGGCCGCGCCAATGCCGCTGGTGATGTGGTCGTAGCCAGGCGCAATGTCAGTCGTTAGCGGCCCGAGGGTGTAGAACGGGGCTTCGCCGCAGTGCTTGAGCTGCTCGGTCATGTTGGCCTGCACCATGTGCATGGGTACGTGGCCGGGGCCTTCGATCATCACCTGCACATCCTGCTGCCAGGCCTTGTGCGTGAGCTCACCCAGGGTGTGCAATTCAGCAAACTGCGCCTCGTCGTTGGCATCCGCACCACTGCCGGGGCGCAAGCCATCGCCCAGCGAATAGCTCACGTCGTAAGCGCGCATGATCTCCGTCATCTCGTCGAAGTGCGTGTACAAGAAGTTTTCTTTGTGGTGCGCGATGCACCACTTGGCCATGATGGAGCCGCCGCGCGAGACGATGCCCGTCACCCGGTTGGCGGTGAGGTGGATGAAGGGCAAGCGCACACCGGCATGCACCGTGAAATAGTCCACGCCCTGCTCGGCTTGTTCGATGAGTGTGTCCCGGAAGATCTCCCAGGTCAGGTCTTCGGCAATGCCGCCCACCTTTTCCAGTGCTTGGTAAATGGGCACCGTGCCGATCGGCACCGGGCTGTTACGTACGATCCAGTCGCGCGTGGTGTGAATGTTTTTGCCGGTGGACAAATCCATCACCGTGTCGGCACCCCAGCGGATGGACCAGACTAGCTTTTCCACTTCTTCCTCGATGCTGGAAGTCACCGCCGAGTTACCGATGTTGGCGTTGATCTTCACCAAGAAGTTGCGGCCTATGGCCATAGGCTCCAGCTCGGTGTGGTTGATGTTGGCGGGGATGATGGCGCGGCCGCGGGCCACTTCATCACGCACAAACTCGGGCGTCACCACCTTGGGGATGCTCGCGCCGAAGCTGTTGCCAGCAAGGCGCTTCTCGCGGTCGGCGTTGCTGAGGTATTGGGCCTGCCACTCCAGGTTCTGGTTCTCGCGCAAGGCAACGTATTCCATCTCCGGGGTGACGATGCCTTTGCGCGCGTAATGCATTTGCGTGACGTTGGCGCCACTCTTGGCCCGGCGGGGTTGGCGCTGCAGGCCGGCGGCTTGGGCGCGCAGCGCGGCCAGGGCATCGGTCTCGCCGTTCTTGAGGCCATCGTCCAGCGCAAAGGGCTTGCGGCCTTCGTACAACTCGGTGTCGCCACGACCGGCAATCCACTGCTCGCGCACCAGTGGCAAGCCCGAGCGCACGTCGATGTGGGCACGCGGGTCGGTGTAGGGGCCGGAGGTGTCGTACACCGTGATGGCCTCGCCGTTGCTCTGCATGATTTCGCGCAGCGGCACCTGAATGTCAGGCCGGCTGCCTTGCAGATAACGTTTGGTGGAAGCGGGAAGCGGCTCGCGCGTGAGGCGGATGAACTGGGCGAGTTTGTCGGGTGCGTTCACTGGGAAATCTCCGGGTTAACACCCGAAGAAAGAGAAAAACACGCCCCCGAAAACTTGGAATGAGCGAACGCCCGAACGGCACACGGCCGGGGGCACTGCTCTGCACTTCTTACGCTGGTATGAACCAGATCAAGTTCACGGGTTTGGTATCCATCTCAGCGCAACCACTGCGCACCCCGGGCAGGGCGGAGTGTACGCGATCGAGGATGGGGTCGGATTTAGGCACAAAGCGGTCATATTGCCCGCTCGGTTGTGAGGCAGGTTTGCCGCGACAGGAGTCATTGAGTGTCAAGCCGAAGCCGTCTTGGAACGAATGATCGTGGAAGTAAGTGAAGCAACTCGGCTTACCGCGACATAGTCCATGTTCCCAATTTGTCATAGATGTTTTATTGGCTCGACAGTGGGGCGATCAGTGAAAGCCACGCATCCTGCCAAGGAGCGTCGCGCAGACTATTCGCTAGGTTTCCGTATTGCCTGTCAAAGCGGGCCGCCAGAACATAGGCCAAGCGCGCTTTCTTTCGATCAAACATTCCGTCAAAGCCTTTTAATCCTGCATCGCGACGAACATGATCCCATTTGACGGTAGTTTTAGCGAACTCGATGTGTGTCTTCTCGCCGCTGGCATATGGGCGCAGCCAATTCAATGCCAATGAGAGCCTGCTGCCCTCATCATTCCACCAATCATGCCCGTGCTGTTGGGCCGCTAAAGCCGCCATGAGCAGAGGTTCGAGGCTGTATACAACGTAATGCAGTGCATCTCGCTGCGTAAAGTCATATGTTCTACCTCCACTGTCAATATTGTTGCGAAGCTGTTCTTTGAAACGCTCATGTGCCTGCGTTATCAGGTGCTCATCTCCGGTGGCAAAAGCCGCCAGTGTTGCAAGTTTCACCCGATGGCTGTTCCAGTTGTTTACAGCTGTCGTGCGTTGGGGAGGCGTTTGCAAATAGCCCGTTGCGAAGGCTCGTATGAGCTTTTCCATTTTAGCCTTCGATGACTGTCTAGCATTTTCGGGTAATAAATCCCAGGCGATAAAAAATGAATCGAACTCTGTTTCATCGATTGGATTTAGGTTGGGCGAATACACAGCCGCCCACGACCCCAGCAGTTTTGCAGCAGCATCTGCAAATCGCGACTCCCCGCTTAAGCGTCCTGCGAGAGCCAGATCACGGGCAGCGGTGAAGTCTCGCAGGGCTTCCACACTTTCATCGCGTATCCCTTGACCTGGCAGCGAGCCCTCAACGTGAATTTTTGCCATGGCATGGGGCGCGCGATCAAGCGCCTTCGCAGCTGCTCGGAGTACGACGCCGGCCTGCTCGCTGCGGCCTTGTTGTCCCAGTGCGGCAGCTTGCGTCGGCGCGACAAATGCATAGCTAGTCAAGCCAGCGGCCCAGCTAATAGGTACGACCGAAAGGAGCAGCAAGCAGCTAAGCAAATCTCTTTTCAAGATTTTCATGGGCACATACGGGTAGTCGCGCTGAAAATGGGTTCACTGACGAGCATATCTGCACATGATATTCCAGTGATCTTTACGCAATTGCTCGCGGATCGAAACAGTCATCTGAATGGCTACCGGTCAAAAACGAGGGCAAGCGCGACATGCCTGACTGAGAGAAGGACCGCAAAACGGAACCTGACCGGACCATGGATTGAATCCTTCGACTGACTCCTGACAGCCCATCTGATTCACTCAGTGCCTTCTCGCCACAGTCCGCTTCCGCTGCAAAACAGACTACTCCGAACTAGTTGGCCTATAAAGCTAACACACTGGAATGGCCATTGATTAACAACTTACCGAAGGCCACCCTGCGTGGCACGTTGATGATTGATTTGGCTAAAACGCGCTGTTTTTAGGGCTACCAGTTACGCGTCCCACAGCAGCTTGGCGCTATCAGGACGCGTGGGTCTAGTATGCAGCGCGTGCCGCAGAACTACACCCCACTCAACACCGCATCCATCGCCGCGAAGATGTCATCCGCGCGTTCACGCAAGGTCGTCACTTTGGATTTGAGATGCCGTTTGTCCAGCGGTGCCGCTTCAAACGGAACCAGCATCAGGCTCTGGCCTTTGACCTGCACTAAGGGACACAGGCGTCGCGGCAGGCTGGAGGCGGGCAATGAGGTCAACGCCAGCGGCACCACCATGCGCGTGGCCAGTGCTTTAAGCAGATCGCTTTGCACGTCCAGCACGTATGGGTACACATCCCGCATGCGCGGGCTCGGGTTGGGGTAGACGTCGTACTGCATTACCAAACGCGCAAATCGTCACACCACAGGCCGTTCTTTTCAAAGCGCGCGTTTTGCTCGTCTATCCATGCTTTGTGGGTTTGGTTGAACGCCTTTTGGCGTTCTGCCACGATCTTGGGTTGGCTGGCCGCTTTCAGCGCCTCGAAGTCTTGCAACGACAAGATCACACTATCGATTCGCCCGTCCTTCTCAATGAAAACGGGCTCCGCTTTTGCTTGCGCGCAAACGTAACCAAAGCGGTTTTTGGCTTCTGTGGCGGTGACTTGCATGGGATACCTCATTCAGATGGAGTTAGCTATTTTAGCTAACCAACTTAAGCTCGTACGAACCGCTTGTCCTTCTCATACGGGTACACATCATGCACATACCCCGCCGCAATCCGCTCCTTTTGCGTCTGCCAAAAGGCGGGGTCCAGCAGATTGGCGTGGTATTGCATGAACACGTCGCGCACCAGCGGGTTGCCCAGCAAAAACGGCGCGAAAGTTTCGGGAAACACATCGCGCGGGCCGACGGCGTACCAGATCTCGCCGGACATTTCTTCTTCCTCGTTGCGTGGCTCGGGCACTTTGCGGAAGTTGCAATCGGTGAGGTATTCGATTTCGTCGTAGTCGTAGAACACGACCTTGTTGTTGCGGGTGATGCCGAAGTTTTTCCAGAGCATGTCGCCGGGGAAGATGTTGGCGGCCACCATGTCCTTGATGGCATATCCGTAATCAATCACCGAGCGCTCAATCTGGTGGCGGGCCCGCAAGGCCGCGGGGCTTTGGTTGCTGCGGTCGGCACCGCCGGCATCAAACGCTTCTTGCAGGTACATATTGAGCGGGATCATGCGGCGCTCGATGTAGACATGCTTGAGGATGACCTCGGTGCGGCCATCGCCATCGCGGTCGCTGATCTCTAGTTGGCTAGGCGCAAACTGCTGCAGCTCGGCGATCAGCTCGTCGCTGAAACGCGCACGCGGAAAGGCTACATCGCCATAGTCCAGCGTGTCGGCCATGCGGCCCACCCGGTCGTGCTGCTTGACCAGCTGGTACTTGGCCCTCACCTTCTCGCGGGTCGTTTCCTTCTGGTGCGGAAAGTAGTCTTTGATGACCTTGAACACATAGGGATAGCTGGGCAGGTCAAACACCAGCATCACCATGCCCTTGATACCGGCTGCAATGCGGAACTTGTCGGTACTGTGCTGCAGGTGGTGCAGAAAGTCGCGGTAGAACAGCGTCTTGCCCTGCTTGGCCAGCCCCAGTGCGTTGTAGATTTCGTTGCGCGGTTTGCGCGGCATCATGCTGCGCAGAAACTGAACATAGGCGCTGGGGATCTCCATGTCCACCATGAAGTAGGCCCGCGCAAAACTGAAGAGGCGCAGCAAGTCATCCTCCCCGAACAGCGCCGCATCGATGCGCAGCTGACCGTCTTTGCTGTGCAGCACCGGCAGGGCAAAACCGGCTTCGGTATAGCCGTTGATCAGCTTGCCGATGATGTAGCAACCCTTATTCCGGAAGAACAGGCTGGAGAGCACCTGCACCTGAAAGTTAGCGAGCAACTTGGCCTCACCCAACTGCCGGGTCATGACGGCCAGCACGTTGCGGGCATCGCGCTCCAAAGTAGCTACGGTGCAGAATTTTGGTGGTTACCGAATTGAAGAAGGTCTCGGCCAGTTCCGGCTGATGGTGATTCACCAACAAGCCGATGTAGTGGAGCTTGATCTGCTGCCATACCTCGGCGCCCTGCTCGCCGGCCTTGAACTCGCGCTCCAGCCGGCGCGAGCACTCTTGCACCCGCAAGCCGTAAAACTCGATGCGCTCGCGCTGGGCGCGTTGCTGGCCATGCCAGTCGCGGGTTTCAAACCGGTGCTTGGCCCGCGCACTCTCGGTACGGAAGAGTTGGTAGTGGCGGTTAAAGCCGTCGAGCAGCGCCCGCGCGATGTCGTAGGCAACCGAGGAATCAAGCCGGGTAGGAAACATGCGCGAGATTCACTATATTTTTGATAGCTGCTCGCGCATATTCCATGGGCGCCACAGGCCGATTTTATGTTTAACGGGGGTGGCGGGGCATGAGCCGCACACCGGAGATCGCTTCCCGGTACAGCGCATCAAGGTTGTCCTCGCGGCCCACCGTCATGTGCAGGTCTTGCACCAAGCCATCGTGCACGCCGTAGGCCCAGCCATGCAGCGTCACGTCTTGCCCTGCAGCCCAAGCGTCTTGCAGCACGGTGCTTTGCGCGACGTTGATCACCTGTTCGATCACATTGAGCTCGCACAAGGCGGCGGCCTTGCCGTGGTCGGGGATCGCGTCCAGGATATCGCGGTGGCGGTCCCGCACGTCCTGGATATGGCGCAACCAGTTGTCGGCCAATCCGATGCGCGCGCCTTCCAGCGCGGCCTGTACGCCCGAACAGCCGTAGTGGCCCACGACCATCACGTGCCTGACCTTGAGCCGCTCTACCGCGAACTGAATGGTGGACAGCGCATTCAGATCCGAATGCACCACCACGTTGGCCACGTTACGGTGCACAAAAATTTCGCCCGGTGCCAGGCCGATGATTTCGTTGGCGGGCACGCGGCTGTCGGAGCAGCCGATCCACATGTACTTGGGTTTTTGCTGGTTGGCCAGCCCGGTGAAAAAGCCCGGACGGGTGCGCTCCATCTCCGCGGCCCATGCGCGGTTGCTGGAAAAGAGATCGTTGAGTTTGTCGGTCATAGACCCCGATTATTTATGAAGCGAGACGCGCACGTTCCAATCGAGGAGTGCGTACCGGGCACGTTCCTGCTGATCGTCCAAGGCATTGAACTCGCATTGCTGGGAAGGCTTGGACGAAGTGCACACAAAAGACTTGGGGTTGCCCAGCTGCCACATGCCCTGCGCATTGCGCGCTTCGCCGGTGAAAAACACAGCCCGTGGCGCGTTCAAGGCGTCAGGTTGCGCGGGCAGGTATTTGAGCAAATTGCGCCCTGCGTTGATGTAGTTCCCCTGAATGCCCGCCAGCGGGAACAGGGTGTTGAACATGTCACGGTGGCTGGCCGGTTGTTCCAGCTGGTTGCCGCATTGGAGCTTGCTACCCCAAATCACAAACGGTACCTGGCGCACCAGGTAGCGCCGGCTGGCATCGGCATACACCCCGAAGGAGCGGACATTGTGGTCCCCGGTACCGGCAATGATGGTGTTGTCTTTGAGCGGACCCTTTTGCACGTCTTGCACAAAGCCGCCCAGCAAGTCAGTGGCGTAGTGGTACGTGTCGAGGTTGGGAATCAGTGTCTCAGAGCTGGTTTCACCCTTCCACTGCGCCATGTCGCGCGGCACGCGTTGGTAGTCGGCGGGCAGGTCGTAAGGCGGGTGGTTGGTGCTGGTGAGCACAAACACAAAAATGGGCTTGTCCTTGGGCTGCGCAGCCATGCGTTTGCTCAGGTACTTGAAGACGTAGTCGTCCCACACGCCCCAGATGCCCAACACGGCTTCCGGGTAGGCTTCCTTGAGGTTGTTGGCGTCGACCACTTCGTCAAAGCCCTGCACCTTGAGAACGCGGTTCAAGTCGCGCCAGCCGGAGCGGGCTGAGGTGACAAACAGGGTCTGGTAACCCGCTTCCTTGGCCACTTGCGCCACCGTCCAGGGAATGGTGCGGCGGCCTGCATCGCCCAGCGTGAGCGGCGTGATGGGCGTGGAATACAGAATCGCTTCCAGCGACGGGTGGGTCCCCGCGTGGGCGGAATCAAAATTCTTGAAGTAACAGGCGTTCTGCAAGGTGGGCGCCATGCGGCCCA
>RFQA01000076.1 GCA_009925925.1 Betaproteobacteria bacterium
CGGGGGCTGCTGGATGGCGCGCGCAAGCGCGAGCGCAAAGATCTCCTCGAAAAATATACCGAGGTGAAGGGCAAGAAAAGAGTGCTCCTCACCGATGGGAAGCGCGCCACGCGCGCGACACCCGCGCAAAAAGACGCGGTTGCGGCTTGCCTGCACAAGCTTCCGTCCGCCATGGCAGACCCCGCGTTTTACGAGGTGCTGGATGTTGCGCATCGCCTGGCAGGCACTGGCAGCCTGGGCCTAGAGCGCTACATCATTCTGGTCCGGGGCAAGGGATCGCCCGATGGCAACTACCTGTTGGACCTGAAACTATCCGTTCCCCCCTCGCTGGAAACACACCTGGCCAACGCCCAACCCGCATGGCCATCACAAGCCCACCGGATTGTGGATTTGCAGCGGCGTTTGCAAGCCATATCAATGGCATTTTTGCAGCCGGTGGAGATGAACGGGGCCGCCTATGTGTTGCGGGGCCTGCTCCCCAGCGAAGACCGCATCAGCCTCAGCAGCAGCGCGCACCAAAGCGCGGCAGATCGCTTGGACCTTGTGAGCACCATGGGCCGTGTGGTGGCCTGGGCCCATCTGCGGGGCGGCGGGTGCTCCGGGGCGGCCAATCACGATGCACTCACCGCCTTCGGGCAGGACGCCCTTTGGAAAAAGCACCTGCTGCAACAGTCCGTGCGGCTCACCGCGCAGCTCACGGCCGACTGGACTGCATTTTCGACAGCGCTCGATCAAGGGGCGCTGCATGCGTAACTTGGTGGCAGGGCTTTGCATTGCCGGCATCTTGTTGCCCGAAGCGGTGGCGTACGCGGGCTTGGCCCATATGCCGGTGGCCAGCGCATTAACCGGAACACTTGTTGGCTTGGCGCTGTATGGCTTGTTCGGTGGCAGTCGCTTTGCCATCGTGGCGCCCACCTCGTCGACCGCCTCCCTGTGCGCAGCTGCGGCGATTTCTTTGGTGGTGCCTATGGGTGCTGCTGGCGGCAACCTGGGCTACAGCCAGGTTCTCGTGGCAATGGTGGTAGCCAGCGGGGTCATGTTGGTCTTGCTGGCGGCAATGCGACAAGGCCAACTGTCTTCTTTTGTGTCCCGGCCGGTGCTTCGCGGGTTCGCGTTTGCGCTGGCACTCACCATTGTGATCAAGCAGCTGCCTGACGCTCTGGGCATAGAGCTGACGCCCGACGGCAGCCGTGATCCGGCGCACCTTCTCTGGTTTGCACTGACGCACATCGACACTTGGCATGGGCCGACCATGGCCGTGGCAGCGGGTGCATCCATCTGCATGTTGCTTCTGAAAAGGTGGCCGCACCTGCCCGCCTCCTTGATCACCATGGTGCTTGCGTTGGTGGCAGCGAGAACCCTGCCTTTGCAGGCATGGGGGGTGCATGAAATAGGCACCTTCGAGCGCCCCGCCCTGCAACTGGCCTTGCCCGACCTGAGCCTAGACCAGTGGCTGCGGGTGTTTGAGGTGTCTTTCGGGCTGGTGATGCTGGTGTTTGCCGAGTCCTGGGGCAGCATGCGCAACGCCGCTTTGCAGGTGGGCGACCGGCTCAACCCCAACCGCGAGCTGGCGGTACTGGGGCTTTGCAACCTCGGGTCCGGGCTGTTCCAGGGCATGGCCGTGGGCGCTGGATTTTCGGCCACGGCAGCCAACGCGGGCGCCGGGGCGCAAAGCCGCTGGGCGGGAATTGTGGCGCTGTTCGCCATGGGGGCGGCGTTGATCTGGGCGCTTCCGGTCTTGCACTACCTGCCCAGGCCGGTGTTGGCGGTGGCTGTCGTCTTTGCGCTGTGGCATGCCTTGTCGCCCAAGCCTATTCTTGCGCTGTGGGCCATCCAGCGGGACCAGCTCCTGATTGTTGCAGCTGTCTTGGCAGTGATCTTTTTGGGAGTGCTGGACGGGCTGCTGGCCGCCATCGGCCTGTCACTGCTGGCGACCTTGCAACGCTTCAGCCAGCCGGTGGTACATGAACTGGGCGCCTTGGGCGATACCCGCAACTATGTGGATATTGCCGTTCAGCAAGGTGCGAAGGCCGTGCCCCACATTTTGATTCTGCGGCCGGAGGAGCCACTTTTTTTCGGCAGCGCAGAGCGCGTGGCCAACGAAATCCTGGACCGCGCCAAAGCGCGGACCGACTTGCAAGCCGTGGTGCTGAGCCTGGAGGAAAGCGCCGATCTGGACAGCACCGCCCTGGAGTGCCTGCTGGAGCTGGATCACGCACTGCGCAACACGGACACCCAACTCGTGCTGGCGCGCGTCAAAACCACCGTGCGCGCCCTCCTTGTCCGAGGTGACGCAGGGGGCTTGGGAAGCGACGACCGCGTGTTCTGGAGCGTGGACGATGCGGTCAAATCAGTGACCGTCACAGGCTAAGCGGCCGGTAAGCGCGGCCTGTGTTCTGCATCAAAGAATCTTGAGCGCCTTGGCCTGTGCGGTCAGCTCGTCGCGGAACTTGGGGTGCGCAATGCCGATGAGCTCTTGCGTGCGCTGCTTCATGGACTTGCCGCGCAGCTGGGCCACGCCGTATTCGGTGACCACGTAGTTGATGTCATTTTTACTGGTGGTGACATGGGTGCACGGCGACAACGAAGGCACGATGCGGGAGATGGTGTCGTCCTTGGCGGTGGACGGCAGCACGATGAAGGCCTTGCCGCCTTTGGAGCGGTTGGCCGCGCGCACAAAGTCTGATTGCCCGCCGGTGCCGGAATACGGCGCATGGCCCAGGCTCTCGGATCCGCACTGGCCCAAAAAGTCGATCTGCAAGGTGGCGTTGATGGCGACCAGCTTGTCGTTCAGGCCGGCAATGGCCGGATCGTTGGTGAACTCCACCGGGTGCATCTCCAGCCCCGGGTTGCGGTGCATGAAGCGGTAGAGCTTGGCCGAACCCAGCCCGAAGGTGGCCACCATTTTTCCGGGCATGAAGTTCTTGCGCCGGTTGGTCACGGCACCGGCTTCTACCAGCGTCATGATGCCGTCGCCGATCATCTCGGTGTGGATGCCCAAATCCTTTTTGCCGGTGAGCTGCATCACCACCGCATCGGGAATGCCGCCATAGCCGATCTGCAGGGTGGAGCCATCGTCAATCAGGTCCGCCACGTACTTGCCGATGGCCTGCTGCACCGTCCCGATCTTGGGCAGGCCCACTTCGAGTACCGGCGCATCGCTCTCCACCAGCGCCGCCACTTGCGAGATATGTACATGGCAGTTGCCAAAGGCAAATGGCACGTTGGGGTTCACCTCCAGCACCACAGCGCGGGCTTTTTTTACGGCAGCCATGGTGTAGTCCGCACCCAGGCTCAGCGCAAAAAAGCCGTGCTCGTCCATGGGCGAGGCCATGGCAAACACCACGTCTGCCGCTATCTGCTCACGCTCGATCTGGGCCGGAATCTCGGAGAAGTAGTTGGGGATGAAGTCAATCCACCCCTCTTGCCCGCCGGCCCGTGTGGCCCCGCCAAAGAAGAAGGCGACGTGGCGCACGTGCTCGGTGGTAGCGGGGTCGATATAGCCGTACTTGCGCATGGCCAGAATCTGGCACACCTTCACATCGCGGAAGCTGCGCCGTTGCTCAGACAGTGCGGTGAGCAAACTGGGTGGTTCGCCCACACCGGTGGGGACGATGATGGTGTCGCCATCACGCACCTGCCGGATGGCTTGGTCGGCGGATGTGCGTTTGTGTTCGTAAGACTGCTGGTGCGTCATGGGGGCCTGCGTTTGGGGTGGAAACTTGGAATACGCCCATTCTTTGCCCACTAACTGACGCAGTGCTTGCCCCAGGGCCTCGTCCCAGCCATTTGAGTGACAAACAGACCACTGACGCCCGCGGAATGTGCGCGAGCAGCTACTAAATAAATAGCATCAAGCTTCCCGCCGGAACAAGATGAAGTGCGCTTCCCGCCGGCGGATGCGCCACCCCTCTGCACTGAATTCCATCGCATCCACAAACTCGCCCACCTGACTGAGCGCATCGGCAGCCCGACCTTGGGGCGTAAGCGGCGCGCTATGGCGGCCCGACCAAAGCAGCACCTTGCTGCGGACCAAAGCCGCAGCGCCATCCGGCTGCAGCGTCATCACCTGGTTACACACTAGGTGTTGGGTCAGCCGGTCCGGGTCGCGGGCGGCATAGGCTGCGGCAATAGCGGCCCGGCCTTGCAACAGGCTGCCATCCGGGCGCACCAAGGTGCCATCTGGCACAAAGAGTGCGGAGAACCCAGGTGCATCCGCGCGGTCCACCGCGTCTGCCGCTTGCAGTACCAGCGCACGGCACTCGGCCTCCGCGGCGTAGCGTTCCATGTCGTTCATACGCGCTCCCCGGTTTGCATCAGCCAGCGTGACAGGCTGTCCGCCACTGCCTGCGGCTGCTCCATGGGTGCCATGTGGCCGGCGTGTTCAATCAAATCCAAGGCCGCGTGCGGCACCAGGGCGCGCATGGCTTCATGCTGCGCAGGTGGGGCCCACGCGTCCTGCGCGCCACATTGCAGCAAGGTCGGAACGGCTATGCTGCGCAGCACCTCACTGGCATCCGGCCTGTGCAGCAAAGCTTGGATCTGGGCCGCAAACACATCAGCGCTTTTGCGCGCGAACATGGCCACGATCCGCTCTACCAACTCCGCATCCATCAGGCGATCAGGGGCCACCATGCCCTGCACCCATGTTTGTGCCATGGAGCGCACGCCCTGCGTGCGGGCCAACTCCAGCAAGGCGTAGCGTTTACGGGCCTCTTCAGCTCCGGGCTCGCCCGCAGCACGTGGCGTGTGCCCGGTATCCAGCAACGCCAGGTGGCTCACCCGCTGCGGGGCCAGCCGCAGCACCTCCAGTGCCACCCGGCCTCCCATGGAGTGACCGGCCAACGCGAAGGGACCCTGCGGTGCTCCAGCCAACACCGCCTCGGCCATAGACTGCAAGCTGTCGCTGAGCCCGTAATTCGCCACCCACGGATTCCAGCCAGCGGACAGGCCAGGGAGCGATGGCGCCCATATGGCGTCATCACACATCAAGCCGGGCAGCAGCACCAGCGTGCGGGCCGACATGCTCACTTGGCTGCCTTGGCGGGGTCTTTCACCGCGGTGAAGGTCTGGACCTCGGTGTTCCAGAGCTGGCCGCCGGTTTTCTCCACCTTGCGCACGTAGATGTTGTGCACCACATCGCGAGTTTGCGGGTCAATCAACACTGGGCCGCGCGGGCTTTCAAATGACTGGCCTTTCATCGCCTGCAAGAGTGCTTCTCCGCCAGCGCCTTGCGTGGCCTTGGCGGCCTCGTAAATCACGCGCATGCCGTCATAGGCACCCACGGCCATGAAGTTGGGGCGCAGGCCGTTATTGGCCTTGCCATAGGCTCACACGGATGCCGGCTTTGTCCAGGCCACGCTCAGAAAACTGCTTCATCAGCGCCGTACCCACACCTGCGGGCACAAAGGTGAACAGCGCATCCGGCTTGGCGTCACGCACCTTCTGCAGGAAAGGGGCAAAGTCCGGGCTGCGCAGGGGCACCCGCAGCGCCTCTACCACCACGCCGCCCTGCGCCACAAAGCGCTGGTTGAACCAGGTCTCGGAATCGACACCGGGTGCGTAGTCGGTTACCAGTGTGACCACCTTGCGCACATCGTTTTTGATAGCCCAATCCGCAAGAATGGTCACCACCTGCGGCACCGTGAAACTGGTGCGCACGATGTAGGGCGAAGCCTCAGTAATGCTGGAGGTGGCTGCCGCCATCACCACCATGGGGGTTTTGGACTGGGTGGCGATGGGCGCGCTGGCCATGGCCAAAGGCGTCAGCCCGAAGCCGGCCAACACTTGCACTTTGTCGTTGACCACCAGCTCCTGCGCGAGCCGCTTGCTCACATCGGGCACGCCGGTGTCGTCCTTGATGATGAGCTGCACTTTCTTGCCGGCTACCGTGTCGCCGTTTTGCGCGATATAAAGCCGCGCGGCGTTTTCGAGTTGCTTGCCGGTAGATGCAAAGGGCCCGGTCAGGGGCAACAGCAGCCCGATCTTGAAAGTGTTGTCCTGCGCCCAGGCTGTGCCCAGACTCAAAGCCAGTGTCGTGAGCGCCGCAGCGCCGATGAAAGAACGCTTTTGCATGGTGATGTCTCCGGATTTTTGGGGGTAGCGTGGCCATACCGCCCTGAGGGGCGGGGTGCCACTGCAGTGTGCAATCCGGAGTCGATCGCGTCCAATGCAAAGTCTTGTCGACCTATGCATTTTGCTTATGTAGGTACCACTACCCCAAGCTGCGCCCGACCTCGCGCAGCAGGCTTTGCCACTGTGCGGCGGCAGGGGTTGGCAAGTAGCCCGCGCGCCACAGCACCCCGATGTGACGTGCGTCCTGTGGCACGGCCAGAGGTAGCTCTACCAGGAGTCCGGCTGCGATTTCGCGGGCCATCTGGCGGGGTGACATCAATGCAAGCCGGTCGCTGTCTTGCAAAAGCGCCTGCATCAGCATCGCGCTATTGGCGCGCAGCTGGGCGCTGGGCACGGGCAAGCCGGTGGCTTGGACCATGTGGTCAAACGCCCTCTGCGCCGGGGTGTCGGGCATGGGCATCACCCACTGCGCCTTGTGCAGCGCGCTCCACGCTATGCGTTTTCTTGTCGCCAACGGATGCCCTGCCCGTGCCACCACTGCCAGCCTGTCATCGAAAAGGCATTCCTGCTGCAGATCGGCATGGGGCGGCGCATGGCGTAATGCGCCGACGATGCAGTCCATCTCGGCATTGCGCAACTGGGCGACCAGTGCGTCGAAGGTGCCATCGATCAACACCAGCTCCACACCGGGTTCCCGGTGTAAGAGCTGCTCTACTGCCGGTGCCAACAGCATGGTCGTGGAGTACGGGAGCGTGCCCACCACCAGACGCCCCTGCAGGGCCACACCGGCGCGCGGCCACTCTTCCGCGGCTTGCCGCAGTTCGGCCAGAGCCAGGCGGCAGGCGCGCACGAGGGCGTCGCCCGCCTCCTCCAAGCGCAAACCGGTGCGGGTGCGGACGAACAAGGTGGCCGCACTCAGGTGGGCCAGCTGTTGCAGGCTTTGGTGCACCGCAGGCTGGCTGACTCCGAGCTGCTGGGCCGCGCGTGCCTCGCTGGCACCCGCAGCGACCGCGAGCAATACCTCTACATGACGGGCCGCTAGGCCGAGGGCGAGTGGGCTCTCGTGCCAGCGCGTCGTTGCGTGCCGGGTCCGGTGCCTGTCCGCATCCGCAAAGAGCTGCAAAGCGCGCGCCGCACGCAAAGCGAGCTGTTGGCCTGCAGGCGTGGGCAGCATGCCGCGGCCAGCCCGCTCAAACAGGGCTGTACCCGCCACCGCCTCCAGCTGCTGCACCGCTCGGGCCACCGAGGACTGCGCCACATGCAGCAGGGCGCCGGCCCGTTGGGTGCTGCCGGTCTCCACCACGGCAGCCAGCGCGCGCAGCAGACGCCAGTGGGGCAGCAAATTCATGAGTTTTAGCCGAGGTTTACCAAGGGAAAAAGCGCATCGTCCATCACTGCGCCATCCGGCAAACGGTCTGCCAGCCCGGCAAACGGGGGCGAGGTGCGCCAGCTGCGCACAGCGTGGCGGGCATCGTCACCCAAATAGCGGGCAGAGAACACACGGCGGCGAGTGCCTGGCCCTACCCCGCTGCTGGCGTGCAGGGCCAGCATGTGGAATGCAAGGGCATCGCCCGGCTGCAAGGCCCAAGCGAGTTGCTCAAACTTTTCAGGTTGTGCATCAATGGCAGGCAGCTCGTCCAACGTGCCTTCAGGAAACCACTTGGCCTGCTGATCGCGGAAGGTGCGCGGCATGTACCAAGTGCCGGCGTGCGAGCCAGCCACAAAGCGCAGCGTGCTCTCCCGGGGCACAGGGTCCACAGGTATCCAGAAGCTCACGTTCTGCCGGCCGGCCACGTTGTAGTAAGGCTGGTCCTGGTGCCAGGGGGTGGGTTGGCGGGTGCCCGGCTCTTTGACCAGCAGGTGGTCGTGGTAGATCCGCACCGTGTCGCTTTGCATCAGCTGCGCGGCCACACGGGGCAAGGCGCTGTGCTGCATGACGGCGGCGTAGTCCGGGTTGTGCTGCCAGGTGCAAAAGTCTTCGACAAAGCGGCCCGGGTCGTCCGGCTGGCTGGCCACCAAGGCCAGCGGGCTCAAGTGCGCGAGGTTGTGCTCGATGCCACGCTCCAGCTGCGCCACTTCAGCGGGCGTGAGCACACCGCGAAGCACCACGGCGCCGTAGCGTGCGTAATCGTGAACAGTGTCGGGCGGCAGGGTGTAGCGCATGGAGTGCTGTGGCAAATGAAGAATGGAAAACAGTTTATCTGCCGCCCTTCGTTGCCGGAACGAAACGACCGTCAGTTAGACTGGGCCAAAGGAAACATCACTATGGCCGGCGTATTTGGCAAAGACCCCAACATGAAGCGAAAAGGTAGCCGGGAGGAGCTGGACCGCATCATGGCCGAGCGGACCCGCAACAAGGAGGCCGCCGCCGCCAGGTTCCGCCTCAAGAAGCCGGCAGCCACAGGCACCCCGAAAGCAGAGACCCCCAAGGCATAAAGCGCCCGCTTACTTGCTACGGATGCGCTGGCTTTTTCGTGTGCGCTCCATGAAGTCGTCGGGCTTGGTTTTGACCCAGGCCACAAAAGACGCCATGTCAGGGTGAGCCAGCAAAGCCTCCACCGAGTTGAACTGTCTGGCCAACTCGGTTTCCGTGAATAGCGCGTGAATCTGGCGATGGCATATCCGGTGCAGGTATTCGGTGTGCCTGCCGCCCTTGGACTTCGGAATCAAATGGTGTGCGTCGCGCTGCGCGGGTGGAATCTTGCGTTCACACAGCGGACATATCAGGTCCGTTGGCACCTCCTGAACCCGCTCTTGCTGAAGCAGGCGCCTGATCCGGCCCATTACAGAATGGCAGGGTCTTTGTGCCGGGAGTCCTTCAGGATGCGGTGGTACAGCGCATTCACGGCCGTCCGGTCCCCCTCCAGCTGCTGCAGGAAGATGCCATTAGACAAGCAAAGCGCGCCCGTGATGCCCGCAGCCTGGTTGTTGCGCGCGGAACTCTGCAAGATGTCTTTGACATCGCCCGGGCCGAGGATGCCGGCAGAGCGGCTTGCGTAGGTGAGTTGGATGAGCATGAATGGGGGTGTCCTTGGTTGATTTCATGATAGCCAGACACCCGACTTTTTGCCTGCGTCCCCCAAGTAACCTCTGAAGCCACTTCTAACGGTCTCTGAAAGCACTTACACCTTGACGCTTGTGCGCAGCAAGGCGGTTCGCAACTCGCGGGTGGCTGGTATGGACACGTCCACGCCCTGCACCGCAAGGTCGAACGGTGAGCCCGGCTTGATGCAAGCGGGGAGCAGTTTTTTGACGGGCGTCACATGGGGGTGTTTGCCATCGGCGGGGCACATGCGCACACCAAACCCGTATTCCTCAAGCACACCTTTGGCATACAGCTCGGCCAATTGCTGGAAGGACACAAAGGTGGAACGCTTGACGTCTTTGCCGTTGGGCTCGCGGACGCTGCGAACGATCTCGAACTTTCCCAGCGAGTCCCGCTGGGTATTCGTGAAGGGATGCACCACCAAGGTCACACGAAGGCCTCCCTTGGGAGGCGCCAGCGTGTGCTCGACGGCGATATCAGTTAACAACATGTCGATTTCCTTGTGATTCCATGAGCAGCATTTTGCCGCCTGGTCGTGACTTGTTGCCGCCATTCTTTGGCGGATTTTTCATAAAATAGGCCTCCAGCCCCCGTGATATATAAGGTAGCAGCTTCAATTTTGATAGCAATCTGCATCTTGGAGCTACTTAGTCTCGATCCCGATCGCGCGCCCAGATGGCAGCAAAGGCCTTCAGCTTGGCCCACGGGCCAACGCGCTCCTCGGACAGCACATCCAGAAAATCAGACAAGCGCTTGGACTTGGCCATGGTGTACACGGTGAGCGCGATGGTGACCACAAACACCACCCCGAACACCAGCACCTTGCGGGACATGGGGGCGTCTGCCTCGGCCAACAGGTTCATGCCGAGAAAGCCGGTAGTGATGGTGCCAATCAAGCCCAGGATGGTGACCACCGTCAGGCGCACCACGGTGTTGGCCTGGCGGCGCAGGCTGTCAGCCTCGAGGTAATTGTTCATGTCGGCGATGCGCTCTTTGACCTCCGAGTACAGCGGGTCCAGCCCCAGGTGCTGCGCACACTTGGCAAACAGTGCGCGGGTCTGAGCCTGCTCAGAAATTTCATGAAACCAATAGCGATGGGTAAAGCGCAAAAAACTGGCAAAGGTACTGCGGATGATGCGCTTGAAGGTGCGCACGCTGCCGGGGTCACTGATGTTAAGGTTGCGCAGGGTTTCGGCCAACCGGTCTGAAAACATCAAAAGCGCTGCCTTCTGAAAGTGCGCAATCAAAAACAGCAAAAAATGCTGGTGCCTGAACTGGGCCAACACACCCCGGTCCCGGCACGAGAAGAACTGGCTATTGGCATCGCCCACCACCACCAGCGAATGGCCGGTGCAGAGGTAGCGGGTGTGGGGCGCGGCGCCACCGGCAGTCCAGAAGCGGTCGTAGCAATAGCGCTCTTCAAAGTCCTGCAGGTGGTCGTTGGCAAAAGGCAGCGTCGCTTCGCCATCCGCACTGCCTGCACCGGTGACCAAACCCAGGCGCACAAAGTCGCTGCGGCTCAGGGTCTGCGGCTCGTCCACCGCCAGGTAGCCCAACAGGGGCATGCGGTAGTACTCGATCTGCCGGTAGCGCAGTGCGCCCACCTGGTCTGAATGGTCGCTCACCAAGGGCTGCAGCAGCCAATCCCAATGGGCAGCAATGCGGGGTGCGCGGTGGCGGGCCACATGCGACATGAACAGATCGGGCTGCCCCGCGTCGGACTGCGCCAGCACCTGGCCCTGTGCGCCCAGCCACTCGGCCTGGTGCAGGCAATGCTGTGCCTGCCCCTGCGCATCCCAGCCCGAGGGGTAGCCCCGGCCGAAGCGGTAAAGCAACTCTTGCGCATGCGTGAGTGGCAGGTTGTCGCCCGCCACCTCCACGTTGAGCAGCACCAGGTCCAGATCCAAAAAGAAATACAGGTCCACGTGCACCACGCTCAGGGTGATGGCCTCCATGCCGGGCCGCAACACCACGCGAACCGCGCTGACGTCGTGCCGACGGAACACCCGCATGGGCGAACCATGCGCCTGCCCACCACCTTTGGCATGACCTTCGCCATACAGAAAGCGCTGCACATAGGGCAAGAAGGTCACGAACTCGTTGTAGTGCCGCTCGTGAAAGTTGCAGGCGTCGCCGGTGTATTCGTCCACCACTTCTCGCCAGGGCGTGGCGTTCCCCTTGGCGGACAAGATTTCCCAGGGCTTGGCGTGCTGGGCCTCAGCCCCCCGCACCGGCATCAGCCGCAGGGGCCACAGCAAGATTTGACCGAAATGGCGAACGCAGTGGGGAGCTTCAGGCGTGTGCATGGCGGCCAGTATCGCACTGGCCGCGCGCATTGAAAACCGGGCTTTAACCCGGAATCCAAAGGGCCGGCAAGCCGCCTAAAGGCTTCAACAGCCGGGCCACCGCGCCGCCCTGTACCAGTTGGGTCGCATGCGCAATGTCAGGCGCCAGGTAGCGGTCTACATGGTGGGCGGCGATGTCTTTGCGCAGCAGTGCGTGCACGTCTTCCAGAATGGGCGAGCTGGTCAACGGGCGCAAGAACTCAATGCCCTGTGCCGCCGCCAGCAACTCAATGCCGAGGATGTGCGCGGTGTTGTGGATCATGTGTTGCAAACGTCGCGCGGCAAAGGTGGCCATGGATACATGGTCTTCCTGGTTGGCGCTGGTGGGCAGGCTGTCCACACTGGCGGGGTGGGCCAGCGACTTGTTTTCAGACGCCAACGCGGCAGCGGTGACGTGCGCGATCATGAAGCCGCTGTTCAGGCCCGCATCCGCCGTCAGGAAAGGCGGCAGGCGCGACACGCTGCTGTCGATCAGCATGGCAATGCGGCGCTCGGCAATCGCGCCCACTTCGGCTATGGCCAGGGCCATGCCGTCCGCCGCCAGGGCCACGGGTTCGGCGTGGAAGTTGCCACCGGAAATCATGGCGCCGTCTTCGGGGAAGACGAGCGGGTTGTCGGTGACCGCGTTCGCTTCAATCAGCAGCACACGGGCCGCGTGGCGCAGCTGGTCTACACAAGCGCCCACCACCTGCGGCTGGCAGCGCAGGCAATACGGGTCTTGCACGCGGTCATCGCCCTCGGCGTGGCTGGCGCGGATGGCGCTTCCCTTCAGCAGCTCGCGGTAGTACTGGGCCACGTCGATCTGGCCGGGCTGGCCGCGCACCGCGTGGATGCGCGGGTCAAACGGGCCGTCGCTGCCACGGGCTGCGTCCAGCGTGAGCGCGCCAATCACCAACGCAGCCTCCAGCACCGGCTCGAAGGCCAGCAAACCGTGCAAGGCCAGTGCGGTAGAAGTTTGGGTGCCGTTGATCAGGGCCAGGCCTTCTTTGGCCTCCAAGGTCAGCGGCGCAATGCCGGCTGCTTGCAGGGCCTGCAGTGCTGGCACGCGTTTGCCATCCACCAGCATGTCGCCCTCGCCCATCAATGCCAGCGTCATGTGCGATAGCGGCGCCAGATCGCCCGAGGCGCCCACCGAGCCTTGAGAGGGCACGCAGGGCACCAGGCCTGCGTTGTGCACCGCCAGAATGGTGTCCACCACCACCTCGCGGCAGCCCGAGTAGCCGCGCGCCAGGCTGGCGGCCTTGGTAGCCATGATGGGCGCTGCCAGCGGCTCGCCCACGCCCACGCTGTGACTGCGGATCAGGTTGCGCTGCAGGGTGTCGAGCTGGTCTTTGTCGATGCGCTTGTTCGCCAGCTTGCCGAAGCCGGTGTTCACGCCATAGACCGGCGCGTCGCCATCGGCTGCCGCCTTGACCAGCGCATGGGCGGCACGGATGTTGACGCGTGCAGATTCGGGCAGGCTCAGCTGGCACACGCCGGCGTGGATGAGGCCAAGTTCATCCAGCGTGATCTTGCCGGGGTTGAGAACGAGAGAAGTCATAGGTATATCCGGAGTAAATTTCTTAAATCAAGGACACCGCAGAACTGGCTCCGCCAGGCTGCAGGTGTCGCCCCCTCGAGGGGAGGCGCCGAAGGCGCTCAGGGGTGCTTCTTAACTTTTCAACATGGGTAAGTTCATGCCCTGCTCTTTGGCGCATTGCTTGGCGATGTCGTAGCCCGCATCTGCATGGCGCATCACGCCGGTGCCGGGGTCGTTCCAGAGCACGCGCTCCAGACGCTTGGCAGCGGCGTCTGTGCCGTCGGCCACGATGACCACGCCGCTGTGCTGGCTGTAGCCCATGCCCACGCCACCGCCATGGTGCAAGCTGACCCAGGTGGCGCCGCCGGCGGTGTTGAGCAGTGCGTTGAGCAAAGGCCAGTCGCTCACCGCGTCCGAGCCGTCTTGCATGCTTTCGGTTTCGCGGTTCGGCGATGCGACCGAGCCGCTGTCCAGGTGGTCACGGCCAATCACGATAGGAGCTTTGAGCTCGCCGTTTTTCACCATCTCGTTAAAGGCCAAGCCAACGCGGTGGCGCTCCCCTAAGCCGATCCAGCAGATGCGTGCCGGCAGACCCTGGAAGGCGATGCGCTCGCCAGCCATGTCCAGCCAGCGGTGCAGGTGGGCGTCTTCAGGGAACAGCTCTTTCATCTTCGCGTCCGTCTTGCGGATGTCTTCCGGGTCGCCACTCAAGGCCACCCAGCGGAACGGGCCCTTACCTCGGCAGAACAAGGGGCGCACATAGGCGGGCACAAAGCCAGGGAAGTCAAACGCGTTTTTCACGCCCTGGTCCAGCGCCACCTGGCGGATGTTGTTGCCGTAGTCCACCGTAGGAATGCCCATGGCCTGGAAGTCCAACATGGCCTGCACGTGCACAGCGCAGCCTTGCGCTGCCGCTTGACGTAAAGCAGCGTGTTGGGTGTCATCCGCCTGCGCGGCGCGCCACTGCTCTACCGACCAGCCGGGTGGCAGATAGCCGTGCACCAGGTCGTGCGCAGAAGTCTGGTCGGTCACCATATCGGGGCGAGTACCACCGGCGCGTGCGCGGCGCACCATCTCGGGCAGCAACTCAGCGGCATTGCCCAGCAGGGCCACCGACACGGCTTTGCCCTCGGCCGCATAGCGGGCCATGCGCTGCAGCGCGTCGTCCAGATCCGTGGCTTGCTCGTCCACATAGCGGGTCTTGAGGCGGAAATCGATGCGGCTTTGCTGGCACTCAATGTTGAGGGACGAAGCCCCTGCAAAGCTGGCTGCCAGTGGCTGCGCACCGCCCATGCCGCCCAGGCCGGCCGTCAAAATCCATTTGCCTTGCAAGTTGCCACCAAAGTGCTGCTTGCCGGCCTCTACAAACGTCTCGTAAGTGCCTTGCACGATGCCTTGGCTGCCGATATAGATCCAGCTGCCGGCTGTCATCTGGCCGTACATCATCAGGCCCTTTTTGTCCAGCTCGTGAAAGTGCTCCCAGGTCGCCCACTTGGGCACCAAGTTGGAGTTGGCAATCAGCACACGCGGCGCGTCGGCATGGCTACGGAACACGCCCACCGGCTTGCCGCTTTGCACCAGCAGGGTTTCGTCTTCGTTCAGCTTGCGCAGGCTCTCCAGGATGGCGTCAAAGCATTCCCAGTTGCGCGCTGCCTTGCCGATACCTCCGTACACCACCAGCGCATCCGGATCTTCTGCCACCTCTGGGTCCAGGTTGTTTTGCAGCATGCGGTAGGCGGCTTCAGTGAGCCAGTTCTTGCAATGCAGGGTGGTGCCGTGAGGGGCGCGCACAGGCCGGGCTTGGGAGGGTGTAGACATCTTCAAACTCGCTTTCAACAAAATTTAATATCACGGAGTCTACTTGTCTAGACATGCCTATGCAACTACAATTTGCTCATGGTTTCCACCACCCCCACCCCCTCGGGCGCTGCGGCGCCCTACACCCACATCAAAAACTTTTTGATGGAGGGCCTGTCGCAAGGCCGCTGGACGCCGGGCAGCCAGATGCCCTCCGAGTCCGAGCTGGTGCAGCAGTTCAAAGTCAGCCGCATGACGGTGGGCCGCGCCATCCGCGAGTTGCAAGCTGAAGGCTTTGTGACCCGGGTACAGGGCGTGGGCACCTTTGCAGCGCATTTGGCGCGGGTGTCGTCCACCCTGACCATCAAAGACTTGCACGAAGAAATTGCAGCACGCGGTCACCAGCACCAGGCGCGTGTGGTGCTGTCGCGCGAGGAGCTGGCGGTGGAGGGCTTGGCCCAGGGCAAGGTGACCGGGGTGAAACTCAAGGACACCGCCACGGGGAAAAGCTCCGTACTTCCCTGTGCGGGTGTGTTTGTGGCGATCGGTCACGTTCCCAACACAAAAATTTTCGCGGGAAAATTGAGGATGGATGAGGCTGGCTACCTGCAGTTGGGTCCGGGCAGTCGCACGAATGTCGAGGGTGTCTTCGGGGCGGGAGACTGTGCGGACAGGGTGTACCGTCAGGCAATCACCGCGGCGGGGATGGGGTGCATGGCCGCGATCGATGCCGAACGATATCTCGCCGGTTGATGCGTCCCGTTGTGGGGAGGTCGACAGGGACAGGTTTTGCGGATGACCCGCGTGTGCGAAGAGGTTCTCCTACTCCCGATAAAATCCCTGCCAAAGGAAAGGGCAATTAGGGTAGCGTTTCCGGCAATGGCACAGGCATGGAACGGGCAGGGCTCTTTGCGACCATGAAGAATCCTTCCCAAGACAAGGGGACAATCGTGCCCGGAGGCGGAGGGGGTTCCGCCGGTTGGCGAAGGATTCCCCATGGATTGGAGATGGGCCTGGAGGCGGTTCCTGGGGAAGTCGTGCAGGTGACGGTTCTGCGCGCCGAGGTGGTGCGGATCAGGATCTCCAAAA
>RFQA01000077.1 GCA_009925925.1 Betaproteobacteria bacterium
GTAGCCCCAGCGCTCGGCAAAGGCCACGTCGGCGGCGTCCAAACCGGTGATGCCTTGCACCTGCACATCCGCAAACTGCGGCGGAACACCAAAAGCATTGGCGGCCAGCAGGGTGAGCTTGTGGGCGGCGTCGAGGCCTTGCACGTCAAACGCAGGGTCGGCCTCTGCGTAGCCCAGGGCTTGCGCCTCGGCCAGAGCGTCAGCAAAGCTCAAGCCGCGCTCGCGCATGGCGGAAAGGATGAAGTTGGTAGTGCCGTTGATGATGCCCGCCACCCACTCGATGCGGTTGGCAGTCAGCCCCTCGCGCAGCGCTTTGATGATGGGGATGCTGACCGCTACCGCGCCCTCATAGGCCACCACCACGCCACGCGCCTGGGCTGCGGCAAAGATCTCGCTACCGTGCTCGGCTAGCAACGCCTTGTTGGCGGTGACCACGTGCTTGCCATTGGCAATGGCCTGCAGCACCAGCGTGCGAGCTAGCGTGGTGCCACCCATGACCTCGACCACCACATCCACCATAGGGCTGTGGATCAGGGCCTGCGGGTCGTCGGTGAGCTGCACGCGGGGGCTGCTCGATTCGCCCATCAGGTGTGCCAGCGTGACGGCGGCGCGGGGCAGGTTGCGCACGGCAACCATGCGCACCTCGATGCGGCGGCCGGCGCGCGCGGCAATCAGCTCTGCATTACGCAGCAAGACGGCCAAGGTGCCGCCGCCCACGGTGCCCAGCCCCAAGAGGCCGACGCGCAATGGCGCAGGCGCTGCCGGGGCTGGGCGACCGGCAGGACTGCCGGCGGAAAGGGTGAAGTGGTCTTGATACATGGGTGTCTCCGGAACAGTTGCAGACCCTGCTGCCGGGGCCGGGTTCTTCTGTGGAGGAAACACCAGGTGGCAGCCGGAACGGCCACCTGCACGACTCAGGTGGCCGTGGTGCTAATGGTGGTAATGGGGTTGCACAGATCTGCCCCGCGCGCCGGGGCTCGGGATGGAGAGGGGCAGAAACGACACAACATGGGCGCAGCATAGCACAAACCATTTGCTCCGCGCGGAGCAATATGCGACTGCGGAATACGGTAGGGAAATCATGAAAAGCTAGGGCGAAACTAGTCAAAATGACAGTATCCATGCATGATTCGCAGTCAAGGTGTTTCCGCTGACATAGCAGAGCGCCTTTGGGGAGGCACTACGCCTTGTGAGCCACACAACGTCAGGACTGAGTGACATGGCAAAGGTAATCATCATCGGTGGTGGTGTTGCGGGTATGAGCGCGGCCCATGAGCTGATTGAGCGGGGCTTCGAAGTCGAAGTCTTCGAGCGCAACCCGGACTACGTGGGCGGCAAAGCGCGTAGCGTGAATGTGCCGGGGTCTGACCAGACGGTGCCGGGCCGCTACCTGCCCGGGGAGCATGGGTTCCGGTTCTTCCCCGGTTTTTATGCCCATGTGACCGACACCATGAAGCGCATTCCCATGGGTGCCGGCGTGTCGGTGATGGACAACCTGGTGAGCACCCTGACGGTGCTGATCTCGCAGGCCGAGAACAAGCCCATTCTGGTGCCGGTGAACTTTCCGCGATCGCTCAAGGATGTGAAGCAGCTTTTCAGCGGCTTTCAGGCCATGAGCGAAGAGCTGAGTGAAGACGACATTGCCTACTTCTCGGGCCGCGTGTGGCGCCTGATGACCAGTTGCCAGGCGCGCTTTGACCAGGAGTACGACAGCATCAGCTGGTGGGACTTCACCGGTGCAGCCACCCGCAGCCCGGCCTACCAGAAGCTGTTGGCCGGCGGCCTGACGCGCAGCCTAGTGGCCTGCAAGGCCCACACTGCCAGCACCCGCACCGGGGGCGCCATCTTTTTGCAACTGATTTACCTGATGCTGGAGGCCGGTGCGCAGCGCACCGACCGCGTACTGAACGGCCCCACCAACGAGGCCTGGCTCACTCCGTGGTACCAGCACTTGTTGAGCAGTGGCGTGAAGTACCAACGCGGAACCACCGTGACTGCGCTCAAGGTGGATGCGGGCAAGGTGGCAGGCATCGAGTTCCGGCGGGACGGCAGTGCCCAGACCGAAGTGGCCCGCGCGGACCACTACGTGCTGGCCGTGCCGGTAGAGCGTGCTGCCACGCTGGTCAACAAAGACTTGCTGGCGCTGGACCCGACGCTGGCCAACATCATCAAACTCGCGCCCAATGTGGAGTGGATGAACGGCATCCAGTTCTTCCTGAACACCGAACTCAAGATGCACCTGGGCCACACGATCTACGCGGACAGCAACTGGGCGCTGACCAGCATTTCGCAGAAGCAGTTCTGGTCCAACTACGAGCTCAAGGGCCGCGGCAAGGGGGATGTGCTGTCGGTGTTGTCGGTGGATATTTCGGACTGGGAGAGCCCTGGCGACTTCAACCAGAAGGCCGCGCAAGACTGCGCACCCGAAGAAATCAAAGACGAGGTGTGGGCCCAGCTCAAGGCGGAACTCAACAGCCACGGAACCACCGTGCTGCGCGACGACATGCTGTCGGACTGGCACCTAGACAGCAGCATCGTGCCGCTGGACGGCGCGATGACGGACGCGATGCTCGAAGGCCTGACGATGGAGGAGCAGGACAAGCTGCAAAAGGTCATCAACCTGGAACCCCTGCTGGTAAACCAGTGCAACACCTGGAAGATCCGCCCCAACGCGACCACCAAAGTGCCCAACCTGTTTCTGGCCAGTGACTATGTGAAAACCTACACCGACCTGGCCACCATGGAGGGCGCCAACGAGGCGGCCCGGCGCGCGGTGAACGGCATTCTGAAAGCCACCCGCAGCAAGGCACCACCATGCGACGTGTGGGAACTGCGCACACCCTGGTTGCTCAAAGTGTTCCGGGCGGCGGACTTCTGCGCGCTGATGGCCGGCAATGTGTGGCGAAGCATCACCGGAACCAAGGGCGCGACCTCATGAAAGCTTTCTGGGTCAGTTTGCGGGGCACATTGCGCAGCAGCGGCGATGGCCGTGATGGTGACAAGCTCAACCTGCTGATCGTGTTCCACTGGATCGTGACAGTGTTTTCGCTGTTCTACAGCCTGGTGAGTTGGTGGATCGACTTCCACCCCGGCATGATCATCATGGCGGCCAATGCGGTGCTGTTGCTGCTAAACCTGGCCTACCTCAAGCACAGCGGCCGCTTCCAGTTGGCGACCCACACGTTTTTGCTGACCAACTGCCTGGTGGCGGTGCTGGGCAGCACCTGGTTTTCAGGTGGCTTGTTTTCGCCGGTGGTGTCGTGGTTCGGGCTGGCACCCATGGCTGCCACCCTGCTGTTGGGCTTTAACCGTGCCACCTTTGTCTGGCTGTGCATTGCCATGGCCTGCCTGGTGGGCGTGGGCTGGACGTCTTACACCGGCTGGGGCGCCCCGGTGTTGTACGACGCACGCTTCAATGCTTTTTTTGCCTTCGTCTCGCTGCTGGGGAACATGCTGCTTTTGTTCTTTTTGACGCAGATTTTTGAATCGGTCAAGAACCACGCGCTTACAGAATCGGATGCACGCAACCGCGAGCTCAAGGAAGCGATCACGCGGCTCAACGAAATCCGCAACCAACTGGTGCAACAAGAAAAGCTGGCATCGCTGGGTTCGTTGGTGGCTGGAGTGGCGCATGAGCTGAACACCCCGATCGGCAACGCCCTGACCACTGCCACCACCCTGCAAGACGCCGCAGAAGAACTCCAGCGCCATGTGGAGCGGGGTGACTTACGCAAGTCCTACCTGCTGGACTATGTGAGCAACAGCATTGCCATGCATGCGCTGATCACCCGCTCGTGCGAGCGCGCTGCCACCCTTATATCGAGCTTCAAGCGGGTGGCGGTAGACCAGACCTCGGAGCAGCGGCGGACCTTTGATATGCGGGCGCTGATCGAGGACAACGTCAACACCCTCATGCCCAGCTTCAAGACGTCGAATGTGCTGCTGGAGGTGGATGTGCCGCCACACCTTGAATGCGACAGCTACCCCGGACCGCTGGGGCAGGTGATTTCCAACCTGTTGCAAAACGCGCTGATGCATGCCTTTGGCGACAAGGAAGAGCGCGAGGTGCGCCTCTCAGCGTTCAAGGAATTTGACCGTGTGCGCGTGGTGGTGGCTGACAACGGGGTGGGGATGGACGCCCAGACACTGCCGCGCATCTTTGACCCGTTTTTTACGACGCGCCTCGGCCAGGGCGGATCGGGCCTGGGCCTGGCGGTGTCGCAAAACATCATGGTGGCGGTGCTGGGCGGCACCATCACCGTCAGCTCACAACCAGGCAGCGGTTCGCGCTTCACCCTGACCTTTCCGCTGCACGCACCGGTGCGCGACGAGCACACACCGGTCTCTGCATTTATGAGCCTGTGAGGTGCGGCGGATTTGTGGCGCCACTGTGACTTGCGGCGGGCTGCGACAATCACCCCCTTCCCTCACTGACGGCACCGCCCAAGAAACCCTTTCATGTCTGATAACTACAAAATCGCCGCAGAAGCCCGCGAAGCCGCCTTGTGCGAACCCTGCCGCGGTATCCAGCGCGATTGGCGCCGTGCCCCCGGCCATGCTGAACTCGTGCAAGGCGACAACCGCAAGGAAGACCGCGACGGCCATTCCGTCACCGTCACCCGCTACCGCTGCGCCCGCTGTGCATCCGTCTGGGATTACGAAAACAACAAGTCCAACCAACGGGCGGGCTGGTCGCTGCCCCGCCGATGAAAGCACCGCCCAGGCTGGAGTCGCTGCTTGAAGAGGGCCTGATCGACACCGTGGTGCGCCAGCTCATGAGCGGCAAGGAAGCCATGGTGTTTGTGGTGCGCTCGGGCGAGCAAACCCTGTGCGCCAAAATTTACAAAGAGGCGAACAACCGCAGCTTCCGCCAGGCCGTGGACTACACCGAGAACCGCAAGGTCAAAAATTCGCGCTCCGCCCGGGCCATGGCCAAGGGCAGCAAGTTCGGTCGGCAAGAGCAGGAAGCCGCGTGGCAAAGCGCTGAGGTCGATGCCTTGTACCGCTTGGCCGCTGCCGGCGTGCGCGTGCCACAGCCGTACAACTTTCATGATGGCGTGCTCCTGATGGAGCTGGTGACTGACGCCCATGGCGACGCCGCCCCCCGGCTGAACGACGTAGCGTTTACCGAAGCGCAAGCACTGCAACACCACGCCACGCTGATCGGCGAGGTGGTGCGCATGCTGTGTGCGGGCGTGGTGCATGGGGACTTGTCGGAATTCAACATCTTGCTGGCGCACATTCCGGGGGCGGAGGGCGAAGCCGGATCGGACGAGCCCGTCATCATCGACTTGCCCCAGGCGGTGGATGCTGCCGGCAACAACCATGCCCAACGCATGCTGATGCGCGACGTGGGCAACCTTCGGGACTTTTTTGGCCAGTTTGCGCCTGTGCTGCTTCAGACCGACTTCGGCCCCGAGATCTGGAGCCTGTACCAAGGCGGCTTGCTGAGCAAGGACACCCCGCTCACCGGCCACTATGAGCGCGCCCACGCCGATGTGGACATGCAAGCCGTGCTGCGCGAGATTGACGACGCGCGGGCCGAAGACGCTGCACGGCGCCTGCGCATGGCAGGAGCCGCCACCCCTTACCCATCGTAAAGAGACGAGTCGATGAAATTCAAGATGGCCCCCAATTCGCTGTTTGCGATTCTGTTGCGCAATCCATGGTGGTACAGCTTCCTGCTGGTGGCGGTGATCTGCGCCATTTCAGCGGCGCTGTTGCCCAGGGATTTGGTGGTGTTTGGCGTCATCGGGGCGTTTCCGTTTGTGGTGACGGGTGGGGTAGCGCTCAAGAGGCAATGGAATACGCCTTCTGCAGCAGCAGTGGAAGCAGAGATGGCACGGATTGCGGCTCTGTCCTGGCGGGACTTCTCCCTGGAATTGGAGGCCAAGTTCGTCAAGCAGGGCTATGAGGTGACGTGTTTGCCCGCAAAAGGTACCTCAACATCCGGCACCATGAGTGCGGCCGACTTCCGTTTGGAAAAAGCCGGGCAGGTCACGCTGGTGGCAGCCAAGCGCTACAAGGCAGCGACCCATGGCGTGGAGGCGCTGGAGGCGCTAGTGGCACAGAAAGAGGCCATGGATGCTGACCATGCGTTCTATGTGTGCCTCGGCTCCTTGAGCCTGCAGGCGGCGAAGTTTGCCAAAGATCACGTTGTGAAAGTGGGCCTGTGACGCGCGACATTGCGGCGCCCCATGCCGTGTCGCGCCTGCGGGCCGAGCGGTTGGCCCGCAGCAGCAAGCCTTTTCTGGCCCGTGGTGGCATGAAGGGCGAGCGCTGTCCGGGCTGCCGCATCAACCCCGCCCACTGCATTTGCAGCTTGCGCCCGCAACTGCCGGTCAACGCCGGGGTGTGCCTGATCATGGCGGACATTGAAGCCCTCAAGCCCAGCAACACCGGCTGGCTGATTGCCGATGTGGTGCCCGACACCTGGGCCTTCGGCTGGGCACGCACCGAGGTAGACCCCGCGCTGCTGGCCCTGCTGGCCGACCCGCAATGGCAGCCGTTTGTGGTGTTTCCCGGCGAGTTTGTGACGCCGGGCCGGGTGGTGAACACGCTGCCTGCCCCTACAGAAATGCCCACCGGCAAAAGACCTCTATTTGTCCTGCTGGACGCCACGTGGCCTGAAGCGCGCAAGATGTTCCGCAAGAGCCCGTACCTGGACCGCTTTCCCGTGCTCAGCCTGCAGCCTGAGCAGATCTCACGCTACCGCCTGCGCCGCTCGCGCCGCGAAGACCACTTCTGCACCAGCGAAGTGGGCGCACTGTGCCTGGAGCTGGCCGGCGAGACCCGGGCTGCGCAAGCGCTTGAAGCCTGGCTGGACGTCTACACCCACCATTACCTGCAGGCCAAGCACCAGTTGCCCCCGTACCTGGACACCCCGGCCCATCTGGCTCTGCACGCGCTGGCCGCGAGCGGCGACACCCGGCCACTCCATACACTATGATTTTGATAGCTGCTAGCGCATATTCCATGAGCGCTAGAGCCCGATTTACCTCATAACAAGGGGAGACACCATGCCGCATTTAGTCATTCTGTACACCGCCAACCTGGACCATGAAGCCGACATCTCCGGCCTGTGCCGCAGCCTGTGCGACACCATGCTCGCGCACCGGGATGAGAGCGGAAAACAGGTCTTCCCCGCCGGGGGCACGCGCGTGCTGGCCTACCCGGCTGCACACAGCGCCGTGGCAGACGGCAAGAGCGACTACGGCTTTTTGTATATGAACCTGCGCATGGCCAAGGGCCGCAGCCCGGTGGTGTACCAGCAGATGGGGGAAGCCCTTAAAGCCACGGTCGGGAGCTACCTGGCCGAAGTACTCGCAAACAAGCCGCTGGGCATTACGGTGCAGATTGACGAAGGGCACGAAGTGTTTGACGGCAAGCACAGCACGTTGCACCCGCTGTTCAACAAAGCCTGACATGCAGTACACGGACAAGGCCTATCCGCGACGGTGCATGGCGACCCTGCTGGCGCTGTGCGTAGCGTTTCCTTGGGTGCAACCCTTCAGTTGGGGCCCCAATCCGGACATGATGCAGCGCCTGATCACGGCAGGCTGCAGCGCGGGCTTTCTGCTCGTCTGGGCGCTGGGTGGGCGTTGGCTTTCGTTGCACCAGCTGGTGCGCACCGTTGCCGTGGCATGGCTGGTGGCAGCGCTGCTGAGCTCGGCCATGGCGCTCCTGCAGTACTTCGGAGCGGTGGATGGGGCACTGACTGAATGGATCAATCACACTGCCGCCGGCAACGCGTTTGCGAACCTGCGGCAGCGCAACCAGTTTGCGTCACTCACCTCCATCGGGCTGCTGAGCCTGTTGTTCATAGCGCAGTGGCCGGCACGCGACTTGTACCCGGCACACAGACTGCGGCAGTGGCTGATTGCTGCCGCGGTGCTACTTCTGGCTGCGGGTAATGCGGCCAGCAGCTCGCGCACTGGAGCCGTGCAATGGCTGCTGATTGCCGCACTGGCCCTGGTATGGGAGTCGCACGGCCAACGCCCCCTGCTGCGCTGGAGTGTGCTGGCGCTGGGCTTGTACCTGGCGGCCAATATCTTGCTGCCTTTGCTTTTGGAGGCAATTAGCGGCTTGGAGCCCAGCAGCGCGCTGGACCGTTTCAGTGAAGCGCGGCACGGCGAAGCGCGCACCGTGCTTTGGGCCAACGTGTTGGAACTGGTACACGAAAAGCCCTGGTTGGGATGGGGGTGGGGTGAGCTGAAGTTTGCTCACTTCATGCACCCCTATGCTGGCCAACGCTTCAACGACATTCTGGACAACGCGCACAACCTGCCTCTGCATCTGGCCGTCACGCTCGGCGTGCCAATAGCGGTGGCGCTGTGTGGTGCCGCTCTGGTGCTGACCCTGCGCGCACGGCCTTGGCGTGAGACCTCTGCCACTCGGCAACTGGCGTGGGGCGTGCTCATGGTGTTGGCGGTGCACAGCCTGCTGGAGTACCCCCTGTGGTATGCCCCCTTTCAAGTGGCTGCCGTACTGGCGGTGAGCATGCTCTGCGGACGACGATTCTTGCAATGGCCCAGACTGCCGCTAGTGGCGAGCGGTGTGGCCGGTTTGTTGATCGCCGTAACCGCCTACACCGGCTGGGATTACTGGCGTGTCAGCCAGCTTTACATGCCGCCCGCACTCCGCACCGACAGGTGGCGTGAAGACACGCTGAACAAAGTGCGCGACTCAGTCATCTTCCGGGGGGAAGTGCAGTTTGCTTATGTGACAACTACCCCGGTGACCCCCGAAACAGCAGAGGCGCTGTACACAGCTTCCCTGCAAACGCTGCACTTTTCGCCAGAGCCCAAGGTGATTGCGGTGCTGCTGGAGAGTGCCGCCCTCTTGGGCCTGGAAAGCCCGCTCACCGAACACATACGCCGGCAGTGGCGGGCGGCGTACCGAGAGGGCTACTGAGCATTCAAGGCGTGGCGTTCCGGCGGTTGAACCACCAGCCTTCCAAGCTGTATACCACCAGTGCAGCCCAAATGAGACAAAAGCCGATGGCCCGTGCTGAGGCGAATGGTTCGCCGTACAGCCATACGCCAATCAACAGTTGCAGGCTGGGCGAGATGTATTGCAGGATGCCCATGGTCGCCATGGACACGCGGCGCGCGCCGGCTGCAAACAGCAGCAATGGCACCGCCGTAAAGGGCCCGGCCAACAGTAGCCAGCCGATGTCTGCCGCGCTACCCTGCACCAAGGCACCTTGACCATGCAGACCCCACCACAGCAACAAGCCCCCAGCAAATGGCGCGAGCACCAGGGTCTCCAGCGTCAACCCTTCCAGCGCGCCCAGGGCACCCAGTTTGCGTAGCAGGCCGTAGAACCCGAAGGTGACGGCCAGCACCAATGCCACCCATGGCACATGGCCCGAGAGCAAGGCCAACCAAAGCACACCGGCAGCGGCTACCGCGACGGCCAACCATTGCCCGGGGCGAGGGCGTTCGTGCAGGAACACAAAACCCAGCCCCACGTTGACCAGCGGGAGAATGAAATAGCCGAGGCTGGCGTCCAGTACATGGCCGTTTTGCACAGCCCACACGTACACCAGCCAATTGATCGCAAGTAGCACCGCCGAAAGCGCAAATGCGCCCAAGACCTTGGGCGTGCGCCACACCGCACCCAGCCAAGCCCACTGCCGGCGTACAGCCAACACCGCTAGCAACAAGACCATGCACCAGACGGTGCGGTGCATCACCACCTCCAGAGCAGGGATGGCGGAGAGTTGCTTGAAATAAATGGGGAAGAGGCCCCAAGCCAAATAGGCCAGGGCCGCATAAAGAACACCGGTTTGCATGCAGGGAGCTTACCCGCCCCGACGCAGCACCAAAAATCCAAACGCTGTTGCAGTGAGGTACATGCTGACCGAGTAAATGGCCGCAGGCAGCGCCAATTGCAAATTGCCCAAGACAGCCATCGCGACAAAGATGGCGAGGGTCGAGTTGTGAATTCCGATCTCGAAGCTCACGGCTGTGGAAATGGGTTTGTCCAGCCCGGCACCCCGCGAAAGGTAGTAACCCGCCAACAAACTCGCCAGATTGAACAACAGCACCACAGGTCCCAGACTGCTGAACGACTCCGAGAGCGCTGCCCATTCCTTGACAATGGCAATCAACGAAAAGGCGGCCAAGACCAGCGCGCTGAACACCTTCATGGGCGGCCCCATGCGCTCGCTGAAACCGGGACGATGGCGGCGCACCACCATGCCGATGACCACCGGCACCATGACCACGGCCACCACTTCCAGCACCTTGCCGAATTGCAGGGGCACCACCTGCCCGCTTTGAAGGTAGGTCGCGATGGCCCAGTTGGCAATGAGCGGCAGGCTGACGATAGAGAGCACGGTGTTAATGGCCGTGAGCGAGATGTTCATGGCCACATTGCCGCCGAAGAGATGGCTGAACAAGTTGGCAGACACTCCACCGGGAGAGGCGGCCAGCAGCATCAGGCCCACGGCGTAAATGGGCTGGACACCCAACAGCACAATTAGCGCCACGGCACAGACCGGCAACACCACCATCTGGAGTAACAAAGCCAGCAAGACCGAACGCGGATGCTGGCGCAGGCGCGCGAAGTCTTGCACGGTCAATGACAGCCCGAGGCCGAACATGACCAATGCCAGAGCGACCAGCAACAGGCTGGGCAGGGCGGCGGTAAAGCTCATGCGGCCAGGCCGCCGGCTGCGGGTGCGGTGCCCAGACGGCGGCGAATTTCATCACGCACATCGGTGCGCATGTTCAGATGGAAGGCCACCTCGGCCACGAGGAAAAGCGGCCCCACCAGCAAGCCGATCAGGTCATCCACAAAGGCGGGCTTTTTGCCTTCGAAGTAGTGGCCCACAAACTGGAAGCCCCAACCCACCACAAACAAGCCGATACCCCAACCCAGCCAGACACTGGTGCTTTGCGCGGCAAACCATTGACTGGCCGCCAGCGCAGCCGCCAGCAACACCGCCATGACGACACCGAAGCGCGCATCCAGCCGCGTGTAGAACCAGGTAGAAGCCAGCGCCACCAGAACGGCCGGGCTGAGGTGCAAACCCGCAGCGGCCCACTGGGGGCGCGACAGCAGGATGGTGACCGCCAGCACGATCATGGGGATACCCACAAAGTGGGTGGCAACGTTGCGCCCGTCCTGGTGATAGGCCGCGTATTGGGTCAGGTGGTCGGTGAGGGTTTTCATGTTTGTCTCCTTGGCTCTGGGCGGATCATGGGTGCAGGTATGCTTGCCGTCTGTCAAGTAGCCGACACATCACCCTCCACCTAGTGAAAGCCCTGATGCCCGACGTTTCCAGCCATGTGCCCATGCTGCGCAGCGGTCGCTGGTTTGCGCAGCTGCCGCAGGACTTTGCCCAAGGCTTGCTGGACATGGCCCGTGTACGCCACCTGCAGGCGGGCGAAAAGCTGTTCCTGCGGGACGCCGCGCCCTGCGGTCTCTATGCCGTGGTGCGCGGCACCATCCGCATCTCCGGACACAGTGGCGAGGGAGACGGGGCGCGTGAAGCGGTGCTGGTGCTGTTGTCGCCACCTCAATGGTTCGGAGAGATTTCGGTGTTTGACGGCTCTGCCCGCACCCATGACGCCCATGCGGCCGAGCCGTGCACGCTCCTGCACATTCCCCACGAGGAGCTGCTGGCTTGGCTCGCGCAACATCCAGCGTACTGGCGTGATCTGGCTGTGCTGATGGCCGACAAGCTGCGCCTGGCCTTTGTGAGCATGGAGGAACAAACCGTGCTGCCTGCACCCCAACGCCTGGCGCGGCGCCTGCTGACCATGGCCCTGAGCTACGGCCAGGCCAAGGAAAGCGACCGTACCTTGCGCGTGCTGGCCGTCACCCAGGAACAACTGGCCTTGATGATCGGCGTGTCACGCCAGACCACGAACCAGATCCTGCGCGACTTCAAAGCCCGCGGCGTGATACACGCTCAACGCGGCTCTATCGAGCTGCTGGACCTGCAGGCGCTGCGCGCAGAGTGCGAATAAAGTACCAGCCACAACCCCATAAAAAAACGCGCCCGAGGGCGCGTTTCTTTTTTGAGGGGGAGTTTCCATCAAAGCTACCGCAGAACCGGCTGTGCCGGGCTGCAGGTAGCGCCCCCTGCAAGGGGGAAGGCGGCAAAGCCGCCACGGGGGTGTGCGTTACTTCGAAACGACACGAGCCATTTCCAACACTTTGTTGGAGTATCCCCATTCGTTGTCGTACCAGCTGACCAGCTTGACGAAAGTGCCGTCCAAAGCGATGGAGGCTTCTGCGTCATAAATGGAGGTGCGGCTGTCACCACGGAAGTCGGTAGCAACCACTTTGTCTTCGGTGTAACCCAACACGCCCTTCAAAGCGCCAACGGACTGCGCCTTCAACTCGGCGTTAATTTCGGCAATGGTGGCAGAAGTGTTCAGCTCGACAGTCAAGTCGACCACGGACACATCGCTGGTGGGCACTCGGAAGGCCATACCGGTGAGCTTCTTGTTCAACTCAGGAATCACCACGCCCACGGCCTTGGCTGCGCCAGTGCTGGAAGGAATGATGTTTTCCAGAATGCCGCGACCACCGCGCCAGTCTTTGTTGGACGGACCGTCCACGGTCTTCTGGGTGGCAGTGGCAGCGTGCACGGTGGTCATCAGGCCGCGCTTGATGCCGAACTTGTCGTTGATCACCTTGGCCAAGGGAGCCAGGCAGTTGGTGGTGCAGGACGCGTTGGAGATGATGGCTTGACCGGCATAGGTGGTGTCGTTCACGCCATACACAAACATGGGGGTGTCGTCTTTGGAAGGAGCAGACAGGATGACCTTCTTGGCACCAGCGTCGATGTGCTTCTGGGCAGTTTCCTTGGTCAGGAACAGGCCGGTGGACTCGACCACGATATCGGCGCCGACGTCAGACCACTTCAGGTTCGCAGGGTCGCGCTCCTGGGTCAGGCGGATCTTCTTGCCGTTGACGATCAACACGCCATTGTCGACAGACACTTCGCCCTTGAAGCGGCCGTGCACGCTGTCGTACTGCAGCATGTAGGCCAGGTAGTCAGGCTCCAACAAGTCGTTGATGCCAACGATCTCGATGTCGTTGAAGTTTTGCACCGCTGCGCGGAACACCATACGGCCGATACGACCGAAACCATTGATACCTACTTTGATTGCCATGGGATACCTCAATAAAAATCAACTAGAAACTATAAGCGGGTGTAACCACTTGGTAAGCGACGCTTTTCATCAAGAAATACGCGCCGCTTGAGCCATCTCAAACTTTTCGGGTCAATGCAGCCTGCACAGTGTCTGCCACGTTCTCAGGCGTGAAGCCGAAGTGCTTGAACAGTACTGGAGCGGGCGCGGATTCACCGTACGTATCCAGACCGACAACGGCCGCGGTGCCATACTTCCACCAACCACCGGTGGAGCCCATTTCCACCGCAATGCGGGGCACGCCGGCCGGCAACACGCTGGCTTTGTACTCGGTACTTTGCAGGTCGAAGGTGGTGGTGGAGGGCATGGAGACCACGCGCACCGCGATCTTGCGCTCGGCCAACACCTTTTGTGCGGCAATCGCCAGCTGAACTTCGGAACCAGTGGCGATGATCACGGCCTGGGTTTTCTTCTTGATCCCCACATCGGACGGCTCGGACAACACGTAGGCGCCCTTGCTGATGGAGTCGATGCCGGAGGCATCAGGGGCGGCAACGGAGTCGCACTTGGCGGCATAAGCGATGTTCTGGCGGCTCAAGAGCAGCGCAGTAGGCTTGGCCTTGTTTTGCAAAGCAACAGTCCACGCCACGGCAGTTTCAGCCGTGTCAGCGGGACGCCAGACGTCCAGGTTGGGGATCAGGCGCAGAGAAGCCGCGTGCTCAATGGATTGGTGGGTCGGGCCGTCTTCGCCCAGACCGATGGAGTCGTGGGTGAACACGTGCACCACACGCAGCTTCATGAGGGCCGCCATGCGGATGGCATTGCGGCTGTAGTCACTGAAGGTCAGGAAGGTGCCGCCGTAGGGGATGTAGCCACCGTGCAGGGCCACGCCGTTCATGATGGCGGCCATGCCGAACTCGCGCACACCGTAGTTGATGTGGCGACCGCCCTGTCCGGCGTCGTTGGTCACCACGTCACCGGTCAATGCGTCAAAACGCAGATTGGGCGTGCTCTTGGTGTTGGTAAGGTTGGAGCCGGTCAAGTCGGCGGAGCCACCCAGCATTTCGGGCAATGCAGCGGTGAAAGACTCCAGCGCCAACTGGCTGGCCTTGCGGCTGGCCACAGTCTCGCCCTTTTGATGCGCAGCGATCACAGTGTCAACGGCGGTCTGCACGAAGTTCTTGGGCAGGTCACCCTTCATGCGGCGCACGAACTCTTTGGCCAGCTCAGGGAAAGCGGCTTTGTAGGCGGCGAATTGGTCGTTCCACGCGGCTTCTGCGGCCTTGCCTTTTTCCTTGGCGTCCCAGTCTGCATAAACCTCTTTGGGGATCACGAAGGGGGCGTGGCTCCAGCCGATGGCTTCGCGGGTGAGCTTGATTTCTTCAGCGCCCAAAGGCTCGCCGTGGGCCTTGGAGGTGTTGGCGCGGTTGGGGCTGCCTTTGCCGATGTGGGTCTTGCTGATGATCAGGGTGGGGCGGTTGTCGGTGCCGGCCTTGGCTTGCGAAATGGCAGCAGAGACAGCAGCAGCGTCGTGGCCGTCCACAGGGCCGATCACGTTCCAGCCGTAGGCCACAAAACGCTGGGCAGTGTTGTCGATAAACCAGGGGGCTACCTGGCCGTCGATGGAGATGCCGTTGTCGTCGTACAGGGCGATCAGCTTGCCCAGCTTCCAGGCGCCGGCCAATGCGGCGGCTTCGTGGCTGATGCCTTCCATCAGGCAACCGTCACCCATGAACACATAGGTGTGGTGGTCCACGATGGCATGGCCTTCACGGTTGAATTCTTTGGCCAGCAGCTTTTCAGCCAAAGCAAAGCCCACGGCGTTGGTGATGCCCTGACCCAAGGGGCCGGTGGTGGTTTCCACACCGGGGGTGATGCCGAACTCGGGGTGACCCGCAGTCTTACTGTGCAGCTGGCGGAAGTTCTTGAGTTCGTTGATGGGCAGCTTGTAGCCGGTCAGGTGCAGCAGCGCATAGATCAGCATGGAGCCGTGGCCGTTGGACAGGATGAAGCGGTCGCGGTTGGCCCAGTGGGGGTTGGTGGGGTTGTGGCGCAGGTGCTCACCCCACAATGCCACTGCCATGTCGGCCATGCCCATAGGGGCGCCGGGGTGACCGGAGTTGGCTTGTTGCACAGCGTCCATGGACAGTGCGCGGATGGCATTTGCCATGTCTTTGGTATTGGGGGTGGGGGCCATTGAGGGCAACTCCGGGAGGTAGGTTAAGAAAGAGTGGAAGCGTAAAACTGCCGCGATTTTACCGGTGCGGGTTTTGGCGGACCTTACACCCCTGCAGCGCACGCGCTTGGCGCCCTTGGGCTATGCTTTTGACATGAGCCTCCTTTTCACCCCCACCACCCTCCCCTCGCCCGATGGCGGCCTCATTTTGCCTAACCGGATTGTTGTGGCCCCCATGTGCCAATACCAAGCCGTGAACGGGGAGGCTACTGACTGGCATTTGATGCATTGGGGCAACCTGCTCAATAGCGGTGCCGCCATGTTCACCATCGAAGCCACGGGCGTGTTGCCCGAAGGCCGCATTACACCCGCCTGTCTCGGGCTGTGGGACGACCGCACCGAGGCCGCCTTGGCCGACAAACTGCACCGCGCGCGCAAGTTGGCACCGCACACCGCGGTGTGCATCCAACTCGCGCACGCTGGGCGTAAAGCGTCCAGCAAACTGCCCTGGCAAGGCGGACAGCTGCTGGCGCGTGAAGAGGG
>RFQA01000078.1 GCA_009925925.1 Betaproteobacteria bacterium
GCCTGAACAGGCACGGGTGCCGCCGTAACCGGCGTATGGCTGGCGACCGGAACGCCCACTACCGGCGTCACGACCGGCACAGAAATCTTGGCCGCCCCTTGATTTGCTACTGATTTAGGAGCTGTCTGCGCATATTTGGCGGGCGCCGATGGCACTTTTTTATCCGAAATCGCAGTGTTGGCAGCAGGCACTACAGCGGCTGAGGGCGGCTGGGTGGACTCCGCCTGGGCAGGCACAGCAGGTGAATGGATGGCTACGACCTCCAGGGGCGCTTCCGGCTGGGCCGGGCCCATCTGCTGGCGCAGAATGACGGCACCCAGCGCGAGGGTACTGACACCCAGCACGCCAATGGCACCCCACAACACCTTGTTTCCAGCGGCAGACACACCTGAATTGGACAAAACAGTCGACATACATCTCCTTCAAACAGCCAAGCGGACAACCGAACCGGTCCCGCTAAAGAGCTAACGCTCCCATGTGCGTGAAGGTACACAGCCGAGCCGGCTGGGAGGTATCTGTTTTGTAACGCTGGGTAAAGCTGGCAGATGAGAGAAATGCCGTTTCAGGGGAACTCAGGTGGACTCCACCGCACTTTCTCTTTCCATGAGCACCAAAGTTCCGCCCTGCACACGTACCTGTGACCCCACGGGCAAGGACACCTCCCGCTCAAACGTCCGCTGTGTGTTGTCCAGCATGCGCACCACGATGCGGTAGCCGGGTTTTTGCTTGAGTTGTTTCTCGATGGCGTTGCCGGCCCAGACACCACCCAGGAGTCCGATGATGGTGGCCATGGTTTTGCCCTCCTCACCACCGATCTTGTTGGCGATCAAGCCCCCGAGCGCCGCTCCGATGGCTGCGCCCACCCCGCTGTTGGCCGTGTCGCGAGGGACTTCCGTGACTGATTCAACGATTCCGCATTCGCTACAGGCAATGCTGCGCTCCATGGCCGCCAGGGGCTGTGCTTGAGCCAGCGAGGCAATGAGTGCAAGAGAGGCCACCACAAGCCAGACGAGACCTGTGCCGAAGAAGGTGCCGAAAAAAGAAGTGGTGCGCATGGTGAACCTTGGAGTTACCCCGACTCAACGCACACCGCCCCGCAAAAGCACACAGCCGGAACAAACTTTCCGGCTGTGCGTCTACTTTGTCACAACCAAACGACTTACAGGTTGGGCGCCAGCAGGCGCTCCAGCGCGGTGCGGTCGAGCTTGCGGCGCTCGGCCAGGTCGTGCACCTGGTCGTCACCGATCTTGCCGACGTTGAAGTAGGTGGCTTCGGGATGCCCGATGTAGAAGCCGCTCACGCTGGCCGCAGGGGTCATGGCCAGGCTCTCGGTCACTGTCATGCCGACCTCTTCGCATTGCAAAAGAGCGAACATGTCCTTCTTGACGCTGTGATCCGGGCAGGCAGGATAGCCGGGTGCGGGGCGAATGCCCTTGTATTTCTCGCCGATCAGGTCTTCATTGCTGAGCGACTCGCCGGCGGCATAGCCCCAAAGGTCGGTGCGCACACGGTGGTGCAAGCACTCGGCAAAGGCCTCGGCCAGGCGGTCAGCAATGGCCTTGAGCATGATGGCGGAGTAGTCGTCATGGTCGTCAAGGAAATACTTTTCCTTCTTGTCTACGCCGATACCAGCGGTGACGGCGAACATGCCGGCGTAGTCCGCCTTGACGCCCTTGGGGGCCACAAAGTCCGCCAGGCAACGGCTAGGGCGCATTACGCCGTCAATTTCCTGCTTCTCGGTCTGCTGGCGCAGGCCGTACCAGGTCATGGCGACCTCGGTGCGGCTCTCGTCCGAGTAGAACTCGATGTCGTCATCGTTCACCGTGTTGGCCGGGTAGAGGGCCACGACGGCGTTGGCCGTGAGCCAGCGCCCCTCGATGAGGCGCTTGAGCATGCGCTGTCCATCGGAGTACACCCGCACGGCCTCAGTGCCCACGACCTCATCTTTCAGGATGGCGGGGAAAGGTCCTGCCAAGTCCCAGGTCTGGAAAAAGGGTGCCCAGTCGATGTACTTGGCCAGTTCGGTCAGGTCAAAGTTCTTGAACACACGGCGGCCAATGAACTTCGGCACGGTGGGCTGGTGCGCGGACCAGTCCATAGGCGCTTTGTTGGCGCGCGCTTTGGCCAAAGGCCACAGGGGCGTTTGCTTTTTGTTGGCGTGCTGCAGGCGCACCTTGTCGTAGTCGGCGTTGAGCTCGGCAATGTAATTCGCAGCGCTTTCGCTGAGCAAGCTCTGGGCCACGCTGACGCTGCGGGAAGCGTCGGGCACGTAGACCACCGGGCCTTCGTAGTTGGGCGCAATCTTCACTGCGGTGTGCACCCGGCTGCAGGTGGCGCCACCGATGAGCAGCGGAATGTTGCGGCTGCGGAAGTACTCGTCCTTCTGCATCTCTCCTGCTACGTACTGCATCTCTTCCAGGCTGGGTGTGATCAGGCCGGAGAGGCCGATGATGTCCGCGCCCTCCTCCTTGGCCTTGGCCAGGATTTCGTGGCAAGGCACCATGACGCCCATGTTCACCACGTCAAAGTTGTTGCACTGCAAGACTACAGTGACGATGTTCTTGCCGATGTCGTGCACGTCGCCCTTGACCGTGGCAATGACGATCTTGCCCTTGGCTTTGGCCTCGCCACCAGCCTCCACCATGGCCAACTTTTCGGCCTCGATATAAGGCAGCAAGTGCGCCACCGCACTCTTCATCACGCGCGCACTTTTTACCACCTGCGGCAGGAACATCTTGCCTTGGCCAAACAAGTCGCCCACCACATTCATGCCGTCCATGAGCGGGCCTTCGATCACGTGCAGCGGACGGCCACCCTTGGCCAGAATCTCGCGGTAGGCTTCTTCGGTGTCTTCGGTGATGAAGTCGGTAATGCCATGCACCAGCGCGTGGCTCAGGCGCTGGGCCACCGCCACAGGCGCCTCGGAGGTGCCGCGCCATTCGAGCTTTTTGCTCTCGTCCTTGGCGCCGCTCTTGGCGGTTTCGGCAATCTCCACCAGACGCTCACCCGCGTCTTCACGACGATTCAGCACCACATCTTCCACGCGCTCGCGCAGCACGGGCTCCAGGTCGTCATACACGCCGACCATGCCTGCGTTCACGATGCCCATGTCCATGCCGGCTTGGATGGCGTGGTACAGGAACACAGTATGAATGGCCTCGCGCACCGGGTCGTTACCGCGAAAGCTGAAGGACACGTTGGACACACCACCGCTCACCTTGGCGCCGGGCAGGTTCTGCTTGATCCAGCGGGTGGCCTCAATAAAGTCCACCGCGTAGTTGTTGTGCTCTTCGATGCCGGTAGCAATGGCGAAGATGTTGGGGTCGAAGATGATGTCTTCGGGCGGAAAGTCCACCTCGTCTACCAGCACGCGGTAGGCGCGCTCGCAGATTTCCACTTTGCGTTCGTAGGTGTCGGCCTGGCCTTTTTCATCAAACGCCATGACCACGGCCGCGGCACCGTAGCGGCGCAGCAGCTTGGCCTGGCGCTTGAACTCGTCCAGCCCTTCTTTCATGCTGATGGAGTTCACCACCGCCTTGCCTTGCACGCAGCGTAAGCCCGCTTCAATCACGCTCCACTTGGAGCTGTCGATCATGATGGGCACGCGAGAAATATCGGGCTCGGAGGCGATGAGGTTCAGGAAGCGCACCATGGCCGCCTGGCTGTCCAGCATGGCCTCGTCCATGTTGATGTCGATGATCTGCGCGCCGTTTTCCACCTGCTGGCGGGCCACGGCCAAAGCTTCTTCAAACTGCCCGTTCAGGATCATCCGTGCGAATGCCTTGGAACCGGTCACGTTGGTACGCTCACCCACGTTCACGAACAGGCTGCTGCTGTCGATGGTGATGGGCTCCAAGCCCGAGAGCAGCATGGGCGCTACGATTTTAGGAGCTGCTTGCGCAGATTCGGCGGGGGCTAGAGGCATAAATGACCTAAAAATCAGTAATCAGCGGCTTACACCGCAACCCAGGCGCCCGTGCGCTGGGAGGCAAACAGCGCGTCGATGATGCGCATGTTCTGGATAGCGTCTTCCACGCCGTATGGCAAGGGTTGCTCACCGCGAATGGCGAGCGAGAAAGCATCGCCCTCCAGGCTGTACTGGTCGCACGCTGCGAAGGTTTCCACCACCGCTGCGCGACCGCCGAGTACCTTGCCATCGTCCACAAAGATGCGAGTTTCCTGTCCTTGGGGCGCATTGAAAGGGATCTCAATCTCCACCCGCTTTTCAGTACCCACCACATGGGCCCGCTGGTATGGCGTGGTTTGCATGGACACCGTGAAATCCAGACGCCGGCCATCGCCAAAGTCCAGCAAGGCGCTGAATGTTCGGTCCACGCCGAAGTCCGGGTCCATATCCGCCAAAGCCATCACGCGCACCGGCTCTGTGCCAAACAAAAAGCGCCCGGCCACGATGGGGTAACAACCGATGTCCATCAACGCGCCGCCGCCCTTGGTGGCATCGTTGCGGATGTTGGTGGCACTGCGGTTGAAATACGAAAACCACACTTGCACCGTACGCAAATCGCCCAGCGCACCGCTTTTCACCAGCTCGCGGGTGCGCAGCCACTGTGGGTGGAAGCGCACCATGAAGGCTTCCATGATGTGTACTTTGTCCGCCACCTCGCGCAACTGGGCCGCCTCATTGGCGTTCAAGGCGATGGGTTTTTCGCACAGCACATGCTTACCCGCACGTGCTGCCGCCAGCGTCAAAGGCACATGCTGGTCATTCGGCAGAGGGTTGTAAATAGCCTCTATCGAAGGGTCTGCCAACAGCTCCTCGTAAGACCCGTAGGCTTTGGGAATACCCAACTTGCCCGCCGCCGCCTGCGCGCTCTCCAGGGAGCGCGAAGCAATGGCTTGGACGTCGCACCACTGGCTGCGCTGCAGTGCAGGGGTGACTTTCTCCATCCCGATTTTGGCGGTGCTCAGCACGCCCCAGCGGACTTTGTTCATGGCAAGTGGGTCCTTTTTGTCAGGCTTAACGGTAGTAAATCAAGGAGACGGCGAGGTGATGCCCCTTGGCGGTGTAATTGGTGGGGGCGTATTCGAATGTTTCATCCACCAACTTGAATGCGACCCCAAACCGGCCCATAGGATTCGCGTGGCGCTTGGTCAGATATTGTGCTTCCAGCACATAACCAGGTCGAGGTGTGAAATCGTAGTTACCCACACCGGAAACGACGCCATAGGACTCTAACCTTGCAGAGGTTGCCAAACGCAAGCCGCCACCGACACGCCAGTGATCGCCCAAGTTGTAAAAACCAAGCAACTCCACGGGTACGCGGGTGAAAGTGAAGTCGCCGTTGCTCCCGCTGGTGGAGGTGCGCTCATGACCGAGGGAGAACTGGATATCCACTTTATCAGTGATGGAGTAACTCACCCCTGCTGCTACCGCCAGTCCATTGCCGGCTTTGATGGAATAGGTACCGGCATTGTTGGCGTAATTGCCCTTGACGAGCTCTTCGCTTCCGTCCCCAAAGTTATAACCAAACGACCCGAAGAACTGCCACGGCGAAGCTGGCTTAAGGGTCTCACTTTGGTTCTGGGCAAAAGCGCCACTTGAAATAGCAATGGCAATCGCTGCGATGGCGATAGATCTCATGAATATTCTCCCTGGTTCAATGTGTCGGTCTGGCAAGGTCGCGGCGCCAGACCTGGCCGCTTTGAGGCTGCGCGACGACCCATGCGCCGTCACGCAGCATCCTTATAGAAGTAACCGCGCTGCACGTTGCGGGTCGCAATCGGATTCACCGCATGGGCGATCGCACCAATGTGGTCGGGGGTGGTACCGCAGCAGCCACCCACGATGTTCACCAAGCCCTCTTCCGCAAACTCACGAACCAAACGGCTGGTGACATCCGGCGTTTCGTCAAAGCCGGTGTCGCTCATGGGGTTGGGCAGACCCGCGTTGGGGTAGCAGCTGATGAAGGTGTCCGTCGCCACCTTGTTCAGTTCCTGGATGTAGGGGCGCATGAGTGCTGCACCGAGTGCGCAGTTCAGGCCAATCGCCAGTGGCTGGGCATGGCGCACGCTGTGCCAGAAAGCCGTGACGGTTTGTCCGCTCAAAATGCGGCCGGACGCATCGGTCACCGTGCCGCTGATGATGATGGGCAGGCGCTCCCCACTGGCTTCAAAGTACTCGTCCACCGCAAACAACGCGGCCTTCGCGTTCAGCGTGTCAAAAATGGTTTCCACCAGAATCACGTCCGCCCCGCCTTCCACCAGCGCCTTGGTTTGGTCGTAGTACGCGGCCCGCAGTTCTTCAAATGTCACATTGCGGGCGCCGGGGTCGTTGACATCGGGGCTGATGCTGGCGGTTTTGGGCGTGGGGCCCAAAGCGCCACACACAAAACGCGGCTTCTCAGGGGTGCTGAACTTGTCGCACGCTGCGCGAGCCAACTTGGCAGACACATAGTTCATCTCGATGGCCAAGTCGGCCATGTCGTAGTCCGCCTGGGCCACGGTGGTGGCGCCGAAGGTGTTGGTTTCGATCATGTCCGCACCGGCGGCCAAGTACGCTTCGTGGATGTCGGTGATCACGTCCGGTCGCGTCAGGCTCAACAACTCGTTGTTGCCTTTGACGTCTTTGGGGAAATCCTTGAACCGGTCGCCCTGGCTGCCAGGGCCGGCGTAGCCTTCGCCACGGTACTGGGCCTCGCCCAGCTTGAAGCGCTGGATCATGGTGCCCATGGCGCCGTCCAGAATGGCGATGCGGCTGGCCAGAATGCCGGGGAGCGCTTGGGCGCGGGTATAGGTGATGGGCTTCATGGTGCGGCTCACTATGTGGATTGAAACAAGTGAGCGCAGTTGGAGTCCCCAAGCCTGACCGGTTCGGTGTGTTCACACGTTCCGGCTGCAGCGCCCCTTGGGTGGGTAGATTTTAAACGACAAGCCCGCGCCGCTTTGCCGCGTGGCAAATAAGCACCGGACACCTGAAGCTGCTGTCCTAGGGATAGTCACCCGGCTTGCCTGACAATACAAACCCTCCCCTTGGCGGCCCTACGGCGGTCTAGCCAAGAGAAGTTAATGCCTTTTTGCCACCTAGCGCCCGCGGAATATGCGCGAGCAGCTCCTGATTTGATAGCGTTTTAAGTGCCCCACCTGCAGATTCTTCACGATGTATTTGGCTACCAGGCCTTCCGCGGGCCCCAGCAAGCCATCGTGGAGCATGTGATCGCGGGCGGGGACGCGTTGGTGCTGATGCCTACGGGCGGTGGCAAAAGCCTCTGTTACCAGGTTCCTGCCATTGCCCGCCAACAAGCGGGCTTGGGCGCAACTCTCGTCATTTCCCCGCTGATTGCGCTGATGCACGACCAGGTGGGCGCTCTGCATGAAGCCGGGGTGAGCGCCGCCTTTCTGAACTCCACCCTCAGCAGCGACGAGGCCTACCAAATCGAGCAGCAACTGCTGCGCGGCGAGATCACCCTGCTCTACGCGGCACCAGAACGGGTCAGCAACGCGCGCTTTCTGGCTTTGTTGGATTCGCTCTTTGAGCGCGGCAAGCTGAGCCTTTTTGCTATCGATGAAGCCCATTGCGTGAGTCAGTGGGGCCACGACTTCCGGCCCGACTACCGCAACCTCACGGTGCTGCATGAACGCTATCCCGGCGTGCCACGTATCGCCCTGACGGCTACGGCAGACGACCTGACCCGTGCCGACATCCTGGAGCGTTTGCAGCTCGAAGAGGCGCGTGCTTTCGTCAGCAGCTTCGACCGGCCCAACATCCGTTACACGATTGTCGAAAAGAAGGACTCCACCGCCCAGTTGCTGCGCTTCATCGAGCGTGAGCACGAGGGGGAAGCCGGCATCGTCTACTGCCAGAGCCGCAAAAAAGTGGAAGACATGGCGCAAACCCTGGTAGATGCGGGTATCAAGGCCCTGCCTTACCACGCAGGGCTGGATTCCAAGGTACGCCAACTGAACCAGGACCGGTTTTTGCGGGAGGACGGCATCGTCATGGTGGCCACCATTGCTTTCGGCATGGGCATCGACAAGCCGGATGTGCGCTTTGTCGCCCACCGCGACATGCCCAAGAATATCGAAGGCTACTACCAGGAGACCGGCCGCGCCGGGCGGGATGGCCTGCCGGCAGATGCGTGGATGGCGTATGGCCTGCAAGACGTGGTGAACCAGCGCCGCATGATTGACGAGAGCCCGGCCAGCGAAGAGTTCAAACAGGTCATGCGCGGAAAGTTGGACGCCTTATTGGGCTTGGCGGAAGCCACCGATTGCCGCCGCGTCCGCTTGCTGGGCTATTTCGGCGAGAAGAGCCAACCCTGCGGCAACTGCGACAACTGCCTGAATCCACCCGAGGTGTGGGACGGCACGGATGCGGCGCGCAAACTGCTCAGCACCATCTACCGCATCCAGCAGATGAGCGGGGTGAGCTTCGGCGCGGGCCACCTGATGGACATCGTGCGCGGCAAGACAACCGAGAAAGTCACCCAATACAGCCACGAGAGTCTGAGTACTTTCGGAATCGGCAAGGATTTCACCGAGTTGCAATTGCGCGGCGTATTGCGCCAGTTGATTGCCATGGGCGCCGTGGCGGTGGACGCGCAGGCATTCAATACCTTGCAGTTGACCGCCGAATCGCGCGCAGTGCTCAAGGGCGAAGTTGCAGTGATGTTGAGGGAGTCCGTGTCAGCGCCGGCAGATCGCAAGCCACGGCGCAATGCGCGGTTGGGCGCAGTGGTCAAGGCGCCTATCAATCTGGACAGTGAGGGTCTGCTACGTTATTCCGCCTTGAAGGCATGGCGTGCAGAGGTGGCGCAGCAGCACAATTTGCCGGCCTATGTGATTTTTCACGATGCAACCTTGGCGGCCATTGCACAACGTGCCCCTCAATCTATCGACGATTTGCAGGGCATCAGCGGTATTGGCGCCAAGAAGCTGGAGGCTTATGCCGACGACGTTTTGAAGGTCGTCGCGCTCCAGTAAATGCCTTTCAGACGCTCAGTGGCGGTGAAAACCGCTCTCATAGGCGACCGCTGCACCTGACATGGTGTTTTGCAAGCGCTCGACGGAATTCGCCGGACCAGTAATCAAACAGCTGCCACTTGTAAGTTCCTTTTTCTGGCACTTGAATCGTGTTTTTTTGCATATTTGCCGCACATGAGGTGATAGATCGGTGCTGTTCATGCTCCGGTTTGGTTCCAACGAACCGGAGTGAATGCACCCGCATAGGGATATCACGCACCAGTTGCGGGACTGGTTGACACGTTCTTGAAAAAAGTTTCAAAGAAGTTACTAAACCACCGGATGTGCCATTTTTGCCGGTGTTATTGCCTTGACTGATGGTTCAGGGTGTAAAGCCCATGGACCGCCTTTCACGCACCGCGGGCTTGATGCGGTGCTCTGCAAGCAATTGATCCAGAAACTCTGCGGGCGTCAATTCGGCGCCAAGTATCTCCAACTGCCGCTTAACCGCAGCAAAATCTCCCAAACAGAGCTGATCCAGCTGTTTGAGCGCATGTTGGGAGCGGGGATCCAGCTGTGAAGCGTCTCCCCCACATGCCTCTTGTACGAAAAGTTGCTCACGCTGTTCAGGCTGCAAGGGCAAGAACTGGATCTTGAACGTAAACCGGCGCAAAGCCGCTTCGTCGATACGTTCCATGAGATTGGTGGTGCAGATAAACACCCCCGGATGGCGCTCCATGCCCTGCAACATTTCATTGACTTCGCTAACCTCGTAGTTGCGCTGGGCGCCTCGCCGGTCTTGCAGGAAGCTGTCCGCCTCGTCCAACAACAAAACGGCATTCTCACCTTCGGCTTCGCGGAACATGGCAGCCATGTTTTGCTCCGTCTCCCCTACGTATTTGCTCATCAGGTCACTGGCACGACGGATGATCAGGGGTCGCCCCAATTCCCGGGCGATGTGCTCTGCCAAAGCAGTTTTGCCTGTACCGGGGGGGCCATAAAAGCACAAGGTTCCGTGCCGCCGGGAGGCCAATGAGTCCACGATGCGCTGCAAGGGATACCGGGTCTCGACATTCAGGTACGACAGGTCGTATCGGCTCAGCGCATGGGTGCGACCGGTTTCGACGGCAGGATTCCCCAAGGCCAGGTCCGCATTTTTCAACTGGCGGTCAATCAAGGTTTCCATGAGAGCGCTGTCGCTCACCCCATTTTCGGGTGTGCTCAGCCGTGCAAAGCGTGCTGCGGTTCTGATCTGCGCAGGGGTCAAACCCTTGCGACCGCTGAGCCTGGCGACAAACGCTTCGCTGACAGAAATGCCCTCCAGGGTTTTGCGGACCACACCTTCACGGGCGCCCGGCGGTGGCGACTTGAGTTCCAAATGGTAGGCAAAGCGACGCCGGAACGCGGGATCAATCTGCTCGATGCGGTTGGTCACCCAAATAGTGGGCACTGCATTCGACTCCAGAATCTGGTTCACCCACGCTTTGCCACTCACGCTCGCATTGGCCGGTGTTGCGTGTGCGTCTGCTCTGGCAATGAAGCTGGCCGTTTCGCTGGTCAAAGGCGGAAAGACATCTTCCACTTCATCGAACAGCAAGGCCGCTTGAGCGCTTCCCTTCAAAAACACCTGCGCAATCTGAAGGGAGCGGTAGCGATCACGCCCGCTCAAAGAATTTCCATCCCGATCGGCATACTCCACCTCAAACAACTCCAGCCCCACATGCTGGGCAACCACCTTGGCGAGCTCTGTCTTTCCGGTGCCCGGGGGGCCATACAACAAGATGTTGACCCCGGCCTCTTTGCGGGCCACCGCGTGCTGCAACAACCGGCAGAGCATGTGTGCGTCTTCCGCCACGAATGCGAAGTCTTCCAGGTGCAAGCTGCTTTTGGAAGAGAGCCGGGTGAACACCGCCATCAGCTCAGCGTGGTCACGGTAGTGTCGCATCAACACCGGGGGGAGCTTTTCACTCACCTTCATCAAGTCGGCAAGATCCGTGATGTTGTGCTCGGAGATCAGGTTTTCTACGAGGCCGATGCGCTCAAGCCGGGAACCCGCGCGTAGGGCTTCACCCAACTCCTGGGGACTGACGTGGGCGACCTCCGCGATGGCGGCATAGGCCTCGGCTGCGTTGTTGACCTTGAACTCCACCAGAATGCTGCGCATATCCCGCTGGTAGCGCGCCAGTGTTCCGTAAAGCAGCAACGCCCGTTCTGCTTTGTTCAGTTGCAAGAGCCCGGCGAGTGCATTGATGTTCTTCTCCACCAAGGTAGATTGCTTCTTCAGGGCCTGCTGCAGCCATTCACCGGTGACAGCCAGCACCGAGATCAGGTCTTTGGGCTGGTCTTTGGCGTACTCGTCCAGGAAGAAAAACAGCGTGGCCTCGTCGTAGGGCCCACACCATGTGCCATGCCGGGCCAGGAATTCCGTGGCACTCAGCGACTCATGGCCCCGCCACAGCTCATTGCCGACACAGCGCCGCGCAAGAAATTCACGCAAACGGGTCAAGACAGAAACCGGCCAGACCAGATGCCGTCCTGCCAGCCCTACCACGCCATTGAAATCCCTGCGGACATTGAAACTGGCGCCTTGCCGGGCGGCCAGCGTCAGCACAAAGTGCGAGCACATCAAATCCAGGACAGGCGCACGCTCCAGTCCCGGTGAGGGAACGAGATGCCCGCCTTGGGGCATGAACAGTGAACGCTTGGCCATCCAACGCCTCCGGCACTGTTGTGTGCTGGAACCACGATAGCGCAGTCTTGGAAAAGAGGGAAGTACCCTCCCGAAATCTCCCTCAGCGTCTGGCTGCTTGGCGTGTCCTCAGGCAAAAGGCTAAAATCCGCATAACACCAACGAACACCTTGAGGATCGACTATGTCCGCACCCGCTCACTCTGATGACAACCACGCCGTTGACCCGGTGGACGAGGTGGTACCCCTGATGCCCGTGGTGTTGCCCATCGTGGGCGCCGTGTTGATGTTCTTGTTGGCCTTCATCGCCGTGTCGATGGCTTGACGGAGCAACGCACCATGGGCCGCACATCAGGTGCGCTGCAGATGGTGAATCAACATACCAAAGCGGCTTCGGCCGCTTTTTTGTTGCTCATTTCATCGTCAGTGCTGGCCGCACAGCCCGTTGAGAAGCCTCTGGCTTGCCCGACGTTATGGCAAAAGACCTTTCCCCGCCTGCAAGATGACAAGCCCCAAGACCTGTGCCAGTACCGGGGAAAAGTGGCGCTGGTGGTCAACACTGCCAGCTATTGCGGCTTTACCTCGCAATACGAAGGTCTGGAAAAGGTTTATGCCCGGTATCAAGCGCAGGGCTTGGTGGTTCTAGGCTTCCCCTCCAATGACTTCGGGCAGCAAGAACCCGGCAGCAGCAAGCAGATCGCCGATTTCTGCTTCAACACCTATGGCGTGAAGTTCCCGATGTTCGCCAAAACCAGCGTCACCGGCAATGCCGCCAATTCCCTGTTCAAGGAACTGGCGCAGCAGACAAGCAGCACACCGAGATGGAACTTCCACAAGTACTTGGTAGATCGCCAAGGCAAAGTGGTCGGCGCCTTCCGTAGCGAAACCACTCCAGATGACGCTCGACTGATCGCCGCCATTCAGAAGGCATTGAAAGCACCCTGACTGTGCATGGCTGACCTTCTTTGCGTCGCGCATAAACCCATGCGTAGCTTGCATAAAGTTACGCTGTAATCGCTTGGTAACTTGGGTACCTGTTCTTAGAATCTGCTTCCACGCTTGCGATGAGATATGGCTTGCAAGCTTGGAAAGCCGGTTTCTCAAAGTTCGTGGCGGTGTTCACCAGAGTTGCACCCGATTTTGAAAAGACGATTTTCAAACTTAGGAGCTTTTCATGAACGCACCCGTGATGCAGGGCCTGTCCCTCAACACCCCCAGCTTTGTCAAGAACCCCCGCCTGATTGCATGGGTGGCCGACATGGTGGCCCTGTGCAAGCCCAAAGATGTGTACTGGTGCGACGGCTCCGAAGAGGAATACCAGCGCCTGTGCCAGCAACTGGTGGATGCAGGCACCTTTAAAAAGCTCAATCCCGCCAAGCGCCCCAACAGCTTCCTGGCCTGCTCTGACCCCAGCGACGTGGCCCGTGTGGAAGACCGTACCTACATTTGCGCGGAGAAGAAAGAAAACGCCGGGCCCACCAACAACTGGATGGCGCCCGCCGAGATGCGCAAGATTCTGGAGAGCGGCCAGGCGGACGGCACACCAGCGCTATTTGACGGCTGCATGAAGGGCCGCACCATGTATGTGGTGCCCTTCTCCATGGGCCCATTGGGCTCCCACATCGCGCACATTGGCATCGAGCTGTCGGACAGCGCCTACGTGGCGGTGAACCAGCGCATCATGACCCGCATGGGCAAGGCCGTCTATGACGTGTTGGGCGTGGACGGCGCTTTTGTGCCTTGCGTGCACACTGTCGGCGCCCCCTTGGCAGAAGGCCAGGCGGACGTAAAGTGGCCTTGCAACAAGACCAAGTACATCGTGCACTACCCCGAGACCCGCGAAATCTGGTCCTACGGTTCCGGTTACGGCGGCAACGCCTTGTTGGGCAAGAAGTGCTTCGCATTGCGCATTGCGTCCAACATGGGCCGTGCAGCATCGGAGGGGCCCTCCGGTAGCCCAGGCTGGTTGGCAGAGCACATGCTCATCTTGGGCGTGACCAATCCTGAAGGCAAGAAGTACCACGTAGCAGCCGCCTTCCCGAGTGCCTGTGGCAAAACCAATTTCTCCATGTTGGTGCCACCCGCCGGTTTCGAAGGCTGGAAGGTCACCACCATTGGTGACGACATCGCCTGGATCAAACCCAACGCCGACGGCAAGTTGTACGCCATTAACCCCGAAGCAGGTTACTTCGGCGTGGCCCCCGGCACCAACTTCCACACCAACCCCAACTGCATGGCCAGCCTCGACAAGAACGTGATTTTCACGAACGTCGCCCTGACCGACGATGGCGATGTCTGGTGGGAAGGCATGGAGAAAGACACGGGCGGCATGCCCGAGCACCTGATCGACTGGCAAGGTAAGGACTGGACTCCAGCGATTGCCAAAGAAACCGGCGCCAAAGCAGCCCACCCCAACGCCCGCTTTACCGTGGCTGCCGGCAACAACCCTGCGCTGGACAGCCAGTGGGACGATGCCAACGGCGTAGCGATTGACGCCTTTATCTTCGGTGGCCGCCGATCGACCACCGTACCATTGGTCACAGAAGCCCGCAACTGGACCGAAGGCGTCTACATGGCTGCGACCATGGGCTCCGAGACCACTGCTGCGGCTACCGGTCAAGCCGGTATCGTGCGCCGCGACCCGTTTGCGATGTTGCCGTTCATGGGCTACAACATGAGCGACTACTTCCAGCACTGGCTCAACATGGGCGACAAGCTGGCGAAGTCCGGCGCTAAGCAGCCCAAGATCTTCACCACCAACTGGTTCCGCAAGGGCGACGATGGCAAATTCGTCTGGCCCGGCTACGGTGAAAACATGCGCGTTTTGAAGTGGATGATCGACCGCATCGAAGGCAAGGTCACCGGTACCGAGACCGGCTTCGGTGTGGCGCCCACGTACAGCGAAATCAACTGGGCCGGATTGGACTTCAGCCAAGCGCAATTCGACTCCGTCACCAGCCTGAACAAGGACGACTGGAAGGCCGAAATCGCCTTGCACACCGAACTGTTCACCCAGCTGGCCTACCACTTGCCGAAGGAACTCGAAGAGACCAAAACCCAACTGGCCCAGCGACTCGCCGCCTGAGGGTAACAAGCAAAGTCCGGCACGGCGCACACCGCCCTAGCCGGACCTGGCAGATCGCAGCGCACAAGGCTGCGGCAGGCCGAGCATAAAAAAAGCCACCTAACGGTGGCTTTTTTTATTTCCGACCCGTGAGCGCGGGTCGTGATGCAGCTGGAGATCGCTTAGATCTGGCTTTGGCTGCGCAACCATGCGTGTTGCAGCTCAGCCATGATGCGAGGATCGTGGTGGGCGTATTCCCACATTTTATCTTCCATGCGGCGCACTTTGTACGACTGCACTGCAGAAGCGATCAGGGAAGCCAAACCGGAAGACACTTTGCGCAGTGGGGGTGCCAACAAGGCCAAGGCTGCAAACGCCACAGTCCACAGTGCAACCCAGGCAGCCAGCATGTGGCCGTCAACCCAAGTGTCGATAACCTGGTCAGCCACCACCAACAAGGCGGACAAAACAGCAGCCAGCAACATGCCGGACAAGGTGCGGGAAGCTTCCACTGTCTCACGACGTGCACGGGGTGTACGGGGCTGAGCGGTGGAATACGAGAAATACGGGGTATTGATAACTTGTGTCATGGCAAACTCCTTGAAAAGGTTGATGCTCACTGGATAAAAATTTCTAAGATGGGTGAATCATAGGGTTTCCCCTAGTGTTACTCAACTTTATGTTGGTGATGTTTGGTATTCACAGAATTTATAGTTAGCCATGCCCAGCAGCCGCATCAACCTCCGGACCTTCGACCTGAACCTGCTCAAGGTGTTTGATGTGGTCATGTCTGAGCGCAGCCTCACGCGCGCTGCTGCCCAGCTCAACCTCACCCAGCCTGCCGTCAGCAACGCCTTGCGCCGCCTTCGCGAAGCACTGGACGACGAGCTGCTGGTGCGCAACGGCCGCAACCTGGAACCCACTGCCCGCGGGCAGGAGCTATGGCCCGCAGTGCGCGAGACCTTGCAGAAGCTGCAAGCCTCGCTGGCACCCAGCGTGTTTGAACCGGCCTTGGCCACCAACACCTTTGTGCTCACCATGGCAGACGC
>RFQA01000079.1 GCA_009925925.1 Betaproteobacteria bacterium
CGAGATGCCGGAGCCATTGGGGTTGACCTTGGCCGGGTCCAGGCCCAGGCCTGCGCAGTCACCAAAGACCTGGGCCTGGACCCGGCCAAGGTCAACCCCAATGGCTCCGGCATCTCGTTGGGCCACCCTATCGGCGCAACCGGCGCCTTGATTACCGTGAAAGCGTTGTATGAGCTGGAGCGCATCAACGGCCGCTATGCGCTGGTGACCATGTGCATCGGTGGCGGCCAGGGCATTGCCGCCATTTTCGAGCGCGACCGCTAAACGCTGATTGCCAAGGTGGGCCTGTTCAGAACAGGTCCACGTCCATTTCGTCAGCCACCTGCTCGACCAGCTTGCCCTCGGCTACCAGGGTCTGGTAGTTACAAACCTGATTGCGGCCGTGCTCCTTGGCGTAATAGACCGCCTTGTCGGCACGCCCGAACGCACTGCTGGGCGTGTCATTGGGCAAGAGGGAAGACACCCCCATGCTCACCGTAATCGTGCCAACTTGCGGAAAGGCATAGGCCTGCACCCGCTCCCGCAAGCGCTCCAGCGCACCTTCCGCATGTGCAGCGCTATCGCAGCGCATGAGGATGACAAACTCTTCCCCGCCGAAGCGGTACAGCTGGTCATGAAAACGGAAGTTGCCGCGCATCAGGCGCGCCATCAAGAGCAACACCTCATCGCCAATCAAGTGGCCGAAGTTGTCGTTCACGCGTTTGAAATGGTCGATGTCCAGCACCGCCAACCACACCCCTGAATCGGGGCTGTCATGCCGGCGCTCGGGCATGTTGTCGGGCGGGGTGTTGGACTGGTCTGCCGTGGCTTTGAAAAAAGCGCCGTCAAAAGTCTTGCGGTTGAGAAGCTCCGTCAGCGAATCGCGCTCGCCGTAGTCCAACAAACCCAACAGGTTCTGGTAGGCCAACAAAATACTTTGGAGCAGGTCGATATCCGCCGCTTGCAGAGGCTTAGTCGCCCGGACCTCCAACAAGATTTGCAAACTTTGCGCATGGCCTACGGGCAACACCACATGCCCGGCATCTTGCGGGTTGGTGGCCGCCCGGCCTATATCCAGGGATTTTTGACGCACCGGAAAGTCAGACACCTTGGGCAGCAGGCTCCAGTCTGACCAAAGAAGGTCGCGGGAGGCGGTTTCCTGGCCGAGTGACAGCGCAGAGAGGGAGAGGCAACGCCGGTCATCACCTTCACCCACAACACGAATGAGGTTCGCAGACTGAATGCTGACGCCTGAACTCGTGAGCACCAAGCGCACCAATTCTGTGTCCAACGCATCACGGTCTCTCAAGCCCCCCAGGGCCGCAAGACTCTGCACCAAAGCATTCATGGAATCTGTCTACCTTGTTCTTGTCATGTCCGGCTTCCAACCGCCGATTGCGTCTTAGCTTGACGCAACGCAAACCTCTCCGTGCCGCGTCAGCCTAAGCTCCGCGGTTGCTAAACGCCGCCATCTTAGACCACACCATGACCGATACCAAGCCTGATATGCATCATTTGCCGCAAGAATCCAACGATTGGTTGCGCAAAAGCGGCCTCAGTGCGTTGCAAATTGCCGGCCGGCGTGTGCTGCCTATCGTGCAGGGCGGCATGGGTATCGGCATCTCGGGTAACCGCTTGGCGGGTAGCGTAGCAGCGGCCGGCGGCGTAGGCACGCTTTCCAGCGTGGACTTGCGGCGCCACCACCCTGACCTGATGGACCGAACCCGTGAGCTGGCGCCCGGAGAAGAGGCCAAAGCAGGCATCAATGCCGCCAACCTGGAAGCCATTGACCGCGAGATCAAGGCTGCCCGGGAACGCACCGGTGGAAAAGGCCTGCTGGCCATCAACGTGATGCGGGCGGTCAGCGAGTACGCCGCCAACGTGACCCGGGCCCTGGAGGCCGGCATCGATGCCGTGGTGGTGGGCGCCGGCTTGCCGCTGGATTTGCCGGACCTGGCCAAAGACTACCCCCAAGCCGCGCTTATTCCCATACTCTCGGACGCGCGGGGTGTGCAACTACTCGTCAAAAAATGGGAGCGCAAAAAGCGGTTGCCCGACGCCATCGTGATCGAGCACCCGCGCCTGGCCGGGGGCCACTTGGGCGCTGCCAAAATCGCGGACTTGCAGGACACCCGGTTTGACTTTGACAACGTGATTCCCCAAGTGCGGCAGTTTTTCAAGGATGCGGGTTACGAGCAGCACATTCCGCTGATTGCCGCCGGCGGCATCCGCACCCATGAAGACATTGCCCGCCTGCAGGCCTTGGGCGCCGATGCGGTGCAGCTGGGTACTGCATTTGCCGTGACCGAGGAAAGCGACGCTCATGCGGAGTTCAAGCGGGTGCTGGCCGAAGCACGCGAAGAAGACATGGTCGAGTTCACCAGCGTGGCCGGCCTGCCCGCCCGCGCAGTAGGCACGCCCTGGTTGCGCGCGTACATGAAGATTGAGCCCAAGCTGCAGGCCGTTGCACATGCGAAGAGCCGCTGCACCAAAAGCTTTGACTGCCTGGGCCAATGCGGCCTGCGCGACGGCCTGCCGGGCTGGGGCCAGTTTTGCATTGACAACCAACTGGCAGCAGCCTTGCGTGGCGATGTGAAAAAAGGCCTGTTCTTCCGGGGTGCCGGCCGCTTGCCTTTTGGCGATCAGATCAAAACAGTGCGGGAACTCATGCAACGTCTGCTGACGCCCGGCTTGGCGGGTGCAACGGCCTAAGGCCGACGGAACACTATCATTTCAGGAGCTGCCCAAGCATATTCCACGAGAGCCAGAGGGCCAAAAGGCTTCAAGCCTCGCCCTGAAACCCACCGGCTCTCAGGGTCACCACCAAGGTATCGCGGTAGCCCCCTTCAGCCACGGGCTGGATGGGGGTGGACTCATGGATGACACGCTCATCATCCAAGAGCAGCAATGACCAGGGCTCACTCAAGGTGAAGCGCTGGCCGTTCGGGCCATCGGCCTCGAATACTCGCGTCTCACCACCCTTCACCCCGTTGCGGGCCACCATGAACACGGCCACCAGGTCCACGCCATCGCGGTGGGCGCCCTCCGGCGTGGGGCGACCGATACCGTCGGTGGTGTCGATGCGAAACTGGTGCGCCTCTGCAAACCAGGTGTGAGGGCCTTTCAAATCGTCAGCCACCCGGCCCAGCCAGGCCAATAGTTGCTGCCAAGGAGCTTGCGAGGTGACGCCGCTGTCCATGGGCTCAAAGTGGCGCTGCATCCCGCCGTGCAAGGCGTTGTAGGCCAAGGGTTGCCAGTGTGGCCGGTGCGGTGCCTGGGTGACGCCATGGCTGTCCATCACAAAGCAGGAGTGGCGGCGGCGGCGGTAGCGGCCGCCGTCCTTCAGGTAGTTGTCGGGCGGCAGGTCATTCCAGCCATCGCACCAGCCCAGCATGGCGTCCAGCGGCACGCCGGACAAGCCTGCGACTTGCGACGCTCCTACGACCGCATAGCCCTGGCGAAACAGGGTGGCGCCCAGGTCGGCAGGGCGGGCAATCAGAGGAGGCTGGAAGGAAATGGTCATAGCGCCGGATTATCAACCGCGCTCTTCTTTCGATGCCTGATGTGGGTCAATACGCCCCAAGCTCTCAAGCCCTAAGCTGGGCCGGATCAAGGAGATAACCGATGACCGAAACCCTCAATGCCCCCGCCACTTTGGCCTGGAGCGACGCTCTGGTGCTGGACATGCCCGTGATGGACGAGGTGCACCAAGAGTTTGTGGCCCTGCTGGAGCGCGTGGTGCTGGCGGAGGACGACATGCTCATGCCCCTGTGGTCGGAGCTGATTGCCCACACCCAGGATCACTTCGACCGCGAAGACCAATGGATGCGCGCCACCGGTTTTGCCGCCGGCAACTGCCATGCCACCCAGCACAAAGTGGTGCTACAGGTGCTGCGCGAGGGGGAAGCCCGGGGCCACGGCGGCGACCTGGCGGTGGTGCGGCAGATGGCCGATGAGCTGGGCATCTGGTTCCCGCAACATGCGCAAAGTATGGATGCATCGTTGGCATTGCACTTGCGTTCGGCAGGGTACGACCCGGCTACCGGAGCGCTCGCCCAACCGGACCGTTTGCCGCAAACGGAGATTCATGGCTGTGGCGGCGTCACTTGCTCGGACACTGCCACCGCCTGACTACACTCGCCCGATGCCCGAAACCTCTCCTGCCCTGCGTCACCGTCCTTCCGAAGACCTGCAAGCCCTGCTCACCGGCACCATTTTTGTGGCGCTGGGGGTCTTGATGTTCAAGCAGGTGGGCTTGCTAACGGGTGGCACGGCTGGGGTGGCCTTCTGGCTGCACTACGCCACTGGTTGGAATTTCGGCCTGATTTTCTTTGCCATCAACCTGCCGTTTTACGCCCTGGCCTACCAGCGCATGGGGCGGGTGTTCACCGTGAAGACCTTCATGGCGGTGGTGCTTCTAGCCGTGTTTACCAACCTGTTGCCGCAATGGATGGGCTTTGAACACCTGCATCCTGCAGCCACCGCCGTCATTGGCGGCCTGCTCATGGGCACGGGCATGTTGATTTTGTTCAGGCACAAAGCCAGCCTGGGTGGGTTCAATGTGCTGGTGCTGTACTTGCAAGAGAAATATGGCTGGCGCGCCGGGCGTATCCAGATGGCGCTGGACTGCACCATTGTGTTGCTGGCTTTCGGCGTGACCGACTGGCAGCATGTGCTGTGGAGTGTGCTGGGCGCCGTCACCCTGAACCAGACTTTGGCGACCAACCACCGTGCCGGCCGCTACATGGCCCACTGAGTGCACACTCAGGGCGCCGGCAACCCTGCCGCATACCACCGGAGGCCCGCATGCCCACCACAAACACCACGCCTACTGCCTCAACTCCAGCGGTGGATCAACATCAGCTCGGCCTGCTGCGTGAGCACCGGCGCAAACACCGGCACAAGCACCCGCCGAAAGTCAACGCCGCGCCAGAGCACTTTGACCTTCCACCGCCCACCCGCGGGCAGCGCATGGCTGACATGGTGGCGCGCACCGTGGGATCGTGGCGTTTCATCCTGATCCAGAGTGGCCTGATCGTGGTGTGGATTACCGGCAATGTGCTGACCGGGTCGCACGCCTGGGACCCCTACCCCTTCATCCTGCTGAACCTGCTACTGTCTTTCCAGGCGGCCTACACGGCGCCGGCCATCATGATGAGCCAGAACCGCCAGTCGGAGCTGGACCGCAAACATGCCGAAAGCGACTACGAGGTCAAGGTCAAGGCGGAGCTGGAGATTGAGCTGTTGCACGAGAAAATCGATCTGCTCAAAGACAAGGAGCTATTGCTGCTGACCCAAGCGGTCAAAGAGCTGTCGAGCCAGTTGGCCGAACTGCGTAGCCAAGGTGCGATGCCACCGCACACCCCCGCGCATCCACACACCACGACTTAAGAACTCCGGCCCGGGCTTGTCACCTAGGCTACCAAGCTAGGCACGGTACGGCGCTACCATCCGCGACCATTGTTGACCCCCTTCCCCCGGAGCCCCTATGACCCAAGCCCTGTCCACCCTGACCAACCACCAGATCCGCCTGGCCGCGCGCCCCGTAGGCATGCCCAAAGCCAGCGACTGGAGCCACACCTCCGAGCCGGTGGCTGAGCCCGCTGAGGGCGGCGTGACCCTCAAAACCCTGGCGCTGAGCCTGGACCCCGCGATGCGCGGCTGGATGAACGAAGGCAAGAGCTATATCCCGCCGGTGGGCATTGGTGAGGTCATGCGCGCCGGTGGTGTGGGCGTGGTAGTGGCCAGCAAGAGCGACAAATTCGACGTGGGCGACTATGTGAGCGCTGGCTTCGGTGTGCAGGAATACATCACGATTGCCAAAGACGAGATGAAGCGCAACGGCCTGGTCAAAATCGACCTGCGTGCCGGCACCCTGACCCAGTGGCTCAACGTGCTAGGCATGCCCGGCATGACCGGCTATTTCGGTCTGATGGATGTGGGCCAGCCCAAGGCGGGCGAGACCATCGTGATCTCCGGTGCCGCAGGTGCGGTGGGCCAGACGGTGGGCCAGGTTGCCAAGATATTGGGCCTGCGTGTGGTCGGTATTGCCGGCGGCCCCGCCAAATGCGAGTGGGTGGTCAAGGAACTGGGGTTCGATGCTTGCATCGACTACAAGGCTGGCGCAGGCAGCGTGCGTGCAGGCCTGAAAGAGCACTGCGCGGCTGGCGTGGACATTTACTTCGACAACGTGGGCGGCGAGATTCTGGACGACGTGCTGGCCCGCATCAATCGCAAGGCCCGCATCATCATCTGCGGCGCCATCAGCCAGTACAACAACACAACGGCCGTGCAAGGCCCCAAGAACTACCTGAGTCTGCTGGTGAACCGCGCGCGCATGGAAGGCATTGTGGTATTCGACTACGCCGACCGCTACCACTTGGCCGTAGCCGAGATGGCCGGCTACCTCAAAGACGGCCGCATGAAGAGCAAGGAAGATGTGGTGGTGGGCCTGCGGACCTTCCCCGAGACGCTACTCAAGCTTTTCAACGGAGAAAACTTCGGTAAGCTGGTGCTGGAAGTCGCCAAGGGCTAGAGCACGGGCAGCTGCTGCGCCCTTGTCATCCTGACCGGGCCGCGCGGCGTTGCTTGCATTAGACGCCCGACAATCCCCACTTCATGCAAGACATTGCCCTTCTGACGCTACACCACAAGCAAAGTGCTGTCGAAGGCCCGCTGCGCGAAGCGGGCTTTTCCGTTACGACCGTCTCCGGTTTTGATACCGATAGCTTGGGCACCTTTACCGGCAGCGTGCCGCGCCAAGGTACGCAACTCGAGGCGGCGGGCACCAAAGCGCGATTGGCCACTGAACTCAGCGGAATGCGTTTCGGTTTGGGCAGCGAGGGGAGCTTTGGACCAGACCCTTACACCGGAATGCTCGAGTGGGCCCGTGAAGTACTCGCTTGCTACGATGCCGAAACCAAGCGCTGGATCTACGCCCTCGCCCAAGGGCCTGAGACCAATTACCGGCAGATCACGGTCCACCGTTGGGAAGATGCAGCCCGGTTTGCACACGCCATCGGTTTCCCGGAACACGGCTTGATAGTGGGCAAGCCCGGACAAGATGGCTTTGACAAAGATTGCCAGGACTTGGAGAGCCTTGAAAACCGGGTGCGGCAGGTTTTGGCCCATGGACCGGTCTGGCTGGAAACCGACATGCGCGCCCACCGGAACCCCACCCGCATGCGCATGATCGAGCGGTGTGCCGGGTTGCTATCGCAGCGCTTGGCCTGCCACTGTCCCGCATGCGCGAGCTATGGTTTTGGCGAAGAAACCCCCATTGCCGGCGCGCCTTGTGAATCCTGCGGTCTAGCGACCCTTGCGACCATGGCTAAGAAAATCAGTTGTGATGTTTGCGGTCACGAACAGAGGGTGGAGTTGGTCACCAGCGTTCCTGCATCCCGCTGCAATTACTGCAACCCCTGAATGCCCTTGAACGCGCTATGGTAGTTGTAGCACCCCGCGCACTTTCCGCGGGAGCCAAATGCCTAAAATGCAAGTCATGAAAGGCCATAATTACTCAAACCGGGGTTTCACACTCATCGAGTTGGTGATGGTGATCACCATTCTGGGTGTGTTGGCGGCGGTCGCGATCCCCAAGTTCATCAACCTAGGTACCGATGCGCGTGTGGCCACGCTCAATGGATTGTTGGGCGCTGTCAGAACCACCATGGAAACAGTCAAGGTGACTGCTGCCTTGCGCGGCACCACAGCGGTGGCAGACCCGGCATTGAAGTTTCTGGATATGCAAGGCAGCAGCATCCGGCTCTGGAACGGTTATCCCGACCGGTGGTGGGACGGCATCGGCATGACGCTGCAAGGCGCACCCGCCATCGCCGGCGGGGGCTACCTCTCCACCGCACCGATTGCGTTCAACAAGTTCACGTTTTACGGGTACAGCAACAGCACCATTCCCAATGGCGATGCCGGTTGGGTGCTGACCGATGCCCCTAGCCCCGCCAACTGTTCGTTGGCCTACAACTACAACGGCAGTGGCGAGCCCCAGCTCATTCTGCGCACCACGGGCTGCTGAACGCCGGCGCCACTCAATCGTTCAGCGCGGTGTACACCAGATTGCGGAACAAGGGGCGGTACCAGCTGCGTTGATTGGGTGCCTGAGTGAGCAGAATGGCAAACAAATCTTTCGCCGGATCCACAAAAAACACGGTGCCGGAAATACCGCTCCAGTAGTACAGGCCTTTGCTGCCCAACTGGGTACCCAACCCCTCTTCGAGGCGCACCGCAAACCCCAAGCCGAAACCATGACCGGGGGGAAGCAGTTCTGCCGCGCGGCCACTGCGGTTGACCGGAATGTCGCCCAGATGGTCACAGGTCATCAGCCGCACCGAGGCAGGGCTGAGAATACGCGCACCGTTCAAGGTGCCGCCATTCAACATGCACTGCAAAAACCGCGCGTAATCGGCTGCCGTGGAGCCCAAACCGGCGCCACCCGCTTGCATAGGGGTGGTCTTGCGCAAGTCCATCAGGGGCATGGGCACGCCGCCGTCCGGGTCATGGGAAAAGGGCTCCGCTATGCGGTGATGCTTATCCGGAGGGACCACAAATGCGGTATCCACCATACCCAAGGGACGCAGGATGTTTGCTTGCAAATAGTCCCCCAAAGCCATACCGGTCACGCGCTCCAACAGGGCACCAAGCAAGTCTGTCGCGCGGCTGTATTGCCAAATGCTGCCGGGCTCGTAGCGGTAGGGAATCGCGGACAGGGCCTGTGAAAAACCGGTGTTGCTCATCATGCGGGTGCCCAAGCCGGCTTGGGCGTAGCGCTGCTGGATAGGGTCGTCGCCCAGAATCTCGTAGGTCAGGCCGGAGGTGTGGCGCAACAGGTCTTGCACCGTGGGGGGCCGGGCCGGGGGCCGCGTCTGCCGGGCCGTTTCATCCTCCGCCACCCGCACATCGGCAAACTCGCTCAAGTGCTGTCCTACCGGGTCACTCAGCAACAGTTGGCCGCGCTCCAGCAATTGCATGATCGCCACCGACACCAGTGGCTTGGTCATGGAGTAGATGCGGAAGATGCTGTCCAAGGCCATGGGCGTGCCGTCCGCCGGGTTCTGCTGCCCGATGGCTGAGTGCAACACGGTCTGGCCATGGCGTGCAACCAAGGCTACTGCGCCGGGTAAACGCCCGTTGTCCACATCCGCTTGCAGTACTTGCTCGAGGTTACGCAAAGCAGGCGCATGAAAACCCGGAGAGAGAGTCATGCCACTCATGCACCGGCCCCGTAGCGCTCGCGTGCTAGGGCCGCGCCTTTGGCCAAGGCTTCGAGCTTACGGGTGGCGACCTCACGACTCATGGGCGCCAAGCCACAGTTGGTACAGGGAAAGATGCGATTGCGTGGCACGTGTTGCAAAGCGATGCCGATGGTGTCCGCCACCTGCTCGGGCGTTTCAATCACGTCACTGGCCACGTCGATCACACCAACCATGACGTCTTTGTCCTTGAGCAGTGCCATCAAGTCCGGCGGTACATGGGAGTGGTAGCACTCCAGGCTCACTTGCTGGATGCTGCTGGCCGCCAGTGCCGGAAACACCTGCGCGTATTGCCGCCATTCGCCACCCAGCGTCTCTTTCCAGTCTGTGTTGGCCTTGATGCCATAGCCATAACAAATGTGCACGGCGGTGGTGCAAGTGAGACCTTTGGCGGCGACTTCCAATGCTTGCACACCCCAGTCCGCGGCGTCCTGCATGTACACATTGAACGCCGGCTCATCGAACTGGATGATGTCCACCCCATCAGCCTGCAGGGCCCGCGCTTCCTGATTCAGCAACTCCGCAAACGCAAACGCCATGGTCTTTCGGTCGCCATAAAAACGGTCGGCCACGGTGTCCACAATCGTCAGAGGTCCGGGCAAGGTGAACTTGAGCTTCTTTTTGGTGTGGGCTCTTGCGAGTTGAGCTTCAAAGGCATGCACGCGGCCTTTGAGCCTCAATGCAGCAACAACCTGAGGCACCATGGCGTCATACCGGTTGTTGCGGATGCCCATCTTGACTTTGTTTTCAAAGTCGATGCCGTCAACCTGCTCCAGAAAACCGTGGACAAAATGCTGCCGGCTTTGCTCACCGTCGCCCACCACATCCAAGCCTGCATCTTCCTGGGCTTTGATCCACAACAGGGTGGCATCCGCCTTGGCTTGCTGCAGCTCAGGGCCAGCCAGCTTCCATTGGGGCCAGAGTTTTTCGGTCTCTGACAGCCATGAGGGCTTGGGCAAGCTGCCAGCGATTGCGGTTTCGAACATGGGAAGTCTCCTTGGCCTTGTGGGTCTGAGCCCACACCTTATCGCAAGGCCGGCGTCAGACTGCCACGCAGGTGACAAAGCCCCCAAACCCATACCCCACCGCCAAAACCGCATACCGGTTTTCACGCTTCTTTTTCGATGGCACGTTTTCTGCTTCATTCGCATGACTTGCAGAGAGGTAGGCGGCGAATTAGGTTATTACTTTTCCGCATACCTTTCGATGGTAAACCCCGATGAGAGCGAAGGCTCCTGAGGCTACAGTTCAGCCTCAGAATCGGGGAGCAGACACCAGTCTGGTGCATCCTGCTGATTCAATTCTTTGGAGTAATGATTTATGAGCATGAAGAAACTGAAAACACTGGCAGCCGTGGTTGCCGCTTTGGGTGCTGTCGTTGCAGCGCCTGCCCACGCTGGCAAAACATTGGACGCCGTCAAGGCCCGTGGCCAAGTGGTTTGCGGTGTGAACACAGGTTTGGCAGGTTTCGGTGCTGCTGATTCCAACGGCAAGTGGACAGGCCTGGACGTGGACGTGTGCCGCGCTGTGGCTGCTGCAGTGCTGGGCGATGGCGAAAAGGTGAAGTACGTTCCCCTGAACGCACAAGCCCGTTTCACCGCTTTGCAATCCGGCGAAATCGACGTGCTGTCCCGCAACACCACTTTCACTTTGACACGTGACGCTTCCTTGGGCCTGTCCCAAACCGCCGTGACTTACTACGACGGCCAAGGCTTCATGGTTCCCGTGAAGAGCAAGCTCAAGAGCGCCAAGCAGCTCAAGGGCCAGACCGTGTGCGTGCAATCCGGCACCACCACCGAGAAGAACCTGACCGACTACTCCAAGGCCAACGCCTTGAACATCAAGCCTATCGTGTTTGAAAAGCTCGAAGCGGCTGAAGGCGCCTACTTCTCCGGCCGTTGCGTGGCCTACACCACCGACGCTTCCGGCTTGGCTTCTACCCGTAACAAGGTTGCCAAGAATCCCGCTGACCACGTGATCTTGCCTGAGCTGATTTCCAAAGAGCCCTTGGGCCCCATGGTTCGCCGTGGTGACGACGAGTGGACTGCCATCGTGAAGTGGACAGTGTATGGCCTGTTGGAAGCGGAAGAAAACGGCGTGACTCAAGCCAACGTGGATGACCTGAAAGCCAACACCAAAGACCCCGTGGTCGGCCGCTTGCTTGGTACCACTGAAGACACCGGCAAGTTGCTGGGTCTGGACAAAGAATGGCTGGCACGCGCTGTGAAGACTACCGGCAACTACGGTGAAATCTTTGAACGCAATGTGGGCCCCAAGTCTCCCCTGCAATTGCCACGTGGCTTGAACAACCTGTGGAGCAAAGGCGGCGTGCAATACGCTCCCCCAGTCCGTTAATGGCGGTTAGCGCAGCGCTGTAATCCGGCACTGCGCACCAGAAAAGGGCAGCCGCACACACCATGCGCTGCCCTTTTCAATTGATGAGCGTTCTTCAAGTGAAACCAAGGGCTGATATGTCCACACCCTCCTCCCCTCCTAAAAAGTCCTGGTCCTGGCGCAGTCAGGCATTCCGTGGACTCCTGTACCAGATCATTGCCATCGTGGTGGTCTTGTTGGCCGTGCTCTATCTGGCACACAACACCACCACCAACATGAAGTTGCGTGGCATCCAAAGTGGTTTTGATTTCTTGACAGGCCCCGCCGGCTTCGACATCGGCGAAAGCTTCTTTGCCTTTGATTCCGGCGAGTCCTACTGGCGCGCCTACCTGGTGGGCTTTGTGAACACGCTACGGGTAGCGGTTGTCGGCATTGTGCTTACCACTTTGCTGGGCACCTTGATCGGCGTAGGCCGTTTTTCGCGCAATGCCCTGATCCGCGGTCTGTGTTCGGCGTATGTCGAATTTTTCCGCAACATCCCCGTTCTGCTGCAATTGCTGATGTGGTACCTGATGTTCACGGAAGTGCTGCCTGCGTCCAATGAGCCTTTGGTGCTCGGCCCCTTCTTCCTGAGCAAGGGTGGCCTGAACTTCCCCATCCCTGAATGGGCTACAGGCCATGTCTGGGGTGCCTGGGGATTGTTGGCGGGTGTGATTGGTGCCGTTGTGTACCGTTCGTACGCCAAAAAGTCGTTTGAGCAAACCGGTCGTGTGAAAAGCATGTTCTGGGCGCCACTGGCCATTGTGCTGGGCGCGGGGATTCTGGGTTGGTTGCTGGGTGGTGCACCCACCGCACTGAACATGCCAGTCCAGGGCGAGTTCGCCATTGAGAACGGCGGAGCCTTGACGCCTGAGTACCTCTCTGTGTTGCTGGGATTGACCATTTACACCGCGGCCTTCGTGTCCGAAGTGGTTCGTGGCGGTATCCAATCCGTTGCACTGGGCCAATCCGAGGCCGCCGCCGCCTTGGGTCTGAGCCGTGGGCAAACCATGCGCCTGGTGATGTTGCCGCAAGCCCTGCGGGTGATCATTCCGCCGGTGACCAACCAATATCTGAACCTGACCAAGAACTCTTCTTTGGCAGTGGCTATCGGTTACCCGGACGTGGTGTCGATTGCCAATACGGCCATCAACCAGACGGGCCGCGCCGTGGAGTGCATTGCCATCATCATGCTGGTGTACCTGAGCACGTCGCTGTTCACATCGATCACGATGAATTGGTACAACACCCGCTCTGCCATCAAAGAACGTTAAGAGACGCACATGAGCGCAACTACTTTCAAACCTATCGAAGCACGCCCGGCACCGGTCAAGACCGACGGCTTGGTCGCGTGGATTCGCTTCAATCTGTTCGGCGACTGGAAGACCACGCTGGGCACCCTGATCATCGGGGCCTTCCTGCTGGCTATCGTCCCGCGCTTCCTGAACTGGGCGCTGGTTCAGGCAGTGTGGGTGCCCAACTTCGAGGCCTGCCACGTCGAAGGCGCTGGTGCCTGCTGGGGTGTGATCGTGGAGAAATTCCGCATCATCATTTTCGGCCGCTTCCCTTTTGAAGAGCAATGGCGTCCGCTGATCGCCACCCTGCTGCTGTGCAGCCTGCTGGTGGCAAGCTGCATGCGCATGTTCTGGAGAGCATCGCTGGGTCTGGCCTGGGTCGTGGTTCTGTGCAGCTTCTTCCTGCTGATGTCCGGCGGTGTGTTCGGCATGAGCAAGGTCGATACAGACCGTTGGGGTGGCCTGCCCTTGACGCTATTGCTGTCCTCCTTGTCCATGGCCATGGCCTTCCCGCTCGCGTTGCTGATTGCGCTAGGTCGCCGCTCCAATCTGCCTGCCATCAAGAGCTTGTGCACCATCTATGTAGAGCTGATCCGTGGTGTGCCGCTGATCTCGGTGCTGTTCATGGCGTCCTTCATGTTCCCGCTGTTGATGCCCCAAGGCTTCAACATCGACGTGCTAGTTCGTGTGCTGGCGGGTATCACCCTGTTTGCAGCGGCCTACATGGCGGAGGTGATCCGCGGCGGCTTGCAGGCGGTGCCCAAAGGGCAGATTGAAGCCGCGGCCACACTGGGCCTAAGCTACTGGCAGACACAGCGCAAGATCGTGTTGCCGCAAGCCCTGTCCATGGTGGTGCCCGGCATCATGAACAACTTCATCTCGACCTTCAAGGACACCTCGCTGGTGACCATTGTGAGTTTGTATGAGCTCACCGGCTCCATGAGCCTGGCCCTGAACTCGGATGCCGACTGGCGCCCCTACAAGATCGAAGGCTACCTCTTCATCGCCCTGATTTACTTCGGATTTTGCTTCTCCATGTCGCGCTACAGCCTCTGGATCGAAAAGCAAGTCAACAAAAGCAAACTCCGCTAAGGAACGAATATGTCTGAACCCATCATCACCTTCAACAAAGTCAACAAGTGGTACGGCAACAATTTCCACGTACTGCGCGATATTGACCTGACCGTCACCAAAGGCGAACGCATCGTGGTTTGCGGCCCCTCCGGCTCCGGCAAGTCCACCATGATCCGCTGCATCAACCGCCTCGAAGAACACCAGCAAGGCAACTTGATCGTGGACGGTGTGGAACTTACCGACGATGTGAAAGCCATCGACGACGTGCGCAAGAAAGTCGGCATGGTGTTCCAGCAGTTCAACCTGTTCCCGCACCTCACCGTGCTGGAGAACCTGACGCTCTCGCCCATGTGGGTCGGCAAAATGCCGAAGAAAGAAGCCGAAGAAAAGGCCATGATCCAGTTGGAGCGTGTGCGCATCGCCAACCAGGCCAACAAGTACCCGCTGCAACTCTCCGGTGGTCAGCAGCAGCGTGTGGCTATCGCCCGTGCGCTATGCCTGAAGCCGAAGATCATGCTGTTCGATGAGCCGACTTCGGCCCTCGACCCTGAAATGATCAAGGAAGTGCTGGACGTGATGATTGAGATGGCCAGCCAGGGCATCACCATGATCTGCGTGACCCACGAAATGGGCTTTGCCAAGGCCGTGGCCGACCGTGTGATCTTTATGGACCAGGGCCAGATCGTGGAGCAGAACACGCCTCACGAGTTCTTCAACAATCCGCAAAACGAGCGCAGCCGCGACTTCTTGTCCAAGATTCTGGGCCACTAAGCCGCATGAAATTAGCCGCTAGCCCCGCGCAAGACCAACTCCAAGCGTTTCAGGACGCCTTGGAGAGCTTCCGGGCGGGCGGGCTGACAGCCCATGCCTTGTCTGATTTGGCACGCGGCCAGAGCGCATTGCTCGCCGCGCTGCCCGAGAAGTTCTCTGAAGTGCTGTACAAGTTGATGGACCGCTTGGAATCCAGCGCCCTCTTCAGTGAAGAAAGTTGCTCTTTCAGCCAGCGCGACCTTATAGACAGTCTTCAGATGTGGGCAGACAAAGCCGCACTTCGTATCTCCAGCAGCGCGAGCGTCTGAATCAGGGTGCTGTGGCAGAAGCTGAGGGACCCAGGCGGTCGTTGGTCCAGCGCAGCAAATCCATCCACATTTGACGGACTTCTGCATCCTGCGGCAAGCGACCCGCACTGGGTAACTCAATGGTGACCACCGGAATACGCCGGTGTACCCCTGCATAGTTACCCAGCGAACCGGGGAAGATTCCTACCTGATCCAGGTACAAGCGACCCAATTTGCTAGGCGGCACCAAAGGACCATCAAAGTCCAGCACCCCATAGGGTGCATGTACGCTGACAATCAAATTCGGCTTGAAGCTGTCCATCTGCTCCAGCAAAAAGCGGGATTCCGGTTCGGACACCGGCTTGTTGCCCGGCCACCGGCGTGGATCGCGCTTGGTACGTTGCTCCCAATAAACCTTGGCATCGCGCGCCCAGTTCGGCGTGGGGAAGTTACGGTTCAAGTCCACACCATTTCCGTTGGTACGACGCGCCGGCTTGGCGAACAATCCATCCGGATTCAGGCTGGGGACGAAACGCCAGTGGATGTTGAGCGGCGAGTCTGAGGGCGGTGTCATGGCCAAGCCCAGCCAATAGTAGACCAGAGAGGTGGACGACATTTCGTCGCCGTGGATTCCCCCAATCACCA
>RFQA01000080.1 GCA_009925925.1 Betaproteobacteria bacterium
GGTTGGCGACCTGGTCATCGACCATTAAACGGGAGTAGGCATCGGTGACAGCCAGTACTTTGAGCTGACCGTGTGCGGAGTTGGCGGTGTAGGCCGAAACTCTGCTGGCGCACAGCCCTTCGCCATTGAGGCCCAAGAGGGAGTTGAGTTGTGCCAACACGGCTGAGGCAAAGCTGCGCAGGTTGTTGGAGTCGCATACCTCGCAAATCGCTTCAATCGAGCGGATCAGGCCCAAGCGCGCATTTTCAATGCGCATCAAATCCCGGTAAGCCCGCAAGCCGGCGTAAAACACGGTGATCAGCTTGCGGCGGGTGAGGTCTGTTTTTTCCTTGTAATCGTTGATGTCGTAATCGCGGATGACTTGTTCCTCGGGCGCCTGCCCGGGTTGACCGGTGCGCAGCACAATGCGCACATTAAGGTTGCCCAGGTCTTCACGGATGTACTTGGCCAGATCCAGCCCGGCATGCTCGGACTCCATAACCACATCCAGCAGGATCAGCGCGATGTCGTTGCGCTGTGCAAAGTCCGACATCACCAGCTTGGTCACTTCATGCACGGCCGGCTCATCGTCCACCACCAAAACCTGCCATGGAGCGGCTGCCTTGGTTTGAACTTCTGCCTCTAGCTCGTCACTGAACACCAAATCGTCGGTCATGGCACAGATTCCGGTTGGAAGGGTAGGCTTCAAGTCTAGCGGAAGTCACTGCGATACTACGGTTATGCAGCTTCAGGAAATACTCTATACCCAAGGTTTCGGCACGCGCCGTGTGTGTGCCGGATTGATTCAGCAGGGTCTGGTTCAGGTTTATATGCCCAATGAGGGTCCAGCGCCCGTCCCCATTGGGCAAGCAGCTACTGAATTTGTAGCGGAAGGCTTGCGGTTCAGGGTGCAGGGTGTGGACTGGCCCTACGCCGAGCGGGCCTACTTGATGCTCCACAAGCCCGCTGGTACCGAGTGTTCGCAAAAGCCTTCCACTTACCCCAGTATCTACACCCTTTTGCCTAGCCCATTGCGCCTGCGTCCTCAGAAAGCGGCGGTGCAGGGCGTGCAAGCCGTGGGGCGACTGGACCAGGACACCACCGGCATGCTGTTGCTCACCGATGACGGCAAATTCATCCACCGGATGAGCTCACCCAAGCACCATGTGCCCAAGGTGTACGAGGTGACGGTGAAGCACCCTCTGGATGACAAGCAGGTCAATAAACTTCTGAGTGGCGTGGTGCTGGACGATGACCCCAAACCGGTCCGAGCAGCAGCCTGCGAAGCGGTGAGCGAATTCCATCTGCGCCTCACCCTGACCGAGGGCAAGTACCACCAGGTCAAGCGCATGCTGGCAGCTGTCAGCAACCGGGTGGAGGGTTTGCACCGGTCCCGCATTGGCGGCGTGTCGCTGCCCGATGACCTGGCCCCGGGCCAATGGCGCTGGCTGAGTGCAGAGGAAATTGCCGCCGTGCAATCCAAGGAGTGAACCCATGAATGCCGTCCTGGATGCCTTCTGGCGATCGCTGGTGTACTGCCTGCACCCCAAGGTCATGCTGTGGTCGCTGTTGCCCCTGGTGCTGATGGTGGGCGTGACCGCGGGCCTGGGCTACTTTTACCTGGACAGTTTGTTGGCTTGGGTGACCCAGTTGCTCGAATCCAAGGACTGGCTGCAAATGATGTGGGGCTGGCTGGAGTCGGTGGGGGCCGGAAAACTCAAAACCGTACTGGTTCCCCTGATCGTGATCCTTATGCTCACCCCGCTCGTGCTGGTGGGATGTCTGTTCGTAGTGGCCACGTTGATGGCACCCATGATCGTGCAATTGGTCGCAAAGCGCCGCTTCCCCACCTTGGAAAAGGCGGCCGGGGCCTCCTATTTCGCCAGCGTAGGTTGGGCTGCCATGTCTACCATCGCTGCCTTGCTTGCGCTGGTGCTGTCCATGCCGCTGTGGCTGGTGCCACCTCTAGTGCTGGTTTTGCCGCCGCTGATCTGGGGCTGGTTGACCTACCGCGTGATGGCGTTCGACGCCTTGGCAGACCATGCCAGCGCGGAGGAGCGCCGTGAGATTTTCAAGCGCCACCGCTGGTGGCTGTTGGGCATGGGCGTGGTCACTGGGTACATGGGCGCTGCGCCCAGCCTGGTGTGGTCTCTGGGCTTCATGGCAGTGGCACTGGCGCCGTTTCTGGTACCGCTGTCCATCTGGCTCTACACCCTCATTTTTGCTTTCTCGTCACTCTGGTTCTCCCACTATGGACTGAGTGCGTTGCAGAACCTGCGGGCCCAGCGCTCGCCTGACACCGCCACGACCCAAATGCCCTTGGTGGTGGAGACTGTGGATATGGAGCTTTTATGAAATTCGGCGTCATCATCATCGGGGACGAGATCCTCTCCGGCAAGCGGGCCGACAAGCATTTGTCCAAAGCCATTGAATTGCTGGGCGCGCGTGGCTTGCCTCTGGCCTATGCGCACTACGTGGGGGATGACCCCGAGCGCATCACGGCGACATTGGCCGCGGCCTTTGCCTCTGGCGACACGGTGTTCTCTTTTGGTGGAATCGGCGCGACGCCGGATGACCACACCCGCCAATGTGCAGCCAACGCACTCGGTAAAAGTCTGGCGCTTAGCGATGCGGCCCGCGCCCTGATCATGGAACGCATGCAGGACGTGGCCCGTGAGCAAGGTACCGCCTTTGAGCCTGAGCGCCCGGACAATGTGCACCGCCTGCAGATGGGCATGTTTCCTTCCGGGTCGGCCATCATTCCCAACCCGTACAACAAAATTCCCGGCTTCAGCCATCCGGGCACGGGGCAGGGGGCTGTCCATTTTGTGCCGGGCTTTCCTGTGATGGCTTGGCCCATGGTCGAGTGGGTGCTCGATACCCATTGCAGTGCATGGTTTCAAACCGATGCCTGGCGTGAGCAGTCGGTCATCGTGTTTGGCGCCATGGAGTCTTTGCTCACCCCGCTCATGGAGCAGTTGGAGCAGCAGCATCCGGTGAAGGTGTTCAGCCTGCCCAGCGTGGATCACCCGCAGTACGGCAAGCACATCGAGCTCGGGGTGAAAGGCCGCCCGGAGGATTTGCCGTCAGCCTACGCCAAGATGCTGGAGGGCCTGCGAAAACTGGAAATGCCTTTGGGCCCTGAATTGGTGCGTTAATTAATATGCATTGTTTTGGTGCGCATTTTTGATGTGCACATTTTTGGTGCGCACGAATTGCTGATCTGGGCTTTGGGCGGTTTCTTTGTTCTGGCAGGGGCGCAAAAGCACGTTTTAAGGATGCAAAATAGAGCGGTTTGTCGAATTTGCTTTGGTGCGTGCTTTGGCACAAAAGCTGCATTAACAGCAGGGCAAATCTTTTTACAACCGTGCAACAGGAGTATTTGATGGCCAAGACCGTCGCAGATGTGATGAAGATGGTGAAAGAGAACGAAGTCAAATTTGTTGACTTCCGCTTCACCGATACCCGTGGTAAGCAGCAGCACACCACTGTGCCTGTTTCGCATTTTGACGAAGACAAGTTCACCTCCGGCCACGCATTCGACGGCTCTTCCATCGCCGGCTGGAAGGGTATCGAAGCTTCCGACATGTTGTTGATGCCCGATCCAGGCACAGCCAACATCGATCCTTTCTTCGAAGAAACCACCCTGATCATGAACTGCGACGTGGTGGAACCTGCCGACGGCAAGTCTTACGACCGCGATCCACGTTCCATCGCCAAGCGCGCAGAAGCCTATTTGAAGGCTTCCGGCATGGGTGACACCGCTTACTTCGGTCCCGAGCCAGAGTTCTTCTTGTTCGACGGCGTGCGTTGGTCTACAGATGCCAACAACACCTTCTACGAAATCGAAGAGTACGAAGCTCCCTGGAACACCGGTTCCAAGCTCGAAGGCGGCAACCGTGGTCACCGTCCCACCGTCAAGGGTGGCTACTTCCCCGTTCCTCCCGTTGACAGCACGCAAGACATGCGCGCTGAGATGTCCCTGATTCTCGAATCCCTGGGCATCCCGGTCGAAGTGTTCCACCACGAAGTGGCGGGCGCTGGCCAGAACGAAATCGGCACCAAGTTCTCCACTTTGGTTGAGCGCGCTGACTGGACCATGTTGCAAAAGTACGTGGTGCACAACGTGGCCAATGCGTACGGCAAGACAGCTACTTTCATGCCCAAGCCTTACCACGGTGATAACGGTTCTGGCATGCACGTGCACCAGTCCGTGTGGAAAGACGGCAAGAACCTGTTCGCTGGCGACGGATATGCCGGTCTGTCTGACTTCGCGCTGTACTACATCGGCGGCATCATCAAGCACGCACGTGCCCTGAACGCCATCACCAACCCCGGTACCAATAGCTACAAGCGCCTGGTTCCCCACTTCGAAGCTCCGGTCAAGCTGGCTTACTCTGCCAAGAACCGTTCCGCTTCCATCCGTATTCCTTTTGTGGCGAACCCCAAGGGCCGTCGCGTGGAAGCACGTTTCCCCGATCCATTGATGAACCCATACCTGGGCTTCGCAGCCTTGTTGATGGCGGGTCTGGACGGCGTGGAAAACAAGATCCATCCCGGCGAAGCAGCCACCAAGGACCTCTACCATCTGCCTCCCGAGGAAGATGCAAAGGTGCCAACCGTGTGCCACAGCTTGGATCAAGCCTTGGAGCACTTGGACAAGGACCGCGCGTTCCTGACCAAGGGTGGTGTGTTCACTGACTCCATGATCGATGCCTACATCGACCTGAAGATGCAGGAAGTGACCCGCTACCGCATGTCTGTACACCCTGTCGAATACGACATGTACTTCAGCCTGTAATCCCGGCGCTGCAAAGCACTGAGATAAGCAAAAAAGGACGGCGTGAGCCGTCCTTTTTTCATGGAACACTTGCTCACAGATAGCCTCCCCCAAGTCGGGGATACTCGGGTGTTTTGTTCTTGGGCACTTTTTAGCGCATACTGAATCCCAGCGCTCATGAAAAGATAGCGCGGACACCGACACAGCATGAAACCCACACTCCTGATTCTTTTGCTCACTGCAGGCGCCACCTCGGGCGTAGCAGCGCAGGAGCGCATCTACCGTTGCGGCAACGAATACACCAACACAGTCACTGAAGCCCAGGCCAAAACCTGCAAGCTCATTTCGGGCGGTAATGTCACGGTGGTGCAAGGGCAAAAGCCTTCCGGGGGTGGGGGGGGTGTGAAAGTGGCCTCTGCGCCGAGTTCTACCCCGAGCTCCGCACCGCGGATAGACAGTGCCGACCAGCGTGCCAAAGACTCCGATGCCCGCCTGATTCTGGAAGCCGAGCTCAAAAAGGCCGAAGCCCGCCAGCTTGAGCTGCAAAAGGAATACAACAACGGCGAGCCCGAAAAGCTCGGCCCCGAAGCACGCAACCACCAGAAATACCTGGACCGTGTGGCGGAGCTCAAGGCCTCACTGGCCCGCAATGAGAGCGACATTGCCGGTATCCGCCGTGAACTCGGCCGCTTGCCTGCGGCGACCGTCAAGCAGTAAGCCCGTCTGCGCATGGCACCGGGGCCGCTATGCTGACGGCAAATCCTTCATTTTATCCACCGGACAAGCCCCATGGAGCGCTTCCATTCTTTTGACTTGCTGGCCACCCTCGTGGCGGTAGTCACGGCCGATGCTTCGGTGCAATTCTCGAACGCAGCCCTGGAGGATGCCTTGGGCATCTCGCGCCGGACCATCATAGGTTCCAACTTTGCTGAGGTTTTTACCGAGCCTGCCCAGTTGCACAGTGCCCTGGAGGGCGCGCTCGACAACGCGTTCGCGGCTTTGCGTTACGACGCTTTGCTCAAGCGCAACGGGCTCGATGCCATGCCCGTGCACGTGATCGTGACGCGTACGGAACTTTCCAATGACATCATTGTGGAAATGGTGCCCCAGGAGCAGCAGACCCGCCAGGACCGCGAAGAACGTTTGGCTGAACAGGCTCAGACCAACAAAGAGCTGATCCGCAACCTCGCCCACGAAATCAAAAACCCTTTGGGTGGCATTCGTGGTGCGGCGCAACTGCTCGAGATGGAGATGGAGTCTCCGGAGCTCACCGAGTACACGCAGGTCATCATCCATGAGGCGGATCGCCTGCAGAGCCTGGTAGACCGCCTGCTGGCGCCGCACCGCCGGCCTCACTTGGTGGGCGATGTGAATATTCACGAGGTGTGTGAGCGCGTGCGCTCCCTGATCCTTGCCGAGTTCCCCAAAGGCTTGCGCGTGGTGCGGGACTACGACACTTCCATCCCCGAGTTCCGGGGTGACCGCGAGCAGCTCATTCAAACCGTGCTGAACATTGCCCACAACGCCTGCCAGGCCCTGGCCGAGCGCATTGCTGCGGGTGACGGTTGTGTGACATTCAAGACCCGCGTGACACGGCAGATCACCTTCGGCAAACAGCGTTACCGGTTGGCATTGGAATTGCATGTCATTGACAACGGACCTGGCGTGCCAGATTCGATCAGAGACCGCATTTTTTACCCGCTGGTGTCGGGTAGGGATGGCGGATCCGGACTGGGGCTCACACTGGCGCAAACCTTTGTTCAGCAACACCACGGACTGATTGAAGTGGACAGCGTGCCGGGCCGTACGGACTTCAAAATCTTGATTCCGTTACCGTAACAGACAGACAAAGAATAGAGGGTGCCGCACAACATGAAGCCGATTTGGATCGTAGATGATGACCAGTCCATCCGCTTCGTGCTGGAGAAGGCACTGCTGCGTGAGCACCTGCCCACACGCAGTTTTTCCAATCCACGCGATGTACTGACTGCGCTGAGCACCGCAGCAGACGATGAAGGCCCGCAGATCCTGGTGAGCGACATCCGCATGCCTGGGGGCTCCGGTCTGGACCTGCTCGAAAAAGTCAAGGCCAAACACCCCGGCCTGCCCGTCATCATCATGACGGCCTTCTCGGACCTGGACAGCGCGGTCAGCGCCTTCCAGGGCGGCGCTTTTGAATACCTGCCCAAGCCCTTCGACCTGCCCAAAGCAGTGGAGCTCATCCGCCGTGCGGTGGAGGAGAGCCAGCGCGAGGAAGTAGCTGAAGAGCGCATGGCCGAGTCCCCCGAAATGCTGGGTCAGGCGCCCGCCATGCAGGACGTGTTCCGTGCCATCGGCCGCTTGAGCCAGAGCAACGTCACGGTGATGATCACCGGCGAATCCGGCTCCGGCAAAGAGCTGGTGGCCCGTGCGCTGCACAAGCATTCCCCGCGCGCCGATGGTCCGTTTGTGGCCATCAACACGGCAGCCATTCCCAAAGATCTGTTGGAGAGCGAACTCTTCGGCCATGAACGCGGTGCCTTCACCGGCGCGCAAACCATGCGCCGTGGCCGCTTTGAGCAGGCCGATGGCGGCACGCTGTTTCTGGATGAAATCGGCGACATGCCGTTCGAGCTGCAGACCCGTTTGCTGCGCGTCTTGAGCGACGGCCACTTCTACCGCGTGGGCGGGCACAGTGCTGTCAAATCGAACGTGCGTGTCATCGCTGCCACTCACCAGAACCTGGAGCAACGCGTTAAGGACGGCGTGTTCCGGGAGGACTTGTTCCACCGCCTGAATGTGATCCGCCTGCGCCTGCCGGCCCTGCGCGAGCGCAAGGAAGACGTGGCCATGCTGACCCGCCACTTCCTGCAGCAAAGCGCCAAGCAACTGGGCGTAGAGCCCAAGCGTATTTCGGACTCGGCGCTGACCTGGCTGGAAGGCTTCAGCTTCCCCGGTAACGTGCGCCAGCTGGAAAACATCTGCCACTGGCTGACCGTGATGGCGCCAGCGCAGGTGATTGAGCGCAAGGACTTGCCGCCTGAGGTGAGCCTGGGCCGTGCGGAAACCGGCGAGCCGCTGGTGGCCAAGCCTGTGCTCACCGCAGCCCCTGAGGCCCAGCTCAAAGAAGTGCCGCTGGATGCGCATGCCCATGCACCCGCGAGCCATGAGTCGGAAGACCTGTCGCACGTGCTGGCACGCGCGGCAGCGGCTCATGGACCGTTGGAAGGCTGGGAGGCCGAGTTGGAGACTGAAGCGGTCGCCTTGCTCGGCTCCGGTCAGCCCGAGGTGTGGGACACCCTGACCCGTCGTTTTGAGTCGCGCCTGATTCTGGCGGCCTTGGCCAATACCAAGGGCCGCCGCATTGAAGCTGCGCAAAAGCTGGGAATAGGCCGCAACACCATCACTCGCAAGATCCAGGAGCTGGGCCTGGAGTGATCTCCACGACCACCGGGGCGTGGTCGCTGGGGCGTTCGTTTTTCCGCGGGGTCTTGTCGATGGTGCAGGCAGTCACCTGGCGCTTGAGCGCATTGCTCACCAGAATGTGGTCAATGCGCAGCCCGCGGTTGCGGCGGAAGCCCGCATCTCGGTAGTCCCACCAGCTGTAGGACTTGGGCGGCTGCGGGAACAGGCGGTGGCTGTCGGTCAGGCCCAGCGCAATCAGGGCGCGCAGGTGGTAGCGCTCTTCCTCGGTGCAGTGGATGGTGCCTTCCAGGTTCACCGGGTCCCACACATCGTCCTCGTCAAAGGTGATGTTGTAGTCACCCATCAGCACCAGATTCGGGTATGCGGCGAGCTCGTCCTTCACCCAGCGGCGCAGCGCAGTGAGCCACTCCATCTTGTATTCGAACTTGTCGCTGCCGGGTTCCTGCCCGTTGGGGAAGTAGGCACCAATCACGCGAACACCCGGCGCACCGGCAAGGGCGCCTGCCAAGGCGACGGTGCCGGTGATTACACGGGACATATCGTCGTCAAAGCCGGGGATGTTCTTGATGATGTCGCTGGCGGGCGTGCGCGATAGCAGGGCCACGCCGTTGTAGGTCTTCTGGCCGAACCACTGGGCGTGGTAGCCGATGGACTCAAACGCGTCGGCGGGAAATTTGTCGTCGGTGAGTTTGAGCTCTTGCAGGGCCAGCACATCCACCGGCGCACCCGAAGCCTGTTGAGCGGCCAGCCAGTCCAGCACTTGGGGCAGGCGTACGCCTAAAGAGTTGACGTTCCAGGTAGCGAGTTTCATGGTTGTTTCCAAATAAAAACGGGCGCTAGCGCCCGTCTGATCTGCGCGAGCAGCTCCTAAATGTGTAGCGCAGCCAGTGCGCCCACAGCAACACCCACGCCGCCCACGACAAACATGGCCCACTCCAGCCACTTCTTTTTGGTGAGCAGCGCAATGGCGGCCAGTGCAATGGCGACCTGCAGCACCGTAGTGGCTTGCGCCCAGCGGTGGTGCTGGTGCATTTGCTCGTCGCTCCGGTGGTCCCACTCGGTGGCCTCGGCTTCCAAGGCTTCAGCCTTGGTTTTGATTTCGGCCTTTTCGCCTTCGTAGCGGTCAATCTTGGCCTGGTACTTGGTCTTGTCTTCCGGCTTGGCGGTCAGGTCGCGGGCCAATTCGGCCAGGGACTGTTTGGTGCTCTTGGCTTGGAAGAAATTCCACTGGTTCGAGGCTTCGGTCTTCTTCAGGGCTGCGTTGTTCTTGTAGAGGCCCGCATTGGCCTGGGTGGCGCCGCCCATGTAGGCAAAGATGGCGCCCACGGTGGCGATGATGGCCGTGAACATGGCGATCTGGTTGATCATGCCGCCGCTGTGGCCTCCGTGGTCAGCGCCGTGGCCGCCCCCGTGTCCTCCTTGCGTGGCGTGCTCCAGCTCGTGGTCGTGGGGTCCGTGGACGTGAAAACCGCCGCCTGACATATGCGTATCTCCTTAACTGCGTGTGTAAGTTACAAAACTGAAAGGCAGCCCGCTGGCTGCCACATGGCGCTCGCGGGCAGTCTCTTGCCACGCTGCGCCCAATGTGGGGGCGAAGGCGTCGCCTTCAAAGTCATTTTCAATCTCGGTGACCACCGCCGTGTGCGCCACAGGCTCCGCCAGGGCGTAGAGCTGCGCACCACCGATGACCCAGACGTCTGTTGCCTGCTCACAAAGTTGTAGCGCCTCGCGCATGTCAGAGGCGCGCTGGGCACCGGTTTCGCTCCAATCCGGCTGGCGGGTGACCACAATATTGGCGCGGCCGGGCAGAGGACGAAACTTTGGCGGTAGCGAGTCCCATGTCTTGCGGCCCATGATGACCGGGCAGCCTAGCGTGGTCCGCTTGAAGTGGGCCAAGTCTTCAGGCAAATGCCAGGGCAGGGTGCCGTGGGTGCCGATCACGCCGTTGGCGGCGCGGGCGTAAATCAGGTGAAGACGGGGCAGGGGGGCGGATGTGTGCATCGTGCCTGCCATCACACCGCGACCGGTGCCTTGATGGCGGGGTGGCACTCGTAGCCCTGCACCTCAAAGTCTTCAAACTGGTAGTCGAAGATACTCTCCGGCTTGCGCTTGATGTGGAGCGTGGGGTAGGCCATGGGCGCGCGGCTCAGCTGCAGCTCCACCTGCTCGGTGTGGTTGCTGTAGATGTGGCAGTCGCCACCGGTCCAGATGAAGTCGCCCACGTCCAGGTCGCACTGCTGGGCCACCATGTGGGTGAGCAGGGCGTAGCTGGCAATGTTGAAGGGCACGCCCAAAAAGATGTCGGCGCTGCGTTGATAGAGCTGGCAGCTGAGGCGACCGCGTCCGCCTTCGGTCTCGGCCGGCGCCACATAGAACTGGAAGAAGGCATGGCAGGGCATCAGGGCCATCTTGCTCAACTCCGCCACGTTCCAGGCGCTCACGATGATGCGGCGGCTGTCGGGGTTGCTTTTGAGCGTCTTGATGACATCCGCAATCTGGTCGATAGGGCCACCGTCCGGCGTAGGCCAGCTGCGCCACTGCACGCCATAAACAGGGCCCAAGTCACCGGTCTCAGGATGCGCCCATTCGTCCCAGATGGTGACGCCGCGCTCTTTGAGCCAGTTGTTGTTGGAGGAGCCTGTCAGGAACCACAGCAGCTCCTGGATGATGCTGCGCAGGTGTACTTTCTTGGTCGTTACCAGCGGGAAGCCCTCGTTCAGGTCGAAGCGCATTTGGTAGCCGAACACGCTTTTCGTGCCGGTGCCGGTGCGGTCGGATTTGAAAACGCCCGTGGTGTGCACGTGGCGCATGAAGTCTTCGTACTGGCTGCGCACAGGGCGGAGGGTGGTGGGGCTGGTCATGGCTGAAATTGTAGGTCCGTCAGGGGTATGTCGCGCGCGCATGTGGTGAACACATTTCCGCATGGAATTCGGGCAATTTTCGCTGGCTGTGCGGCAGCAACGCGCGCAGAATCTGGCGGCTCCGCCGGACCCGGCCTATCGCAATCCCTGCAGAAACGCATTCCACGCATGTCTACCTCCGCACCCCAGATGGCGGCCGCCCAGGCCACAGGTTCCGAACAACAACAGCAATTCGTGGGCGCCGACGGCAGCGTCAGCCTGCATGAAGCCGCGCTGGCCTACCACCGCGCACGGCATTCGGATGATATTGGCGGCAAGATTGAAATCCATGTGACCAAGCCCGTGGGCAGCCAGGACGACCTGTCGCTGGCTTACTCGCCGGGCGTGGCCGTACCCTGCTTGGAGATTGAGCGCGACCCGGCACTGGCCTACGAGTACACCGCCAAGGGCAACCTGGTGGCCGTCATCACCAACGGCACCGCGGTGCTGGGCCTGGGCAACATCGGCGCGCTGGCGGGCAAGCCGGTGATGGAAGGCAAGGCCGTGCTGTTCAAGCGCTTTGCCGGCATCGACGCGTTTGACATCGAGATTGACGAGACCGACCCTCAAAAACTCATCGACACCATTGCCAGCCTGCACCCCACGTTTGGCGGCATCAACCTGGAAGACATCAAGGCGCCCGAGTGCTTTGAGATCGAGCGTGCTCTGCGGGCCCGCTTGTCCATCCCCGTGTTCCATGATGACCAGCACGGCACCGCCATCGTGGTGGCCGCCGGCCTGATCAACGCATTGCACTTGCAAGGCAAGTCGCTGGATGCGGTCACGCTCGTGTGCAACGGTGCGGGCGCGGCGGCCAACGCCTGCCTGGAGCTGCTGGTGAGCCTGGGCGCCAAAAAGTCCCACATCACCGTGTGCGACTCCAAGGGCGTGATCTACACCGGCCGTGGTGCCAAGGGCGACGACGGCGAGAAAGCCGCCTGGGCCCGTGACACTGCCGCCCGCACTCTGGCAGATGCGCTGTCGGGTGCTGATGTGTTTCTGGGTCTCTCGGGCCCTGGCGTGGTCAACCAGGACATGGTGCGCAGCATGGCCGCCAAGCCCGTGGTGTTTGCGCTGGCCAACCCCGAGCCCGAAATCCGCCCCGAGCTGGTGATTGCCGCCTCGCGCGATGCCATCACCGCCACCGGCCGCTCGGACTACCCCAACCAGGTGAACAACGCACTGTGCTTCCCCTACCTGTTCCGCGCCGCGCTGGACGTGGGTGCCCCGCAGATCAACGAAGACATGAAGAATGCCGCCGTGTTGGCGCTGGCGGATCTGGCGCGTGAAGACGCGGCCTTCAGCAAAGACAAGTTGCTGCCCACCTTGCTGGACAAGCGCCTGCTGCAAACCGTGTCCCTGCGTGTGGCGCAAGCCGCGGTGGACAGCGGCAGTGCCCGCCGTCCGTTTGATGCGGAGAGCTACAAAGCCCGTTTGGAGCAACTGGCCCGCAAGCTGGCACGCACCTGATTGCCGCCACTCTGGTCAGGTCATCCGGTCCAGCGCGATAGCCAGTGCCAGCAGCGCCAGCAGGATGACCACCACGACCGGCATCACCGCGCCCAGCCCTGCCCAAGTCGCCAGTAGCCCGAAACCTGCGGGAATGACCGAGCCACCGGCATAGGCAAAGGTCATTTGCCGGCCGATGACGGTGCGAGCCACGTCTTCCGGAAAGCGGCGCGCGGTTTCGTGCATCAGCGACGGAAACACCGGCGCACAGCCCAAGCCCATGAGCACCAGCCCGAAGCTGGCGGCGCTGCCGAATACACCGGGCAGGGCAAACACCAGAGCACCCAGTGCAGCCACTGCAATGCCCAGCCGCACCAATGTGCGGTTACCCAAGCGGTTGGCAATCAGCCCCACGGCAAAGCGCCCTGCGGTGATGGAGCCGAAATACACCGACACCCAGATGCCTGCTTGCGCCTGCGTGAGGCCGCGGTCAGTCACCAGAATGCTGGCCGCCCACAGGCCGGTGCCCATTTCGGCCGCCACGTAAAACAAGAACAAGGTAGGCGCCAACCAGGTGGCCAGCGGGCGCACGGGTTGGAAGGCGGGTTCGCCATGCGCGTCTTCATCGGCAGGGGGGGTGGAATGCTCTTTGGCCCAGAGTGACAAGGTCGCCCAGAGTACGACCGCCAGTGTCAGTTGCATCAGGCCGATGCTGCGTACCCCCAGTGCCCAGCCTCCGGTGCTGGCCAGTGCCAGGCCCATGATCAGCGGGCCGGTGGTGGCGCCCACGCCCCAGAAACCGTGCAGCCAGTTCATGTGGCGGGAGGAGTAGTGCGCCGCCACAAAGTGGTTCAAGCTGGCGTCCACTGCGCCGGCACCCAAGCCCAGCGGCACGCCCAGTGCCACCAGCCAACCAAAAGAAGGAGCCACCGAGAAGCCCAAGAGCGCCAGCGCAGTCATCAGGCAGCTGGTGGCCACCACGGCACCAGTGCCCATGCGCTTGGCAATCGGCCCCGCAAAGAAGCTCGCAGTGGCCGAGCAAATCGTCATGGTGATGGTGATGGCGCCCACTGCCGCCAACGGCTGGCCCATGTCCGCACGGATAGCCGGCCAAGCCACGCCCAGAATGCCATCCGGCAGCCCCAGGCTGATGAAGGACAGATAGACGATGGCCAGAAGAATGAGGTGTGCCACGACGGGATCCTGAAAAACAAAGAGGAGTTAGCCTGAGTCTATATAAAACAGGCCCCTATCCCCGGTGGAATATGCGCAAGCAGCTACTCAATTGATAGCACTCTGCCTGGATTCATGAGATTTTTCGGGTCCAGCGCGCCCTTGATGGCCCGCATGGCGTTCAAGGCCACGGGCGATTTGTGGTGCGCCAGCTTCTCGCGCTTCAAGCTGCCGATACCGTGCTCGGCGGAGATGGAGCCATTGAAACGGTCCACCACCTCATACACGAGTGTGTTGATGGGGCCTTCCTGGTCGCGCAAAAAGGCTTCTGCATCGGCACCGTCTGGGGCCTGCACGTTGTAGTGCAGATTGCCATCGCCCAGGTGCCCGTAATTGACCAGGCGCACGCCGGGGAAGTGCTGCTCCAGCAAGGCATCCACTTCGGTCACAAAGGCCGGAATACGCGACACGGCAATCGAGATGTCGTGTTTGATGTTGAGTCCTTCTTGGGCCTGTGCCAGCGGAATGCTCTCGCGGATATGCCACAGCGCGCGAGCCTGGGCAATGTTCTCGGCCACTACGGCGTCCAGCACGCACCCTTGTTCGAGTGCGGCTTCCAGCAAGCGTTCGAATTGCGCACGCGCGTGGCTCTCGGACTCGTGGTCGGAGTTCTCGAGCACTACGCAGTACGGGCTGAGTCCGCCAAACGGCACGTTTTGCTGCGGAAAGTGTTTACGCACCAGGCTCAACGCAAATTCGCCCATCACTTCAAAGCCGGTAAGGCCGGCGTTCAGATGTTTGTGGGCCAGGCCCAGCAGTTGCACCGCCGCGTCCAGCGAAGGTACAGCAGCAAAGGCGGTGAGTTGGGCCGCGGGCAGGGGGTACATGCGCAGCGTGGCTGCGGTGATCACTCCCAGGGTTCCCTCGGACCCAATGAACAGGTGGCGCAGGTCATAGCCGGTGTTGTCTTTGCGCAGTCCGGTCAGGCCGCTCCAGACCTCGCCCTGCGCGGTCACCACTTCCAGGCCCAGGCACAGCTCGCGGGTGTTACCGTAGCGCACGACCTGCGTGCCGCCCGCGTTGGTAGCCAAGTTGCCGCCAATGGTGCAGCTGCCCTCGGCGGCCAGGCTTAGGGGGAACAAGAAGCCTTCTTTCTCGCAGGCCTCTTGCAGGGCCTGCAGCACACAACCGGCCTCTACCGTCACCGTCAGGTTGGCTGCGTCAATGGTGCGGATGCGGTTCAAGCGCTGCAGGCTCAACAGTACCTGAGTGCCCGACGCATCGGGGATGGAGCCGACCACCATGCCGGTGTTGCCACCCTGAGGCACCAAGCTCACGCCGGCCGCCGCACAGGCTTTGACCACAGCGGCAACTTCTTCAGTCGTGCCGGGGCGGACCACGGCCAAGGCGTGGCCGCGCTCGCGTTTGCGCCAATCTTGTTCATACGCAGTGAGGTCGCCGTCGGTGAGTACATGGGCTTCACCGACAAGGGTGCGCAGCGTGGCGCGCAGGGCTTCGATGTCCATCATGGGGCAGGGCGGGTGGTGGGTTCTTCGGGATTGGCAGGGAGCGCCTTGGCGTGCTTCAGGCGCAGGCGGATATGGAAGGTGCAAGCCACAAACAGCACGATACACAGCAGCACTTCCAGCAGCGCCAGCCAGTTGCCGGGCGCCTTGTCGCTCCAGGCGCGGACCACGCCCTCAGTGAAGTACAGCCACACCATGAGGCTGAGCCAGCGGTAGGTGTACATGCGGCTCTTGAGCAGGCCGGCCAGCGGTATGCACAGGGGCAATACCTTCAGGGCCAGCGTCCCGCGACCGGTGG
>RFQA01000009.1 GCA_009925925.1 Betaproteobacteria bacterium
ATCGAAGCTGGGCGGGGCGCCCGCCACCACAAAGCGGTGCGGCACGCCGAACACCTCGAAGCTGCCGCTCCAGAACGGGCCCATTTCTACGGGGCAGTCCACCAAGGTGTCGTAGTCCGCGGCGCGGTAGAGGCCGAAGCCGGCTTTGTCGATGCGTACCGGCGCCAGTCCGGTAGCCAGCTGCCAGCCTTGAGTGCCTTCCACCGTCAGCATTTCCAGCGTGTGCGGCAGGGCAGCGGCCTCGGGCACTTGCAAGCATAGGCTGGTGCCATTGAAAAAGCCGCGCTGCGCGTCCAGCCAGGCGGTGCGCACGGAGGCGTCGAAAGCATAGACCTGGTAGCTCGCTTCCAGCGGCAGCTCCGGGCGGCAATTGGCTTGCCAAGTCGCCTTGTCCAGTTGATCAACTGCGACCCGCTTGCCGCCTTGGCGGCATTCCAACTTTTGCAGGTGCTTGGCAAATTCGCGCAGCAGGTAGCTACCCGGAATCCAGGCCGGCAGGCGCAGCACCTGCTGACTGGCCGGCAACGCCACCGTCATGGTGACCCGGTAGAGGTGGGCATGCAGATCTGCCACTTCCACCCGGTAGTGCACTGCAGCCTGAGGGGCAGGGGTCTTTGCCAAGGATTTGGCGGTCTGGGGGAACTTGGAGGAAGTTTTCATGCCAAAACACCAGTTTGCGCCCGCCGTATATTCGCGAGCAGCTATGAATTCAGGAGCGTTTGTTCAGGAGCGGCTGTGAAAGGGCGGATGCTTGGGCGCCTCAGCCCTTGGCGTCTTTCAGATGCTTTTCAATTTGCTGGGCGTCGATGGCACCCGGCACGCGGTTGCCGTCTTCAAACAGCAGGGTGGGCGTGCCTTGGATGCGGTAGGTCTTGCCGAACTCCACGTTGCGGGCCAGTGGCGTGGTGTCGCACATAGCGGCAGCAGCTGGTGCGGGTTGGTCGCGCAGCATCCAGTCTTGCCAGGCGACCGCCTTGTCTTTGCTGCACCAGAGGGCCTTGGCCTTTTCGTTCGAGTCTGGTCCCAGGATGGGGTACAGGAACATGTAGACCGTCACGTTGTCGATCTTCTGCAGGTCACGCTCAAAGCGCTTGCAGTAGCCGCAGTTGGGGTCTTCAAACACAGCGAGCTTGCGCGAGCCGTTGCCCCGCACGATGGTGAAGGCGTCCTTGAACGGCAAGGTGTCGAACTTGATCGCTGTGAGCTTGTTGATGCGCTCTTCGGTCAAGTTGCGCAGGCCCTTGGTCTCAAACATGTTGCCCTGAATGAGGTAGTTGCCTTTGGCATCGGTGTAATAGATCTCGGCGCCGTTGACGCGGACTTCGTACAGGCCCGGAATCTTGGAGGGGCGCACCTCATCAATCGCTTTGAGCTGGGGCACGCGTTTGGAAATGGCTTCACGGATGGCGGCCTCTTGGGCGGTTGCGCCGGTGGTGAGGGCGGCCAAGGCCAAACCCAGGGTGACGGGGAACAAGCGGGTGAAATGCATAGGAGGAAAGTTCCGTTCAGAAAAGTTGGACTAAGGCCTTACAGGCCCATCGCGCGGCGGGCCACCCAGCGCTTCAAGGGCAGAAGGTTGTCAAAGCCCCGCATGCCCCAGCTGCGTGCACTTTGCACCAGTCCATGGGGATGTGAAAACAGTTGTTGCAAGGAATCGCCACTGCCCCCCACCATCGCGAACTCGGCTTTGCGGGCCCGCTCGTAGTGGCGCAGCAGGCGCATGTCGTCCACCGTGCGCCAGTAGCCGCGGCCATCCAGCACCTTCACCAGCTCGGCCACGTCGCCCAATCCGAGGTTCAGGCCTTGGCCCGCCAAGGGATGTACGTTGTGCGCAGCGTCACCGGCCAGCACCCAGGCACGTGATGCGCCCGCGATAGTGGCCATGCCTGCCCAGCGCCGTGCCACAGCATGTTGCAGGGACCAGCTGGCCCGGCGACTGGTCAGGCGCAAGCTGCCCACGGCCATGCGGGTGGCGGTTTGCAATGCGTCGGTAAATTCCATGTCAAGGCTGTTCAGCAGGTGTTGTGCACGCTCGGGACTGACTGACCACACCAGGGCGTGGAAGTTCCCCTGTGCTCCGCCCATCGGCAATAGTGCGGTAATTTCGCCTTCACTGAACCACTGGCGCGCAGTCTGTCCGTGAGGGAGCTCGCTCTCCAAGCGGGCAGCGACTGCCCATTGGTCATAACGGTGCACGTCGAATTCGACGCCGAATTCATCGCGCGTGGTGCTAGAGCGGCCTTCACATACGACGGTGAGGGTGGCGGGCTGGGGCGTGTCGACGACAGTGATCAGGGGCTGAAACTGCACGGCTTGCGCCAGTTGCTGCTCCAGCACGGGCACATCGACAATCCAGTTAAGTGCCTCAGCCCCTTGGTCTGCTGCCGCAAAGTTCACTTGGGCTTGGGCATCCGCTTCGATCTGCATGTGCAGGACAGGGGTGGCGCTGTCTCCTGCGGGCCAGCAACGCACCGCTTCCAACAGTGCGCAAGATTGTTGATTGAGTGCGTAGGCACGCACATCAGCGTCTGCCGCCGGGTTACCGGCATCGGTCACTACCAGGGCAACCTTCAAGCGTTTGGCCGCCAGATGCAGCGCCAGCGTGCGCCCCACAATGCCAGCGCCACGGATACAAATGTCATAGGTTTGGGCCATGCGGGCATTGTAGGAGGCTGTGCACAATGCAGGCTCTATGCACCAGGAAAGCCCCATGACCGACAGTTTCACCCCCGATGTGCACGGCCACATTGCCGCTTTGATGATTTACCCGGTGAAATCACTCGCTGGAATCTCGGTGATGGAGGCCCGTCTGCTGGAGACCGGCCTGGAGTGGGACCGTCACTGGATGGTGGTGGACGCAGAGGGCCTGTTCCTGACGCAGCGCGAATGCTCGCGGATGGCTTGGGTGCAACCCCGCATCACAGCCAATGCCTTGGAGCTGCACGGACCAGGATTGGAGCCTCTTGTGGTGCCGCTGCAAGCGCGAGGCCCTTTGTGCCGCGTGCAGGTGTGGGATGACACGTTGGATGCCATGGACATGGGGGAGGACGCCGCTTTGTGGTTGCAGCAAGTATTGGGCGAGCCCGGTGTACGGCTGGTGCGCTTTGCTCCGCAGGTGCAACGTCCGTGCAGCACGCGCTGGACAGGCGGTGCACCCAGCCACACCCAGTTTGCCGACGGCTACCCGGTGTTGGTGACTACCGATGCTTCCATGGATCCCCTCAACGCCCGACTGGCCGCCGCCGGATTAGCCCCTGTCGGGATAAGCCGCTTCCGACCCAACCTGGTTCTGGGTGGGCTGGATGCGCATGATGAAGATCACCTCACGGTGCTGGAAGTGGAGATGGACGCAGAGCGTCAAATCCGTCCCCGTCTGGCCTTGGTCAAGCCCTGTGCCCGCTGCCCGATTCCAAACATTGATCCCGTCACGGCTCAAAGCCATCCGGGCGTCGGTGACGCCTTGATGGCCTACCGGCAGGATGCCCGGGTGAACGGCGCGAGCACGGAATGAGGCGTGAGAGGTGCTCTGTCTGAGTTGCCGTCATCTTTGGAGGGCAGGGCTGCAGGCATCGTTGGTGCAGGCTCCAGGAAGCGAATGGGGCGACGGGTGCGGGGAGACATGCCGTGCAAAACGTCTTGCAGCTCTTGCAGGACTGTGCGCTTGTCGGCGACTACCTCGGTCAACAGGGCACAGCTGATGTGAAATTGCAGCGTGACTTCCGGGCGCAGTCCGGGCAGTGGGATCAGGCCGGAGGCCACCAGGCGGACCATGCGCTCGGTGAGTTCCTGGCGTGATGCCACTCCGTCAAGCACCAAGCCGAAGCGGGCCGTATCGACGCGGCCAGCGGGATCCACGTCGCGCAATACGCGGTGAAGTTTGACGGCCGCACGCAAAAGGCATTGTTCGGCAATAGCGTCACCATAAGACTCACGCAAGTAGCTGTAGTTCACCACTTCCACCATCACGATGGCCGATGGCTCCCTGTTCTGGCGCGAACGCTTTATCGCCAGCTCTACCTGGGTATCGAACAGCGGGCGGGTCAACAGGCCGGTCAGCGCATCCTGCGTGGGAAGCGCATCTGCCCGCTCCTGAACTTCGCGCCGTTCCCGGGCGCGCAAATGCAGCGCTTGCTGTAACAAGGGAACCGACAAGGCCACCGCTGCCACCATCAGGTAGCGGGACTGCCACCAGGCAGGGAGCAATTGCAACATTTGCAGCCCGATGTAAACGGTCACTGCGGCGTTAGGGATGTATGCGATCGTTAACCATCGGCCCACCGCATGTCCGCGTCGCCAGGTCTGTAGAGTCGCCACCAACAGCAGCAATGGGCTGAGGGTGAGGTAGACCGCATTGAATATGTCAGCCACGTTGCGGTCGACGGCAACACCTAGCAGTGCGATGGGAATGCCGAAGCCTGCAACCCCATGGACAGCTTGCGACAGACGCGGGAAGCCCGCATCCAACGAGGTGATGTGTCGCACGAAGATAAGTGTCGCACCCAAGCCCAGAATGGGCATGCTGAAGTGGGTGTAGTTGGACCAGGCGGGGGATTGGGGCCACAACCACAAACCCGAAAGTCCTGTCATGCAGCTCACCACGACCGCCATACCTGCGGCATAGAGCGTGTACCAACCATCGTCCGCGCTGCGGCTCTGCAAGTAGTGGATGGCGCACACGCCCACCAGCATGATGAGTGCTCCAAACAGCCCGCCCAGCAGCAGATGCTCCAGTTCCCTTTGGCTGTTGCGTTTGCTTTCGGTCGCGATCATTAGCGGCATCAGCGTGGGCTTGAAATTGCGGAGCTCTAAATAGATGTCATAAGCCCCTTCCGCCGGTACGTCGAGCTTGAAGTCGGCGTAGAGCGCAGGCCGGCTCCAGTTGTCGACTGGCAAGGTGTCTCCGGCCACCTGACGGGTCCAGGCGCCTTGTCCATCAGGTTGGTACAGTGCCGCGAAATCCAGGTAAGGCAGGGGAATGGCCAATGTCCACTTGGCCGTGGAGCGCGCATCACGCGCAAGACTCAGGCGCACCCAGACAGCATTGCCTTCCCGCAAGGGCAGGCTGCGTGCGGTGCTGGCCGGGCTGAAGCGGTTACGGTCCCGTTTGAGGATCTCGTCAATATTGCTTCTGCCATCCGGATCCACCAGGAAAGCCAGAGAGTCCTGTAGCCGGAAACTCCCTACGTTGTCGTCCAGTGTGTAAACGGTTTGCGCGCCCGCGTTGTGGCTGAACAGTGCCGCCCAGCACAGGATGACCATCGCCAGAGCGCGACGGGCGAGAGTGTGTGAGCGGGTGAGGTGTGTCATGCGGACAACGAGGAGCGCAAGCTCGCGACTTGGGTGGGTACGGGTTCGAGAAAGCGGATGGGTCGGCGGGTGCGGGGTGAGATGCCTGCCAATACTTCAGCCAATTCGTCGAGGGCCTTGGCGGGGGCAATCGGATTTTCCTGGAGCAGTACACAGGCGGCTTGGAACTGCAGCGTCACTTCCGGCTGCAAGCCCTGCAAGGGTATCAGACCGGATGCCACCAGCTTCACCAAACGCTCTGTGACGGCTTGCCGGGAGGCCACGCCTTCCATCAGCATGGCAAAGCGGGCACTGCCTACGCGGGCCGCCGGATCCACATCGCGCAGTACCCGGTGCAGCTTGATCACGGCGCGCAAGAGGCACTGTTCGGCGATCGGGTCCCCCATGCTGCTGCGGATATGTTCGTGGTTTACCACGGTCACCAGCACCAAAGCCACGGGCTCGCGCCCGCTGATCGCCCGCTGGTAGCCATCTTCCAGGTGGGATTGAAATGCGTCGGGGGTGAGCAAACCTGTCAAAGCATCTTGAGTGGGCAGGTGCTCTGCCCGGGCGGCAATTTCCTTGCGGTCATGGGTAGCACGACCCAATGCATAGACCAGTGCCGGCACGGAAGCGGCCACGGTGAGCGTCAGCAGATATCGCAATGGCCAGAAGGCAGGCAGGTAGCCCCCGGCCTCCAGGGTCATCCACAACACCATGCCGAACTGCGGGGTGTACGTCCACAACAGCCAGGCCCCCAGTGGAGAGCCGGTGCGCCAATTGAGCCATGTGGCGGCAAGGCCCATGGCGGTGCCCACCAAGAGTGTCCCTCCGGCAATCAGGTCCGCAGTGGAGCGATCCACCACCACATAGCTGAATACAGAGGCCAACGAAGCCCATGCCATCACCTGTAATGCACGATCAAACTGCGGGTGGTGGGTGTTCAGTGCGTAGAGGTGTCGACCGAACAGCAACGCCCCCCCGAGGGCGGTGACCGGTAGCACGCTGTTGGCGTAATCAGCCCAGGCTGGCGCGTCGGTCCATATCAAGGCATTCAGTACGCCATTGAATTGGCTCAGAGCCGTGACGATCAGCACGCTGTATAGCGCTGCGCCCAGGTCAGAAATGTTACGGAACTCCGCATACCGCATCAGTGAAAGCACGGTCAGTGTGAGCACCAAGCCGAACACCAGCCCGAGCACGATGCTTTCCATCAAGCGTTGCGCTTCGCGCACGCTGGCAGGACTTATGCGCAGTGGCAGGGGGAGCGGTTTGAAGTTGCGCACTTGCAGCAGCAGGTCCTGGGGCTGACCTGCCGGAAGGTTTAGCTCGAACTCCGGATACAAGCCGCGGATGGCCCAATGGGTTTGGGAATGCGTATCCCCGGCGGTTTGCGGGTACCAGGCTCCATTACGCAGCTCGTACAGAGTGACGTAGTCTAGGTAAGGCTGCGGAATGTTGAGGACCCAGCGAGACGTATTCCCGGCTGCCCGCACTACGCGCATCTTGATCCACAAGGTGTTGCTCTCGTTCAGGCTAGCGACCTGAGTTGTGGGAATGGTTTCAAAAGGGGCGGTCAGTGCATTCTTGACGTCTGCCGTGCGGCCGTTTTCCAGCCATTGCAATGTGCGGCCTTGGACTGTCACGCAGGTGGTGCCGTTACCGAGTACCAGTGTGTCTGGGGGAGCGGTTTCCGCGGCACTGGCGCTCCAGCCACCCACCCCTATCCAGAGTGCCAGCGTCACCAACAGGCGAGGAAACAGGTATGGCATACACTTGGCACCCAGTTTTTAGAGGTTTGTTATGAGTTTGAAGTGTGGCATTGTAGGCCTGCCCAACGTGGGCAAAAGTACCCTTTTTAACGCCTTGACCAAGGCGGGCATTGCTGCAGAAAACTACCCGTTTTGCACGATCGAGCCCAACGTGGGCGTGGTGGAAGTACCTGATCCGCGCCTGCAACAATTGGCGGACATCATCACCCCCGAGCGCATTGTTCCTGCCATCGTGGAGTTTGTGGACATTGCCGGCTTGGTGGCAGGCGCCAGCACCGGCGAAGGCTTGGGCAACAAGTTCCTGGCGCACATCCGTGAAACAGATGCCACCATCAATGTGGTCCGTTGCTTCGAAGACGACAACGTGATTCACGTGGCTGGCAAAGTAGACCCGATTGCCGACATCGAAGTTATCCAGACGGAGCTGTGCCTGGCGGACTTGGGTGCTGTCGAAAAAGCTTTGCACCGTGTGACCAAGCTGGCGCGCTCCGGCGACAAAGAGTCCGTCAAACTGGTGTCTATCCTGGAGCGTTGTCAGGCTGCATTGAACGATGCCAAGCCCGTTCGCACGATTGATTTCAGCAAAGAAGAGTTGCCTTTGTTGAAGCAGTTCTTCCTGATCACGGCCAAGCCCGCTATGTTTGTGGCGAACGTATCGGAAGACGGCTTTGAAAACAACCCGCTGCTGGACCGATTGACCGCTTTTGCCAAGGCACAAGGTGCCCCGGTAGTGGCCATTTGCGCCAAGATGGAAGCGGAACTCTCCGAGATGGATGATGCGGACCGCTTGGAGTTCTTGAAAGAACTGGGTCAGTCCGAGCCAGGCCTGAACCGATTGATCCGCTCCGCCTACAGCTTGTTGGGCCTGCAGACCTATTTCACAGCGGGCGTAAAAGAAGTGCGCGCTTGGACCATCCATGTGGGAGACACCGGCCCCCAAGCTGCTGGCGTGATTCACACCGATTTCGAAAAGGGCTACATCCGTGCCCAGACCATCGCGTTTGACGATTTCATCGCTTTCAAGGGCGAACAGGGTGCCAAAGATGCCGGCAAGATGCGCGCCGAAGGCAAGGAATACGTCGTCAAGGACGGCGACGTGATGAACTTCCTGTTCAGTTCCTGATGCATCTTTTCACGGACATCATGTGACCCTGTCGTATGACTGGTTGGCCCTGGGAGCAGCGGCCTGCTGGGCCCTCACCGGGCTGATATCCGCTCCGCAAGCGCGCCATTTGGGCGCGTTTGCGTTTACGCGCTGGCGCATGGGGCTGGTCTTCGTCATGTTGGCTCCCGTGGTGCTCTTCAATGGCGCGTGGCACAGCATTTCAGGGGCCCAAGCCTTGGTCTTGATCGCCAGTGGTCTCATAGGCATTTTTGTGGGTGACACCGCCCTGTTTGCCTCCATGAATCGTCTGGGCCCCCGCCGCACGGGCGTTTTGTTTGCCACTCATGCGCTCTTTAGCGCGCTGCTGGGTTTTCTGGTGCTGGATGAACGCATGGGCACTCAAGCAATATTGGGCGGGGCATTGGTAGTGGGCGGCGTGATGACAGCCATTGCGCTGGGGTCGCGCAAGGACGAGTCGCATGCGTTGGAGCAGATCCGTGGCCACGTGCCTTCGGGTGTGGCATTGGGGTTGGTTGCGGCGCTGTGCCAGGCGACCGGGTCTCTGATAGCCAAGCCGGTGATGGCCTCGGGTGTGGACCCTGTGGCTGCTACGGTGCTGAGAGTCGGCGCGACCTGTGCCGCGCATTTGGTGCTGTTATGGGGAGGGGCCCAGGTGGCTCGCACTCAAAACCCTTTGTCTTGGCCCGTGGTGGCAAAAGTGGCACTGAGCGGGATGATCGGCATGGGGCTGGGCATGAGCCTGATCTTGCTGGCCCTGCAGCATGGCAATGTAGGCATGGTCGGGATTTTGTCCTCTGTGTCACCGGTGCTGGTGCTACCGTTGCTGTGGTGGCACCTTGGCAGAGCGCCCGCAAAGGGCGCCTGGTGGGGCGCAGGTCTCACCGTGGTGGGCACGATTCTGGTTCTGATCCGTTAAAGGAAACATCGCGTGACTTCCGTCAACCACACCTTCGCCGATATCGCGCAATTGGGCAGTTTCGATGCCGTGATTGATGCGCGTTCTCCCGGCGAGTTTGCCTTGGACCATATTCCCGGTGCCATCAACTGCCCGGTGTTGGATGACGAAGAGCGTATCCGGGTCGGTACGCTGTACAAACAAGTGTCTCCGTTTGAAGCCCGCAAGGTAGGTGCCGTGTTGGTGGCCAGGAATGTGGCGCGCCATATTGAGACTCTGTTTGCCGCACACCCCAAATCGTGGCGTCCTTTGGTGTACTGCTGGCGTGGAGGGCAGCGCAGTGGTTCGTTCACCCATATCCTGAATGAAGTGGGTTGGACGGCCCGGCGCCTGAGCGGTGGCTACAAATCCTGGCGGCATCATGTACTGACGGAGCTGGAAGTTGTACCGACCCGATTCGATTTTCGGGTGCTGGCAGGGCCGACGGGTTCTGGCAAAACCAAGGTGCTCGAAGCTCTTGAGGCGCTGGGCGAGCAGGTGCTGAATCTGGAGGCCATTGCCGTCCATAAAGGTTCTGTGCTGGGGGGGCTGCCGGATCAAGTGCAACCGTCTCAGAAAATGTTTGAAACCCGGGTGTTGCAAGCTTTGTCAGGTTTTGACCCGGCACGCCCGGTCTACGTGGAGGCAGAAAGCAAGCGCATCGGTCTCTTGCGTCTCCCGGATGCGGTGTACCAAGGCATTCAGCAAGGCCAATGGATGGGCTTGCATGTGCCTGTCCAAGCGCGGGTGCGGTTTTTGCTGCAGGACTACGCCTATTTTGTGCAAAGCCCGGTATTGATAGCGCAGTTGGAGCGCTTGAGCGCAACTTGCGGCAAGGCCCAAGTGGAGGCGTGGAAGAGCCTGATTGCGAATGGTCAATACGAGGAGCTTGTGCAGGACCTGCTCGTCAAGCACTACGACCGCTACTACGACCGCTCCATGCAGCAACTGCAATCTGCTGAGGCCCAGGGGAATGCTTTGGGCACGGATGATGTGAGTGACGCCGGGTTCATGGAACTTGCTTGCCGTATCGCACAGCAGAAGTAGATCACCAGAGTGATATCAAGCCGATGGCACCGGCTGTCATCGTGATGTAGCGCAGGCATTTGCCCACCGCCATGTAGGCCACGCATTGCCAGAAAGGCAATTTGAGCCAGCCGGCCACCGCGCACAGGGGGTCGCCTACGATCGGCAGCCAAGCCAGCAGGCAGGCCTTGGGCCCCATGTGGCGGAGCCAGTGCAGGGCGCGCACATGGCTGGAGGAGCCGCCGAATTTGTCAGCGACATCGCATGCCGCCTTGCCCATCCACCAGGTGATTGCACCTCCCAGGGTGTTGCCCACTGTCGCCACTGCTATGACGGGCCAGAACATGTCGGGCTGCAGGTGCACCAGGCCCAGCACCACCGGCTCCGAGCCCATGGGCAACAAGGTGGCTGATATCAGCGACACGGCGAACACGGTGCTCAGGCTGTACTCGGGCAAAGCAAGCAGGTGCAAAAGGTGGGTGAGCCAGGCGTCCATGGTGAGCCCAGTATAGGGAGCCGGGCATAGTCTCTCGGCATCGAGGCTGCATTTCAATTGCTGAAATTTTGAGCAGTTAGAATATGCGCCGGGCCCGCAGCAGTGCGGGCCTTCACGCTTTTTACCGCCTCCCGCTCCCACACTACCCATGCAAATCGGCCAGTTCGCTTTGGCGAATCACCTCTTTGTCGCCCCTATGGCTGGGGTGACTGACAGGCCTTTCCGCCAGTTGTGCAAAAAGCTGGGTGCCGGTTATGCGGTGAGCGAAATGGTGACGTCCCGCAAGGATTTGTGGAACAGCCTCAAGACCTCGCGCCGCGCGAACCACGATGGTGAGCCCGGGCCGATTGCGGTGCAGATTGCCGGCACCGAAGCGGCCATGATGGCCGAAGCCGCGGTGTACAACATCGACCGGGGCGCGCAGATCATCGATATCAACATGGGCTGCCCCGCCAAAAAGGTGTGCAACAAATGGGCAGGCTCCGCCCTGATGCAGGACGAGCAACTCGCCATCGAGATCGTGGACGTGGTTGTCAAAGCTTGCGCGCCGCGCAATGTACCGGTGACCTTGAAGATGCGCACCGGTTGGTGCCAGGCTGAGAAGAATGCGATGGTGCTGGCCCGCGCTGCCGAGGCCGCAGGCGTGCAGATGGTGACGGTGCATGGCCGCACCCGCGAACAGGGCTACAAAGGCGCGGCCGAATACGACACCATTGCTGCCGTCAAAGCGGCCTTGCGCATTCCGGTGGTAGCCAACGGCGATATCACCACCCCCGAGAAGGCACGCGAGGTGCTGGCTGCTACGGGTGCAGACGCCATCATGATCGGCCGTGCGGCCCAAGGCTACCCGTGGATATTCCGGGAGGTGGCGCATTTTCTGGCCACTGGCACACACCTTGCACCCCCTCTGGTGAGTGAAGTGAAAAAGCTGTTGGTCGAACACCTCTACGACCATTACAGCTTGTACGACGAATTCATAGGCGTGCGCTCTGCGCGCAAGCACATTGGCTGGTACCTGGAAGACCTGCCGGGTGGCGAAGACTTCCGTCAGCGCATGAATCTGTTGGAAGACAGCGCCTCCCAAGTGGCGGCGGTGGAAATGTATTTGGATGAGTTGAATGAAAAAATGGATCGCATTCCCGCCAGGGAAGCAGCGACCGGTCAGGCAAGGGGACATGACATGATGGAATTGGCAGCATGAGCAAGAAGCACTTGGATGAGTGCGTGCGCACCAGTCTGGAATCGTATTTCGCGGATTTGGACGGCACGGAGCCCGGCGGCATGTACGACATGCTGGTTCGGGCGGTAGAGAAACCCTTGCTCGAAGTGGTGATGGCACAGGCGGACAACAACCAGTCCAAAGCCGCCCAATGGTTGGGCTTGAACCGCAATACGCTGCGTAAAAAATTGGTAGAGCACAAGTTGCTCTCGTAAGTGTCCCCGCCGGCTCCCGCCATGGTGCGGCGTCCGGTGAAACGTTTTCTGGTTTTACTTTACCCCGCACTATGAACGCACAAAAAACTGCACTGTTGTCGGTCTCCGACAAGACCGGCATCGTCGAACTGGCCCAGGCGCTGCACGCCCAGGGCGTCAAGCTCCTGTCCACCGGCGGCACCGCCAAACTGCTGGCCGACAAAGGTCTGCCCGTGACTGAAGTGGCCGAGATGACCGGCTTCCCCGAAATGCTGGACGGCCGTGTGAAGACGCTGCACCCCCGCGTACACGGTGGCTTGTTGGCACGTCGCGACTTTCCTACCCACATGGCCGCATTGGCCGAGCACAAAATTAACACCATCGACTTTCTGGTGGTGAACCTGTACCCGTTTGAAGCCACCGTGGCCAAGGCCGGCTGCACACTAGAAGACGCGATTGAGAACATCGACATCGGCGGCCCCGCCATGGTGCGCAGCGCGGCCAAGAACTGGAAAGACGTGGCGGTGCTCACCGATGCGGCCCAGTACGACACCGTGATTGCCGAACTGAAGGCCAAGGGCGTGGTGAGCGACAAGACCAAGCTGGGCCTGTCCATCGCGGCGTTCAACCGCATTAGCCAGTACGACGGCGCCATCAGCGACTACCTGTCTGCCATCCAAATCGGTGACGAGGTGCCCGCAGGCGACAAGGCTCCGGTGTTGGACCTGTTCCCTGGCCAAAGCAACGGCCGTTTCGTCAAAGTGCAAGACCTGCGCTATGGCGAAAACAGCCACCAGCAAGCCGCGCTGTACCGCGACCTGTTCCCCTCCCCTGGCTCGCTGGTCACAGCCAAGCAGTTGCAGGGCAAGGAACTGAGCTACAACAACATTGCTGACGCGGACGCCGCCTGGGAATGTGTGAAGAGCTTCGACACTCCAGCCTGCGTGATCGTCAAGCATGCCAACCCTTGCGGCGTGGCTGTTGGCGCAAATGCCTTGGAAGCCTACAGCAAGGCCTTCCAGACTGACCCCACCAGCGCGTTCGGCGGCATCATTGCCCTGAACACCGAGCTGGACGAAGCCGGTGCGCAACAAATCTCCAAGCAGTTCGTGGAAGTGCTGATGGCACCCAGCTTCACAGCCGCAGCGCTGGAAGTGTTCAAGACCAAGGTCAATGTGCGCATTCTGCAAATCGACCTGCCCAAGGGCGGTACTACGCCATGGGACCAAGGCCGCAACCTGATGGATATGAAGCGCATAGGCTCGGGCATCCTGCTGCAAACGGCCGACAACCATGAGTTGGCGCTGAGCGACCTGAAAGTCGTAACGACCAAGCAGCCTACTGCTGAAGAGCTGAACGACTTGCTTTTCGCTTGGAAGGTGGCCAAGTACGTCAAGTCCAACGCCATCGTCTTCTGCAAGGGCGGCATGACCATGGGCGTGGGCGCCGGCCAGATGAGCCGCCTGGACTCTGCCCGAATTGCCTCCATCAAAGCCGGCCACGCCAATCTGTCCTTGGCGGGCACGGTCGTAGCGAGCGATGCGTTCTTCCCCTTCCGCGATGGTTTGGATGTGGTGGTGGACCATGGCGCGACCTGCGTCATCCAGCCCGGTGGCTCCATGCGCGACCAGGAAGTGATCGACGCGGCCAACGAGCGCGGCGTGTCCATGGTGTTCAGCGGCGTGCGCCACTTCCGCCACTAAACCATCGATTCCGGACGCCAGTGCAAAAAGCCGCCTCCGGGCGGCTTTTTTGTGCCAAATCATGCCTTGGCACTCATGGAATATGCGCGAGCAGCTATGAATTCAGTAGCGACGTCCGCTTCTTTGCAATGGTAGTACCCGGGCTTGTTCTGCAGTTGTTCTGGACACAGGAGGGTTTGCGCGAAAATGGGCGCCATGCAAAACCACATCACCTCCAGCCTGCAAGAGGCGCATACCGCATTGACCAAGCTGCTGGCCAACCCGGCTGCATTGGCGACCATCGAGCAGGCTGCCCAACTGCTGATCTCCACGTTTGAGAATCAGGGCCGTGTGTACTCCTGCGGCAACGGCGGCTCCATGTGCGATGCCATGCACTTTGCCGAGGAGCTGACCGGCCGCTACCGCAAAGACCGCAAAGCCTTGGGCGCCACCGCCATCAGCGACGCAGGCCACCTGACCTGTGTGGGCAATGATCACGGCTACGAGCAAGTGTTCGCCCGCTATGTCGAAGGCCACGGCCGTCCCGGCGATTGCCTGGTGGCGCTCAGTACCAGCGGCACCAGCAAGAACGTGATCAAGGCCGCCGAGGCGGCCAAAGCACTGGGCATGAAAGTCATTATCCTCAGCGGCAAACGCAGCGAAAAGCTGGAGCCCCTGAGTGATGTGTACATCTGCACCCCCGGCGGCACGTATGCAGACCGGGTGCAGGAACTGCACATCAAGGTGCTGCACATCCTGATTGAGCTTATCGAGCGCCACTTCTTTCCAGAGAACTACGTCGACGAATAAATCATGCGGCGTGTAGTGTTGGGTGCTATTGGCGCGCTGCTTATTGTTGGTGGTCTCGCCGAATGGCGGGTGCATGCTCTGCGGGCGGACTACCAGGAAGTGCGGCTGAGTAGCGCGAGTTCCGTTCGAATGCTTTCGCTCTATTTGCCTGCGAGGCAGAAACTAATCGCCGATCCTGGACTTGCTATCGCAACAGCTTTTCAAATCTCCCGGCAACCTGGCCCGAAAGACTATGTTTCGTCCATGCGCCAAGCGGGGATAGGATTTGGATTGTTAAGGCAAGTATTCCTCGACCCTGATTCGCAAAGTGAGTGGAAAAACGAGGCGGCATTTCAGGCATTAACTCTCCTAGTGCGTATGCCTTGGGATGACAAGTTAGTGAGAGAGGCTTCAGGCCTGTCAATGCATTTGCGCGAAGCACTTGCCCGAGACGCTACCGCAACCCCTGACGAGCGCCGGATGGTTGAGGAGCTGCAGGAACTGGTCGCCATGCGGCAAGAAGGCGTGTCTGCGTTGCGAAAAAGCGTGACAGCCAAGCCGCTTGGTGAGCGTGATGGCTGGCAAATGGGGTTGCACGACCTACGCTTGGGTTTGGCAGGCTGTTTGAAATTTCCGGAACCAGAGCTGGATGTTGCCTGGAGTGCCATCGAGCGTGGGTTTGGTCGCAACTGGCTGCAAAGGGAATGGATTTCAGGGTGGGATGCCGGACTGCTGCAAACGGTTCAAGCCGCGGTCCAGCAGGCCGTGGAACAGGGTGTTGAAACGCGCGTTGTCGGTGGTCATGACTTTGGCGTAGTTTTGCGGCAGTTCCTTGAAGAAGAAAAAGCCGAACATGCCACCCTCAGAGTCGCCGCAGAAGTCGATTCCCGCTTTGTCGGCTTCTGCTTGCAGGCCGCTGATCAAGGACTGTGTTTTGCGGCCCAAGTCTTCGTAGAAGCCGGGTTTGCTGATTTCTGCCAAGGTCGCCAAGCCGCAAGCGGTAGCCACCGGGTTGCCGGACAAAGTGCCCGCTTGGTACACCGGGCCCAAGGGGGCCAGCTGCTCCATGACCGCGCGCTTGCCGCCAAAGGCTGCCAAAGGCATGCCGCCGCCGATCACCTTGCCCATGACCGTCATGTCGGGCTCAAAGCCGGGAATGCTGCGGGCATAGACCTGCTGGGCGCTGCCGGGGGCGACGCGAAAACCCGTCATCACTTCGTCAAACACAAACAGGGCGCCGTATTCCGTGCACAGCTCGCTGCAGCGTTTGATGAAGGGCACGCTGGCGCGCACGAAGTTCATGTTGCCGGCAATCGGCTCAATCATCACGCAGGCCAGCTCTTTGCCGTGCAGGGCAAAAGCTTCTTCGAGTTGCTGGATGTTGTTGTACTCCAGCACCAAGGTGTGTTGCACCACTTCGGGCGGCACACCGGCGCTGGTGGGGTTGCCGAAAGTGGCCAATCCGGACCCTGCTTTGACGAGCAGCGCGTCGGCATGGCCGTGGTAGCAGCCTTCAAACTTCAAAATCTTGCTACGGCCTGTGGCGCCGCGGGCCAGGCGGATGGCGCTCATGCCAGCTTCGGTGCCGCTGCTGACCAGGCGCACCATGTCCATGCTGGGTACCAGTGCCAGGATGGCTTCGGCCAGTTCTACCTCACGTTCGGTGGGAGCACCAAACGAGAAACCGTCGAGCGCTGCCTTTTGCACCGCATCCAGCACCGCAGGGTGGCCATGGCCCAGGATCATGGGACCCCAGGAGCCGATGTAGTCGATGTAGCGCTTGCCGTCGGCGTCCCAGAAGTAGGCGCCTTGCGCACGTTGCACGAAGCGGGGCGTTCCGCCCACGGCTTTGAATGCGCGCACGGGGGAGTTCACGCCACCGGGAATCACGCGCTTGGCGCGCTCGAAAAGGTCTAAGTTACGGTCTGTCACAAAATTTCTGCCAGTTAGTGTCGGGTGGAATTGGGGGGGACTTCGAAGTCCGTTTCTACAGAGGACAACGCACCGTCTTCTTCGTCGTCGCTTTCGGGTTGTGCCCAGAACAGCCGGTCAGGCAGTACGTGGCCCATGCCGGGGCGAAAGCCGTTTTCCAGGCAACGGTCCAGGTAGCTCAGCGCTTCAGTTACGGCTTCGTTGAGTTCTGTGCCGCTGGCGATCAGTGCTGCCAATGCCGCAGACAGTGTGTCGCCAGCACCCGTGAAGATGGCTTCAAAGCGCTCGAACTTCTCACTGCACAGCACGGCGGTCGGTGACGCGAGAACGTTGTCTATGAATTGGTCGGGCAAGGGTATGCCGGTGACCAGGGTGTAGGGCACGCCGAATGCGTTGGCAGCCTTGGCAATGTCGCGGGCAGAGGGACTTTTTTCGGACTCCCAGTCGGGCAGTAACCAGCGCGAGAGTGTGCTGTGGTTTCCGACCAACAAAGTGGTCTGAGGCAAAAGTAACTCTGTGCAAGCGTCTTGATACAGATCGATCTTGTCCTCTTCCCACCACGATAAGTCCGGCATGTATGCCACAAGGGGTACATCAGAGTAGTCGGATGCCAGTTCGGCAATGGCCGAAAGGTTCTCTGGCGTGCCTACAAAACCGACTTTGAAAACCTGCGCGGGCACGTCCTCCAAGATGACGCGCGCTTGTTCGGTCACGGCCTCATCGTCGAAGGGAAAGTGGTCCACGATCTCTGTGGTGTCGCGCACGTAGGCGCCGGTGACAACCGGCAAGGCATGTGCGCCAACAGATGCAATGGCAGTCAGGTCGGCCGCTGAGCCAGCGCCGCCGCTGGGGTCGTTGGCGTTGAACGCCATGACGCAGGCTGAGGGCCCATCATCACCGATGGCATCTTCGATTTCCGGGGAGGGTGTTGCCGACATCTAGAGGCCTTTATTAGGGTAAGTCATCGTGCAGAATGGCGTTCTTTAGTCGGGCGGCGGTCTTTTGGACAAAACCTGCTCTATACAATCGTTGCATTCTATTTGAAGGCCCTATAAGCTGTGACTGATACTAAAACTTGGATGTGCTTGATTTGCGGTTGGATTTATGACGAGGTCGCTGGCGCGCCCGACCACGGCATTGCACCCGGCACATTGTGGGCAGATGTCCCTATGAACTGGACATGCCCCGAATGCGGTGCCCGCAAAGAAGACTTCGAAATGGTGCAAATCTGATGCCGCACTCCGGGTGCGGAATTTGCATGTCCTGACCTTCCATGTGAGTACTGGAGCCAAGCCCTTTGAGTATGACCGCCCCCACCTTTAAAGTTCTGGTGATTGACGACAGCAACACCATACGGCGCAGCGCGGAAATCTTTCTCAAGCAGGGCGGGCACGACGTCCTGCTTGCCGAGGACGGGTTCGATGCATTGGCCAAAGTCAATGACTACCAGCCTCACATGATCTTCTGCGACATCCTGATGCCGCGCTTGGATGGTTACCAGACCTGCGCCATCATTAAACGCAACGCCAAATTTTCGGGAGTCCCGGTCGTGATGTTGTCCTCCAAGGATGGTGTCTTCGACAAAGCGCGTGGCCGCATGGTCGGTGCGCAGGACTACCTCACCAAACCGTTCACCAAAGACCAGTTGCTGCAGGCTGTGCAGCAATTCGGTGCCGCATTGCAAGGAGCAGCCTGATGCCTATCCAAAAAGTACTGATCGTTGACGATTCCAAGACAGAGCTCCTCTACCTGACAGAGATTCTGCAGAAGAACGGATATACCGTCCGTGCGGCAGAGAACGCGGATGAAGCTTTCAAGCGTTTGGCTGAAGAAAAGCCCCAGTTGATATTGATGGACGTGGTGATGCCTGGCCAAAACGGCTTCCAGCTGACCCGCGCCATTAACCGCACCCCCGAGTACGCAGACATTCCTATCATCATGTGCACCAGCAAGAGCCTGGAGACTGACCGGGTGTGGGGCATGCGCCAGGGTGCCAAGGACTACATCACCAAGCCGGTGGATGCATCCGAGCTGCTGGCCAAGATCAAGGCTTTGGGTTAACGCAGCGCCCCATGGCCAATAGAGAAGCACTTCGAGAACTACAGGCCCGGCTCGCCAGCCGGTTACAGGCCGCTCGTGCCGAAGGTATGTCGGTGGCATGGCTTGCGGTGCAGGCGGCGGGCCGGAAATACCTTTTTCCACTTAGCCAGTCTGGTGAGATCGTTCCGCTCACCCATGTCCAGCCCGTGCCCTATGCGGTGAATTGGTTCAAGGGAGTGGTGAACATCCGTGGCGGACTTTACGGTGTGGTGGATCTCGCTTCCTTTATGTCTGCAGAAACCGGGGAGCCGGTCCTGACCCCTGCTTCTCCAGAGCCCAGTGTCGTGACGCTGAACGCAGCTTTGGATGTGAACTGTGCCTTGCAGGTTGATGTTCTGTCCGGCTTGCGTGGTGCTGATGCGTTTTCCCAATCGCACGGCCCTGCAGAAGGTTCTCCTGCGTTTTTTGGTAATGTTTTTGTCGACAGTGCTGGAGAAGCCTGGCAAGAAATCAACTTGCGTATTCTTTCCCAGTCTCCACAGTTTTTGAGCATCAGCGCTTAGTTCATCCGTAAGGTCCCACCATGTCCGTCGTCGATCAATTGAAAAATATTTTTTCCAAGAAGCAGCCTGAATCGGAGCTGGACTCGCGCCTGAGCCTTGCGATGCCTGATGCGACGGTCAACAGTGCCGAGCACGAAACATTGCAAGAGTCGCAGAACGCGCCCCTTCAAACTCCGGCTCCCAGTTTGGCGGATGATCCTGTGGTGCCTGAAGGGGAGTTGATTTCAATTCCAATTTTGGGTCGGCGTACCGTGGTTCAGCACCAGCGTACGCTGTTTGTGCTTCTGGGCGGTGCTTTGGTGGTGCTGGCGGGTGTGACTTTCTATGCCTTGAACCAGTCGGATCGGGTTGCTCAGCAGCTGGGTGCGACAGGCCAGTCACTGATGCAGTCGCAGCGTTTAGCGAAATCGGTCTCCCAGGCGGTGGTGGGAAGCGCCCAGGCGTTCCCTGACGTGTCTGACAGCTCGGGCATTCTTTCCAAATCCGTCAAAGGTTTGCAGTCTGGCGATGACGAGATGCGCATCAACGCACTGAACGAAGACTTCGCGCCTGAACTCGGGAAGGTGATTCCCTTGGTTGAGCGTGCTGACAAGAATGCGAAGGCCGTTATTGCGCAACAGAAAATGCTGACCCAAATCGGATCTGCGTTGCGTTTGATCAATCGGCAGTCTTCTGATTTGCTGGAAGTAGCCGAAACCGTTGCTTCCCTCAAGCTGCAGCAAAATGCGCCCGCCGCTGAAATTTCTGCGGTCGGCCAGTTGGTGATGTTGACCCAGCGTATCGGCAAGTCATCCAATGAGTTCTTGACTGCAGAAGGCGTGAGCCCCGAAGCCGTGTTCTTGCTGGGTAAGGACTTGAATACATTCAAGGAAATCTCGGAGGCGCTTCTTTCCGGTAGCACTGAGCTGCGTTTGACCGCGACCAAAGATGCTGCGACCCGCGAGCAACTCGAGGCGTTGATCAAGATGTACGAGGAAACCCGTGTTCAAGCGGGTGCGATTCTGGGTAACTTGCAAGGCTTGGTCTCTGCACGTGAGGCGCAGGGTGCGATCATTGCGGACAGCGAGCCATTGCGCCGCAACTTGGAGGATTTACAGGCCAAACTCTCAGGTCAAGCTGGTATTGGTGGGGCTTCTTTGGCTTTGTTGGTGGTTGCCGCATTGTTCGCTTTGGTTTGTGCTGGCGGTTTGTCTTACGTGCAGTTGCAAGACAGCCGTAAACGCCAGGTGGTTGCGGAAGATCAGCGATTGGAAGCGGAGCGTCAGGAGCAGGAAGCCAAGCGTGTCAATGACGCCAACCAGGCTGCGATTTTGCGACTGATGAACGAATTGCAAACCGTTGCGGAGGGTGACCTGACCCAGGAAGCCACGGTGACCGAGGACATTACCGGCGCTATTGCCGACTCGGTGAACTACACGGTGGAAGAGCTGCGCTCGCTGGTGTCCAACGTACAGAACACAGCGGCCCGAGTCGCCCAAACAACCGCAGATGTGGATGCGACCTCTACCGAACTGCTTGCCGCTTCCAACGAGCAACTGCACGAGATTCGTGAAACCGGTAAGTCCGTTCTGGATATGGCGGGTCGTATTAACGAAGTGTCGGCTCAAGCGCAGGAGTCTGCGACGGTAGCCCGCCAGTCGCTCCAGGCGGCGGAATCAGGTTTGCAGGCGGTGCAAAACGCGATCGGTGGTATGAACTCCATCCGTGACCAGATCCAGGAAACCTCCAAACGCATCAAGCGACTTGGTGAATCGTCCCAAGAGATTGGTGAAATTACAGAGCTGATTTCTGACATTACCGAACAGACTAACGTTCTGGCGTTGAACGCAGCTATCCAGGCGGCATCTGCCGGTGAAGCCGGTCGAGGCTTCTCAGTGGTGGCGGAAGAAGTGCAGCGTTTGGCCGAGCGCTCTGCCGACGCGACGCGACAGATTGCGGCACTGGTGAAAGCCATTCAGACCGACACCCAAGATGCTATCGGCGCGATGGAGCGTTCTACACAGGGTGTAGTGGAGGGGGCTAAGCTCTCCGATAACGCCGGTACCGCACTGACAGAAATTGACCGGGTGTCCCGTCAAGTGGCGGATCTGATTGAACAGATTTCGAATGCTGCGTCCCGTGAGGCCGGCCTTGCCAACGTGGTGGCGGACAACATCCAGCACATTTTCGCGGTGACCGAGCAGACCGGAGAAGGTACCCGTGCCACTGCAAACCAGGTGCGGGAACTGTCTCGCATGGCGGAAGAGTTGCGTCAGTCGGTTTCCCGATTCAAGATTTCCTGATCGCACTTTGCCACGTTCGATTGCCCCGTGATTTCCTGGAGAGCCTGAACCCATGTCGTCAAACCTTGTCGCTCCCGGAGACAATGAGCTTTCAATCACCGATCTCGGGCCATTGGCTTGGGTTTTGGATGAACTGCGCAAGTCACTTGATGGCGCAACCAAGGCCATGCGCCGTTTCGTTCGCGACGCGGAACTCGCACGTGGATCTGATTTGACGGAGTTGGATGCAAGCCATTTGCGTATCGCCCGCCAGCAATTGCATCAGGCGGTGGGCGCGCTGGAAATGGTGGGCTTGGAGGCCCCGGCCAAATTTCTGAGGGCTATGGAGTCTTTGGCCCAGCGCTTTGTGCAGCGGCCCGAGCAGTGCAGTGATGAGGCAGCTAACTGCATGGAGCGCGCAAGCTTCGCCTTGACCGAATATCTTGATGGTGTCTTGAAAGGCAAGGCCGCTTCGTCTGTCGCCTTGTTCCCTCAGTACAAGACCTTGCTGGAAATGGCGGGTGCAGAGCGCATCCATCCAGCGGATCTTTGGCCACCAGCTTGGCAATGGATTTCTATTCCTGTTCCTGCAGGAACAGCGCCCCGGGCTATAGGGCCGGACTTACGCCGTGAAATGGATCACGCTGTTTTGCGTCTGGTGAAGTACGGCGATGAAAAAGCTGCCAGACGCCTTCAGGCAATTAGTCTGGGTTTGGCGGCTTCCGCGCATTCGGCCGAAGAGCAGACGTTCTGGATGGTGAGCGCCGCCTATTTTGAAGGCATGGCCTTGCGCCTGTTTGACGGTGATGTCTATACCAAGCGCGCTGCGTCCCGCATTCTTCAGCAATACGTCGCCTTGGCAAAAGGGCAGCATTCGGTCTCTGAGCGGCTGGCGCAAGATATCGTTTTCTTTTGTTCGCGTGCCATCCCGTCCGAAGGGTCTGAAGCTCCGGTGTTGGCGGCTGTCCGAAAGGCTTATGGACTCAACCGTAGCAAGCCGGTTGACTATGTCCATGAGCAGTTCGGGCGTTTTGACCCTGCCATGTTGGTGCTGGCCCGCAAGCGGATTGCTGCGGCAGCAGAAACGTGGTCTGCCCTTGCGGGTGGAGATGTCAATCGCTTGAAGCCAGCAGCCGAGCAGTTTGCTACGGTCGCCGATGCTGTGACCAAGCTGCATGCCGAAAGCGGCGAATTGGCCAAGGCATTGTCACGTGCGATTGAAGCTACCGCACGCACGGGAGCGGCACCATCACCGGCGGTGGCGATGGAGGTGGCAACCTCAGTGCTGTACCTTGAAGCAGCGTACGAAGACCTCGATCCCACTGACAACCAAATGGCAGATCGCAGCGCGCGTCTGGCCCAGCGACTGCAACATGTGACTGACGGTGGTGAACCTGAGCCACTGGAGGGGTGGATGGAAGATCTGTACCGTCGGGTCAGCGACCGGCAGACCATGGGCAGCGTCGTTGATGAGTTGCGGACTACCCTTGCGGAAGTGGAGAAATCGCTGGATCAGTTTTTCAGGGACCCCCGCGACAAAGGCCCTCTGCGTGAGGTGCCCAGCCAGCTGGCGCAAATGCGCGGCGTTTTTTCTGTGTTGGGCTTGGATCAACCTTCGGTCGCGGCGCTGCGCATGCGCGCAAGTGTCGAGCAGTTCCTTGTTGACGATGTAGATGAGGTCAGTGCGCGCAGCGGCATCTTTGAAAAGCTGGGGAATAGCTTGGGGGCGATGGGTTTTCTCATTGACATGCTCAGCTATCAACGCTCGCTTGCCAAAACCTTGTTCGTCTATGACGAAGAGCTTGGTGAGTTCAAGCCCCTGATGGGCCGCGAGCGGTCTGTATTGCCGGAGGCTTCGGCGACTTCTACAGATGGCATCGAAGATGACATGGCTGCCTTGGTCGCATTGACGGGCCAGTCTTTGCCTGAATCCATTGGCAATGCTGAGAAAACCCAACCGGTGGCGATACCTTTAGCGGCTGTAGCGGAAGCTGATGACAGCGCTGAACTGCTGGACATTTTTCTGGAAGAGGCTCGTGAAGTCGTTGTCCGTGGACGGGAGGCGATTGCCGCACTGCAGGTTGATCCAACCAATCTCGCAGACCAAACCACTCTGCGGCGTGCTTTTCACACCTTGAAGGGCAGTTCACGGATGGTGGGTTTGAATGACTTTGGCGAGGCAGCATGGTCGTTCGAGCAACTTCTGAATACATCGCTGGCAGAGCAGCGTCCGGCCAGCGAAGCACTGATTGCAACGTCGACCGAAGCGATGTCTGCTTTCGAGCGGTGGGTACACGATATTGAATTCGGCGACGCCAGCGCCTGGAGCGCTGCGGAGTTCCGCAAAACTTCCGATGCATTGCGTTTGCACGACCAATGGATACCTTTGGAAATGCCTTTGGAATCTCCGGTGGAGTCGGCTGCACTGTTGCAGACAATTGAACAAAAGGCTCAGGAACCTCGGTCAGCATTGGAGCAGCCTCAGTTTGTTGAAGAGACCAAAGAGCTGATGGCGGATACGCAGGACTTCAGTCGTGTGGAGTTCGCCGCAACAGAAATCGGTGCCCTCGATATGCTAGAAACCGTGCCGGTGCAAGACTTTGAGCCCACGCAGTTGGCGGGCGAGCTTGCGCTTGTATCGACGGAGCCGTTGGGGCAAGCGGACTTTGCATCTACCCAGTTGTTTGACTTTGAGCAAACGAATGCGCTGGATTCACGTGTATCTTCTGTAGAAGTCCCCTTGGAACCTTTGCCGGAGCCCGAAGAGTTGGAGCTGGGTGACTTCGATTTTGGGGACTTTGAGTCACCTGCAAAAACAGAACTGGCGCCCTTGGAAACCCGCTTGGCGGAAATGTATGTCGAAGAGCCGCTCCCGCCCACGGATTTGGTCGCGATGGAGGATATGGAGCACCGCGAGTCTGCGTTGGTGTTGGAGTTTCCAGAGCCGTTGGCGGTTGCACCGACGCCGCCTGCTGAAGAGGTCGTAATCGCTGACACGGACGAGGGCATGAAAGTCGTCGGCTCCTTGCGCATGAGTATTCCGCTGTACAACGTCTATCTCAATGAGGCTGACGAGTGGTCGCGTCGCTTGCAAACGGAGCTGGGTGAATGGGCAATGGAGCTCAGAGATCCCATTCCGGACTCTGTGATTTCCCTGGCGCACTCCCTCTTGGGCAGTTCTGCAACAGTGGGTTTCATGGCGCTTTCCAATATGGCCAAGGCGCTGGAGCAAGCCCTGCAGCACGTGCAGTTGCACCGTCAAGTGCAGTCTGCACATGCGGCCGTGTTTTGCGATGCCGCCGAAGACATACGGCGCTTGCTTCACCAATTTGCCGCTGGCTTTGTGAAGGAAGCCGATGCCGAAGTGCTGCACTCTTTGCAGGTCATCATTGATACCGAGTTTCCCGCACCAGTGATAGAGGATTCCTCCGTCACTGAGCCAGAGCTTGAGCCGTTATCTGAGTCCATGGATGCTCCTGTAAATGAGGCCTCGCCCGTACTGGAGTCATTCGATATTGATGTGCCGGATGTTTTGCCGGCCGTGGTGGCAGAGGCTGCACCCCTCGTGATCCTAGATGATCAGGATGACGATCTGGACGCTGAAGACCATCTGGATGCGGATTTACTGCCGATTTTTGAAGAAGAAGCTACGGAACTCATGCCCCAACTGGGTTCCGCTTTACGCCAATGGGTTGCCAGACCGGACAACCTCGGAGCCCGCAGCGAAGTGCTGCGCTTGTTGCACACACTAAAGGGTAGTGCGCGTTTGGCCGGTGCCATGCGTATGGGTGAAATGGGCCATCGCATGGAGTCTTCCATCGAGCAGCTCGGAGCCGAAGGATTGCAGTCCATTCAGCTGGAGCCATTGCTGGGCCGCTTCGATTCGCTGCAAGCCGCGTTTTCCTCGCTTGGAGAGTTGCCGGAATCTGAAGCAGAAGGTGTGCCGGAAATACAAGGTTCCGCGCCCCTGGAAGCGGTGCCTGTGACGAATGACACGTCTGTTGTCGCTCCGCTGCCAAAAACGCTACCCGCTATCCAAGCGCCAGCGATGCCTATGCCGCGCGCGCAGGGTAACCAGTCCGTGCGGGTTCGCTCGCAATTGCTGGATCGGCTGGTGAATCAAGCCGGCGAGGTCATGATTACCCGCTCGCGGATGGATGAGCGTCTGACTCAGTTGCGGACCTCTCTTGGTGAGCTCACCGGAAACCTGGATCGTCTGCGTCAGCAATTGCGTGACGTCGAGCTGCAGGCCGAATCTCAAATGCAATCGCGCCTCGCGCAGACCAAGGATTCTGCACAGGCGTTTGACCCCCTGGAATTCGACCGGTTCACCCGTGTTCAGGAGCTGACCCGCATGATGGCGGAGTCAGTCAACGACGTGGCGACTGTTCAGCGTAATTTGCAGCGCTCTGTCGAAGGTACGGAGGACGATCTGATTGCGCAGGGTCGGCAGGCGCGCGAGTTGCAAAAGGACTTGTTGCGTACTCGCATGGTGGAATTCGACGGAATCTCTGACCGCCTGTATGGTGTTGTTCGGCAGGCTTCCAAAGATGCAGGCAAGCAGGTAAAACTGGATATCTCCGGTGGCGCCATTGAAATCGACCGCGGTGTATTGGAACGGATGGCACCGGCGTTTGAGCACTTGCTCCGTAACGCGGTGGCGCACGGTATTGAGTCACCGGCCGACCGAACAGCCAGTGGAAAAGCGGCTTCGGGCAACATCGCTATCCAGGTCCATCAGGAAAGTAACGATGTGACTGTGAGTTTTACGGACGATGGTGCCGGACTGCACTTGGATCGCATCCGCGCAAAAGCAGAAGCCAAAGGCCTGATTGGCGTTGGTGATTCCATGAGCGATGCCGATGCTGCCAACCTGATCTTTATGCCAGGTTTCTCCACGGCAGACGAAGTCACTGAACTCTCGGGGCGTGGAATCGGGATGGATGTGGTGAGGGCAGAGGTGCATGCCTTGGGCGGACGTATCGAAACCCAAACCCAGCCGAATGTCGGTACAACCTTTAAATTGGTGCTCCCCCTGACGACCGCGGTGACTCAGGTGGTGATCTTGCGTATGGGTGAGTTTTCCATCGGCGTACCCGCCAACATCATGGAAACTGTCCTGCGCGTTCCAGCAGCCCAGCTGGATGCTGCGTATGCCCAGCAAGCATTCAGCTTCGGTGAGGAGCAGGTTCCCTTCTTCTGGGGTGGCGCCTTGTTGCAGGTCTCTGCCAAGAGTCTGGATGCGGGTGGCAAAACACTGCCACTTGCCATTTTTCGCAGTGCGGGCCAGCGCCTGGCTGTGCACATCGACGAAGTCTTGGGCAACCGCGAAGTGGTTGTGAAGAACTTGGGTCCGCAACTCGCTCGTTTGCCGGGGCTGGCCGGCATGTCGGTGCTGGCATCCGGTGCGGTGGTGCTGATATACAACCCCGTGGCACTGGCATCCGTGTACGGTGACCAGGCCCGTGGGCTTGGCGCTGAAGCGATTCCGGTAAATGCCTTGTTGGAAGCAACTTCAGATGTACCGGCAAAAGCTGCTGCAACGGCCGCGTCCGGAACCTCGCTGCCCTTGGTGTTGGTGGTAGATGACTCCATCACCGTACGGCGCGTGACCCAGCGCTTGCTCAAGCGTGAAGGTTACCGGGTAGCTCTGGCCAACGATGGTTTGCAGGCACTGGAAAAGCTACAGGAAGAAATTCCGGCAGTCGTACTGTCCGATATAGAAATGCCTCGCATGGATGGCTTCGACCTGGCCCGCAACATCCGCGCAGATGCCAAACTGCAAGGGCTTCCCATCATCATGATCACCTCCCGCATCGCAGAGAAGCACCGTGAGCACGCCCGTGAGTTGGGCGTGGACCACTACCTTGGCAAGCCCTACTCGGAAGACGAGTTGCTGGGTCTGGTGCGGGGTTATTGCTCAGTTGCAGCGCCCGCTTGATCCGTTGATTTTTTGAGGAAGCCATAGCGCGTGAGCGTGCGTGCTCTGGCTTGTGCATGATCGACGACAGGCGCCGGGTAGTTGCTACCGATCTGAACTCCCGCAGCCGCCAGTTCCATGGGTTTCGCGAGCCAAGGCGCATGGATGGCCTTGTCAGAAAGGCCCGCCAGTTGTGGGAGGTAGCGCTTGATGAATTTGCCTTGTCCGTCAAACTTTTCACTCTGGGTCACCGGGTTGAAAATGCGGAAGTAGGGCTGCGCATCACACCCGCTGGAGGCTACCCATTGCCAACCGCCATTGTTGGCGGAGAGGTCAAAGTCGTTGAGTTTGAGAGCGAAGTACTTCTCGCCCCAGCGCCAATCCAAGCCGAGGTGCTTCACCAAAAAGCTGCCTGCCACCATGCGCAGGCGGTTGTGCATATAACCTGTCTGATTGAGCTGGGCCATGGCCGCATCCACGATCGGGTAGCCGGTTCGTCCTTCGCACCACGCCTCGTATAAAGCTTCAGCTTCCTTGCCTTGCTCCCATGCAATGGCATCGTATTCCGGCTTGAAAGCCTGCGTTGCCACGTGTGGAAAGTTTGCCAAGATCTGAAAGTAAAAGTCGCGCCATGCGAGCTCTGCCAACCATACAGAAGCGCCCTCGCTCCCGGTGCGAACCCGCTGGAGGGCCAGGTTCACTAGCTTGCGGATGGAGACGGTGCCAAAGCGCAAATGGACTCCCAGATAGCTAGGGCCTTTGACACTGGGAAAATTGCGGGCTTCACTGTACCGGTCCATACGCCCCACAAAGTCCTGCAACATCGCTTCGCCTGCAGCACTGCCCCCATGCATGCCGAGCGCTCGCAGGTTAGTGGCTTCGAACCCTAAGTCCGCCAACGAGGGCAATGGCTGGGCGAGGGCGCCCGGCGCAGCAGCCAATTCTGCATGGCCACGAACGAGGTCATGGCTCGGTACCGCCTCAAAGCCGATCCGTGCCAGCCAAGCGCGGTGATAGGGCGTAAAAACTCCGTAAGGCTTGCCGGTCTGGGTCAATACCTCCCGTTCCTCAAAAATGACTTGGTCTTTCACCAAAATGAGCTGCCTGCCCTCCTTCAAAAGCTGCTGCTGTACCGAAGTGTCGCGGGCCACGGCAACGGGTTCGTAATCGCGGGCTGCGAATACGGCACCCGCCTGCAGCCTCTTGGCCAGCTCCGGAATCGCGGACTGGGCCGCATCATGCAAAGTGATCAGCGTGCGGGAAGCTTGTCCTCGCAGGGACTGCAGTGAAGCCTCCAAGGCAGCGACAGATTCATGGATAAATTCCACGCGGCGATCCTGGCGCGGCAGATTGTCCAGAATGGCCTTGTCGTACACAAAAACGCAATAAACGGTGTTGCAGCATGCCAAGGCACGCGCCAGGGCCGCGTTGTCGTCGGTGCGCAGGTCGCGCCGGAACCAGACCAGCCCGGTAGAGAAATGAGATTGCATGTCAGCCGTTAAAATCGAACAATGTCCGGCGATTCTGCACCTTTCAATCTCACCAATCATTTCCTGATCGCAATGCCCGGACTGGACGATGCCATGTTCGGCAAAAGCGTGGTGTATGTGTGCGAACACTCCGCGCGCGGGGCATTGGGCTTAGTCATTAACAAGCCAGCCGACATGCCGCTGCCTGCCCTTTTTGACAAAATAGATCTGCCTCTGCACCGTTCGGACTTGGTCAGCCAGCAAGTGTTTCAAGGTGGTCCGGTACAAACCGAGCGTGGCTTTGTATTGCATGAGTCCGTGGTGGCTGAGGGCCAGGGCAGCGACGAGTCGCTTTACTCCTCCACCATGACCATTCCCGGCGGGCTGGAAATGACCACCTCCAAAGACGTGCTTGAAGCCTTGTCCATGGGCTCCGGCCCCAAGCGGGTACTCGTGTCTTTGGGCTACTCAGCGTGGGGCGAAGGTCAGTTGGAAACCGAGTTGGGTGAAAACAGCTGGCTGACCGTCGCTGCGGACCAGTCCTTGATCTTTGACACGCCGGTGGAGCAACGTTATGACCGGGCTTTGGGGCTCTTGGGTCTGGAGTCGTGGATGATTTCGCAACAAGCGGGGCACGCATGAGCGACGCTGCGCCCCTTGTGCCTCCTGCCTTCACTACTTTTATTGCATTTGATTTTGGCTTGAAGCGCACTGGCGTAGCTGTGGGCAACCGGCTCATGCGCACGGCGCAGCCGCAGGGCTCCATCCACGCCGAAGGCAATGCCCGCTTTGACGGCGTGGCTGCCAAACTCAAAGAGTGGCAGCCCGATGCCATCGTGATCGGCGTGCCCTACCACCCCGATGGCGCACCGCATGAAAACACGGCGCGCGCCAAGAAATTCGGCCGACAGTTGCAGGGCCGTTTTGGCCTGCAAGTGTTTGAGGTGGACGAGCGCTACAGCACCACCGAGGCGATTGCCAGCGGCGCCAAGGACGCCGATGCCATGTCCGCCTGCATTATTTTGGAACAATTTTTGAGGAGTCTCGAGTGACCACATTGACGAACGCCGCCGGGCCGTCCCAAGGCGGGAGCGCCCCCGCGGGGGGCAGCGAAGTACGCGTTGCGACGAGCGTGGGGGCCTTGTTGCTAGATGCAGAGGCGCTGTACCGCGAACTCCTGCGCGGCGTACAGCAGTTGTGCAATGCAGATACCCGCCTGGTGGGCATCACTTCGGGTGGCGCCTGGCTGGCCGAGCGCCTGCAGGCGGACCTGAAGTTCGCGGGCAAGCACGGCACGATTTCGTCCGCCATGCACCGGGACGACTTCGCCAAGAGGGGCCTCTCTTCCGGTGGCCAGACCCAGTTGCCCTTTGATGTGAATGGGGCGGACATTCTGGTGCTGGACGACGTGCTCTACACCGGCCGCACCATCCGCGCAGTGATCAACGAGCTGTTTGACTACGGCCGCCCCGCCCAAGTGCGCTTGGCTGTGCTGGTGGACCGCGGCGGGCGCCAGTTGCCCATCCAGGCCGAATTCGCTGCCGCGCGGGTCAGCCTGGCTGCCAACCAGTCGCTGGCTCTGGCGCGCAGCGCCGAGGGTGTGTTTTCTTTTGATGTGCAGGAGGCCTGAGCATGTTGTACAAGCGCAATCCGCAACTCAACAAACATGGCGAGCTGATCCACCTGCTGTCCACCGAAGGACTTCCCAAAAACATCCTCACCCATATTCTGGACACCGCCACCAACTTCGTATCGCTCAACGACCGCGAAGTCAAAAAGGTGCCCTTGCTGCGCGGCAAAAGCGTGTTCAATCTGTTCTTTGAGAACAGCACCCGCACCCGTACCACCTTCGAGATTGCGGCCACCCGCTTGAGTGCGGACGTTATCAACCTCGACATCGCGCGCTCCAGTGCCTCCAAGGGCGAGTCGCTGCTGGACACCATCGCCAACCTGAGCGCCATGGCCGCCGACATGTTCGTGGTGCGCCACAGCGAGTCCGGCGCGCCCTACCTGATTGCCCAGCATGTGGCACCCCACGTGCATGTGATCAACGCCGGCGATGGCCGCCATGCCCACCCCACGCAGGGTCTGCTGGATATGTTCACCATCCGGCACTACAAGAAAGACTTTTCCAACCTCACAGTCGCCATCGTGGGCGACGTGCTGCACTCCCGCGTGGCGCGCTCCGACATCCATGCGCTTACCACCTTGGGCTGTGCCGAAGTGCGCGTGGTCGGCCCCAAAACACTGGTGCCCTCCGACATGGCCCAGATGGGCGTGCGGGTGTGCCACACGCTGGAAGAGGGCATCAAAGACTGCGACGTCATCATCATGCTTCGCCTGCAAAACGAGCGCATGAGCGGCGCGCTGTTGCCCTCCATGCACGAGTTCTTCAAAAGCTTTGGCCTCACGCCCGAGAAGCTGCAACTTGCCAAGCCTGATGCCATCGTCATGCACCCTGGCCCCATCAATCGCGGTGTGGAAATTGACTCGGCGGTGGTGGACGGTGCACAGGCCGTGATCCTGCCGCAGGTGACTTTCGGCATCGCCGTGCGCATGGCGGTCATGAGCATCGTCGCGGGCAACGAAGCGTGATGGCGACTCGCACCCAGATTCAAGGACTGAAGCAATGCAAATTCTGATTCAAGGCGGCCGTGTCATCGACCCCGCCAGCGGCACCGACACCGTGGCTGATGTGGCCATCTCCAGCGGCCGCATCCTGGCCATCGGCACTGCGCCCGCCGGCTTTGCCCCGCAAACCACCATCAACGCACAAGGCTGCATCGTTGCGCCGGGCTTGGTCGATTTGTCAGTGCGCTTGCGCGAGCCCGGCCACGAGCACGAAGGCATGCTGGCCAGCGAAATGGCCGCTGCGGTGGCTGGTGGCGTCACCAGCGTGGTGTGCCCTCCCGATACCGAACCCGTGCTGGACGAAGCCGGTCTGGTCGAAATGCTGCGCTACCGCGCCGAGCGCCTGCACCAGGCCCGCGTGTTCCCGCTGGGGGCGCTCACCCGCAATCTGCAGGGCGAAGTGCTCACCGAAATGCTGCAGCTCACCCAAGCCGGCTGCGTGGCCTTCAGCCAGGCCGAAGTGCCCTTGCTCAACACACAGGTCACCCAGCGTGCCCTGCAGTACGCCAGCACCTTCGGCTACACCGTGTGGCTGCGCCCGCAAGAGGCTTACCTCGGCAAGGGTGTGGCCGCTAGCGGGCCTTTGGCCACGCGCATGGGACTCTCCGGCGTGCCGGTAGCCGCTGAAACCATCGCCCTGCACACCATCTTTGAGCTGGTACGCGCCACCAAGGCCCGCGTTCACCTGTGCCGCATCAGCAGCGCTGCCGGTGTGGATCTGGTGCGCCAGGCCAAGACCGAGGGACTGCCCGTAACCTGCGATGTGAGCATCAACTCCCTGCACCTGACCGATGTGGACATCGGCTACTTCGATAGCCGCATGCGCCTGAACCCGCCCCTGCGCCAGCAGCGCGACCGCGATGCCCTGCGCGCAGCCCTGGCCGATGGCACCATCGATGCACTGGTCTCCGACCACAACCCGGTCAGCGCGGATGAAAAAACACTGCCCTTTGCCGAAGCTGAGCCCGGCGCCACCGGTCTGGAGCTGCTGCTGAGCCTGGCGCTCAAGTGGGCGCAGGAAAGCGGCTTGGGCGTCGCGGAAGCGGTAGCCACCGTTACTAGCCGTTCAGCTCTGGTGTTGGGCGGTGCTTTGGGAACCTTTGCCGCGAGCGCAGGGCGCCTGACAGCAGGCGGCGCGGCTGACATTTGCGTGTTCGACCCCGCCGCCCACTGGGTGGTCGAGCCATCCGCACTCGTCAGCCAGGGGCAGCACACGCCGTTCGGCGGCTACGAACTGCCCGGCCGCGTCAAGGCCACGCTGGTCGGTGGCCGCGTGGCTTACACCGCAGCCTGAAGCCACACCGGGCCACAAACGCATGCGCCAACTCAAAGCCTTGTGGCGAATCAGCCGGGTACTCCTGCATGTGCTGGCGGGTGCGTGGCGCATCCGCATGGTGTTTCCTCGGCTGTCGCAACCGGAGCGCGATGTAGAAGTTCAAGCTTGGGCCCAGGCGATGCTTGGGCGTCTAGCTATCAAATTGGTAGTAAACGGCACACCGCCTACCGGCGGCCCTGTGCTGCTGGCGGCTAACCACATCTCTTGGCTGGACATCGTGGTCATCCACGCCGCGCGGCATTGCCGTTTTATCTCCAAGTCCGATATCCAGCACTGGCCCGTGGTGGGCACGCTGGCGACCGGCGCTGGCACGCTGTACATAGAGCGCGAATCCCGCCGCGACGCGATGCGCGTAGTGCACCACATGGCCGAGCGCCTGAGCTTGGGAGAGGTGCTGGCGGTGTTTCCTGAGGGCACTACGGGTGATGGCACCCATGTGCTGCCTTTTCACGCCAACCTGCTGCAGGCGGCTATCGCGGTGAATGCGCCCATTCAACCGGTGGCCCTGCAGTTTGCCGACGCCCAAGGCCAGCAAAGTTTTGCCCCTTGCTACATCGGAGACGACACGCTGCTCGGCTCCCTGTGGCGCACGCTGTGCAGTGACGGTATTCAGGCGGTGGTGACGTTCGGAGCCCCGCAAACCGCCGACGGGCGTGACCGCAGGGCGTGGTCGGCCGCGGTGCGGGAAGACATCATTGCGCTGCGCCAGCGCTGATTTGCTCACTTTTTGATAGCTGCTCGCGCATATTCAACGGGAGCTAGGGGCTAATTTGATGCAAAAGTGGCTGGTGCCCCCGACAGGAATCGAACCTGTATCTGCCCCTTAGGAGGGGGCCGTTCTATCCATTGAACTACGGAGACCGGACGCGGGATTGTATCGGCCTGCGCGAAGGGCATCCCTCGTTGCAGTGTGATGCCTACTTGGTCAGCTGCCGCATGGCCTCTTCCAGGCCTTTGAGGGTGAGGGGGTACATCTTGTTTTGCACCAGCTGCTGGATGACGGCGATGCTCTGGCGGTACTGCCAGACGCCCTGGGGCTCGGGGTTGATCCACGCGAATTTGGGGAAGGCGCTCATCAGCCGCTGCAGCCATTCGGCGCCGGGCTCTTCGTTGTTGTATTCCACGCTGCCGCCGGGCTGCAAAATCTCGTAGGGGCTCATGGTCGCGTCGCCCACAAAAATCAGCTTGTAGTCCTTGTTGTACTTTCGGATGATGTCCCAGGTATCAAACTTCTCCGCAAAGCGGCGGCGGTTGTTCTTCCACATGAAGTCATAGACGCAGTTGTGGAAGTAATAAAACTCCAGGTGCTTGAACTCGGTCTTGGCCGCGCTGAACAGCTCCTCCACCCGCTGGATGTGGTCGTCCATGGTGCCGCCCACGTCCATCAGTAGCAGCACCTTGACGTTGTTGTGCCGCTCGGGGCGCATTTTGATGTCCAGAAAGCCGGCATTCGCCGCCGTCTTGCTGATCGTCTCGTCCAGGTCCAGTTCGTCCTCATGGCCTTCGCGGGCGAACTTGCGCAGGCGGCGCAGCGCCACCTTGATGTTGCGGGTGCCGAGTTCCTGGGTGTCGTCGTAGTCTTTGTAGGCGCGCTGGTCCCACACCTTGACTGCGCTGCGGTTGCGGCTCTTGTCCTGCCCGATGCGGATGCCTTGCGGGTTTTGTCCGTAGGCGCCAAAAGGGGATGTGCCGCCCGTACCGATCCACTTGCTGCCGCCCTCATGGCGTTCTTTTTGTTCCTCGAGCCGCTTCTTGAGCGTCTCCATCAGCTCATTCCAGCCCATGGCCTGCAACTTGGCTTGCTCTTCAGGCGTCAAATACTTCTCGAGATTTTTGCGCAGCCATTCAGCCGGAATGTCTTTGGTGAAGTCGCTGACCTGCTCGATGCCTTTGAAGTAAGCGCCGAAAGCCCGGTCGAACTTGTCATAGTGCTTTTCGTCCTTGACCAGCGTGGTGCGGGCCAGGAAGTAGAAGTCGTCAATGCTGTAGCCGCTTGCTTCTTCTTCACCATCCGCGGGCCGGGTGTTCGGTCCCACCACTCCTTTTTGCAGTGCCTCGAGCAGGGTCAGGTATTCCTTGACCGAGACGGGCAGCTTGGCAGAGCGCAGGGTGTAGAAGAAATCCAGCAGCATGGCGGTGCCCTCAGGTGCGGGGTTTGTCCAGCAGGTACAGCAACTGGGTTTTCACCTCTGGCCACTCGCCGCTGCGCAGGCTGTACATCACGGTGTCGCGGATGGTGCCGTCGCGGCGCAAGGCGTGGCCACGGATCACGCCGTCTCGTCTGGCGCCCAGGCGCTCGATAGCGGCTTGGGACGCGAAGTTGAAATTGTCGGTGCGCCAGCCCACCACATGGCAGCCCAAGGTCTCGAACGCGTGGGTGAGCAACAGCAGCTTGGCGGTGGTGTTGACGTGGCTGCGTTGGCTGCTTTTGGCATACCAGGTCCAGCCGATTTCGACGCGCTTGATGGCCGGCACGATGTCGTGGTAGCTGCTGCAACCCAGTACTTTGCCGGTGGCCGTTTCGGTCACGGCGAAGGCAAAACG